>NZ_JAKRNN010000023.1:0-73651 GCF_022346785.1 Pantoea sp. ACRSC
AGCCATAAGGCTGGGTTCTCTAATTAGTGGTGCCCGAACCCGGACAAAAATGCCGGGAGCATTTTTGCTTTGTCGCGCCTGCGCGGCAAACCCGCAGGGCGAGCCGCTGGACGCGGCGAGGGCATCGAACCGGTTCGATAAACGGGTTCCGCACAAAAGCAAAAACCCAGCCATAAGGCTGGGTTCTCTAATTAGTGGTGCCCGAACCCGGACAAAAATGCCGGGAGCATTTTTGCTTTGTCGCGCCTGCGCGGCAAACCCGCAGGGCGAGCCGCTGGACGCGGCGAGGTCATCGAACCGGTTCGATAAACGGGTTCCGCACAAAAGCAAAAACCCAGCCATAAGGCTGGGTTCTCTAATTAGTGGTGCCCGAACCCGGAATCGAACCAGGGACACGGGGATTTTCAATCCCCTGCTCTACCGACTGAGCTATTCGGGCAACGGGGCGCATTAAACCTTAATGGCCTCACAGCGTCAAACGCTTTTCATCAAATTGCCGCTGACTGCTGCGTTTTATAGCAATAAACAGACCGGCTGGTAAAAAAAACCGCAGTCGCGTCGCTTCGCGCTTACTTTTTCGCCGCCCTGACCGATAACGATAGTGACACTACATACCCATAATAAGGTGCACCATGTTTTCCACTATTTCATCAGGCCTGCTGTCACGCCTTGCGTGGCAAAAACAGACACGCCCTGCGGCAACGCTCAGCTCCCTCAACGACGCTATCGCGATGATCGAGTTTACGCCCGATGGCATCATTCTTAACGCTAACCCACTGTTTCTCGAGCGTATGGGCTATACGCTCAGCGACATTGTCGGCCAGCATCACCGGCTGTTTTGCACCGCCGACTATGCGCAGTCGTCACAATATCGCGACTTCTGGCTGCGCCTGAAGCGCGGCGAAAGCTTTAGCGACAAATTTCTGCGCCTGGCGAAGCACAGCCGTCCGGTCTGGCTGGAAGCCAACTATGTGCCGGTGCAGGATCGCCATGGCCGCGTGGTGAAAATCGTCAAGCTGGCGACCGATATCACCGCGCGTATTGTCGACGCCCAGGAGCAGCGCGCCATGACCACCGCGATTGAGCGGTCGATGGCGGTGATCGCCTTTAACCTGAAAGGTGAAGTGCTGAAGGCAAACGCCAACTTTCTTAAAACCATGGGCTACCGCGCCGACGAGGTGATCGGCCTGCCGCACAGCCGCTTCTGTTCCGAAGCGCTGCGCCAGAGCGCCGAATACAAAGCGTTCTGGGAAAAGCTTAACCGCGGCGAGTTTATCTCCGGCCAGTTCCAGCGGGTCAATAAACAGGGGCAAACCGTCTGGCTGCGCGCCACCTATAACCCGGTGTTTGATGGCGAGGGCAGGCTGTATAAGGTGGTGAAGTTCGCCACCGACGTGACGGCGCAGGTAGAGAAAAATCAGCAGGAGCGCGACGCCGCACAGCAGGCTTATCAGACCGCGCTGGAGACCCGCGAGAGCACCCGCCACGGCGCCAGCGTGATCGAGGAGAGCGTGCAGACCATTAATGCGCTGGCGGGCGAGCTGCACGGCATCTCTGACGATATCGCCGATCTCAGCGACTCCTCCGACCGCATCGGCGCCATTGTCGCCAGCATTCGCCGCATCGCCGATCAGACCAACCTGATTGCGCTTAACGCCGCGGTAGAGGCGGCGCGCGCCGGCACGCACGGCCGCAGCTTCGCCGTGGTGGCCAATGAGGTGCGCACGCTGGCGGCCAATATCAATCAGGCCACCAGCGAGATCGAAAACCGGGTGCGGCAGAATCATCAGCTCGCCTCCAAAGCGCTGAAAAGCATCGCCTCCAATATGAAGCGCGCCGATCACGGCGTGGAGCTGGCCCAGCAGGCGGGCGGCGTGATCGGCGAGCTGCGCGACAGCTCGTCGGAAGTGGTGCGCGCCATCAGCCAGGTCACCCAGACCTTAAGCCAGGAGTAACCGGGCGGGCCGCCCGGCTTTAGCAGCATTATGGCTGCTGCGCGGTCTCGATCGGTGCCGACGTCGGCGGCGGCAGGAAGATATGGTCAAGGATCTGGCGCATCACCGGCGCGGCGGTGACGCCTTCATTGCCGCCGTTTTCGAGAATCAGCGCCACCGCCACCTTCGGATTGTTAAAGGGGGCGAACGCGGTATAGAAGATATGGTCGCGCAGGCGCACCGGGATCATCTTCGCGTTATAAGTCTGGTTCTGCTTCAGGCTAAACACCTGCGAGGTGCCGCTTTTCGCCGCAATGCCGTAAGGGGCGGTGTGGAAATATTTATAACCGGTGCCGTTGGGCGCGTTGGCCATGCCGAACATGGCGCGACGCACCAGCCCCCAGTAAGGCGAGCGCGCGTCGCCTATCTGTGGCTGCGGCAGCGTCGGCTGATAAGGCTCCACGCTTTTGCCGCGCTCGGCCTTCGCCAGCAGATGCGGCGCAATCACTTTTCCGTTATTGATCAGCGCCACCATCGCCTTCACCATCTGAATCGGCGTGGCGATCCAGTAGCCCTGCCCGATGCCCACCGAAACCGTATCGCCCTGATACCAGCTTTTTTTATGCACCTTGAGCTTCCATTCGCGGCTCGGCAGCAGGCCGCTGTACTCTTCGTTAAGATCGATGCCGGTGGATTTTCCGTAGCCGAACTGACTGAGCATGCTGTGGATACGGTCGATGCCCATCATAAACGCCACCTGATAGAAGAAAGTGTCGGCGGACTCCTCAATCGCTTTGGTGACGTCCAGCATGCCGTGACCGCTTTTTTTCCAGTCGCGATAGCGGCGGTCGGTGCCCGGCAGCGTCCAGGTCGGCGCGCCAAAGAAGTGAGTTTGCGGGGTGATTACGCCGGTCAGCAGCGCCGACATCGCCATATAGGGCTTCACCGTCGACGCGGGCGGATAGAGCCCTTGGGTAACGCGGTTGATCAGCGGCAGATTTTTGTCCTGCAGCAGCGCTTTATAGGCCTGATAGCTGATGCCTTTTACGAAGGGATTGGGATCGTAGCTGGGGCTGGAGACCATCGCCAGCACCGAGCCGTCGTGGGGATCCTCCACCAGCACCGCCGCACGCTGCCCGGCCAGCAGGCTCTCCACATACTGCTGCAGATGCAGATCGAGAGTCAGCGTAATATTTTTGCCCGCCACCGGCGGCACCTCTTTCAGCACGCGCACGATGCGGCCGTGGTTATCCACCTCCACTTCCCGATAGCCCGGCTTGCCGTGCAGCAGCGACTCGTAATAGCCCTCGATACCCTGCTTGCCGATATTGTGGTCGGCGGCGTAGTTCTCGGCGATGCCCGCGGCGCTGAGACGCTTATCGTCGCTATCGTTGATTTTCGAGACGTAGCCGACAACGTGCGCCAGGTCGGCGCCGTAGGGATATTCGCGATCCTGATAGGTATCGACGCTGACGCCGGTGAAGCGGTACTGGTTCACCGAGAAGCGCGCCACCTCTTCCTCGGTCAGCTCCTCTTTCAGCACGAGCGGCTTGTAGCGGCTGCTCTGTTTTAGCGTACGGGTAAAGGTAGCGATCTCATCCGGCGTCAGATCGACAATCGGCGTCAGCGCCTTCAGCGTCGCCTGCATATCGTCAATTTTGTAGGGCGTCAGCATGATGTCGTACCAGGTGACGTTATGCACCAGCGGGATGCCGTTGCGATCGAAAATCAGCCCGCGCGTCGGCGCAATGGGGATCATTTTGATATCGTTCTGGTTCGATCGCGTCTGATAGTAGCTGTGATCGCGCACCTGCAAACGGTAGAGATTGACGCCGAGAATGATGAAACAGATAACGACCAGCGCAAAGGCGACCAGCGCGCGGCGCGCGAAGAGCTTTTCTTCAGCTTCGAAATTACGGAAATTCATTAGGCGGCATTGGCGGACAGGTTATTTTTTGTTGTCGCGCTAATGATAGGGAGGCAGCAGGTGAGCGCCAGCAGGAAGTTGCACAGGAGTAGTGAAAAGTGTGTCATTTGGTGAGAATGTTACGAAATTCCCCGCCTCCTGCCACAGGCAGGAGACGGGAAAGAGGCAAGCGCAGGCTTAGTCGCCCAGCAGCACCGACTCCAGCGCGATCTTAATCATATCGTTGAAGGTGGTCTGACGCTCGGCAGAGGTGGTCTGCTCATGGGTGCGGATATGGTCGGAAACGGTGCAGATGGTCAGCGCTTTCGCGCCAAACTCCGCCGCCACGCCGTAGATACCCGCCGCTTCCATCTCCACGCCGAGGATGCCGTACTTCTCCATCACGTCGAACATCTGCGGATCCGGGGTGTAGAAGAGATCGGCAGAGAAGATGTTGCCGACGCGCGCGTCCACGCCCAGCGCTTTCGCTGCGTCAACCGCGTTGCGCACCATGTCAAAGTCGGCAATCGCCGCGAAGTCGTGATCCTTAAAGCGCATGCGGTTGACTTTAGAGTCGGTGCAGGCGCCCATGCCGATAACGATATCGCGCAGCTTCACGTCGGCGCGCACCGCGCCGCAGGAGCCGACGCGGATGATCTTTTTCACGCCAAAGTCGGTGATCAGCTCTTTGGTGTAGATCGAGCAGGACGGAATGCCCATGCCGTGGCCCATCACGGAGATTTTGCGGCCTTTGTAGGTGCCGGTATAGCCCAGCATGCCGCGCACGTTGTTCACTTCAACCGGGTTTTCCAGAAAGGTTTCCGCGATGTGCTTCGCACGCAGCGGATCGCCCGGCATCAGTACCACGTCGGCGAAGTCGCCCATTTCTGCATTAATGTGAGGAGTTGCCATTGTTGTTTGTCCTTTTTAAATTCAGCGGCTCTGTTTACAGCATGCTCTTGCCGTAGTCCATATCGGACAGGCCAAAATAGTGTGCGATTGTCTGACCGATATCCGCGAAGGTTTCGCGATAGCCCAGCGAGCCCGGTTTCACTTTCGGGCCGTAGATCAGAATCGGAATATGCTCGCGCGTGTGCTCGGTGCCCGGCCAGGTGGGATCGCAGCCGTGATCGGCGGTGAGGATCAGAATGTCATCCTCTTTTACCAGCGCCATCAGCTCCGGCAAACGACGATCGAACAGCTCCAGCCCGCCCGCGTAGCCGGCGACGTCGCGACGGTGTCCCCAGGTCGAGTCGAAATCGACGAAGTTGGTAAAGACGATCGACTGGTCGGGTGCCTTTTTCATCTGCTCGATGGTGGCGTCGAACAGCGCGTCCAGGCCGGTCGCCTTCACTTTCTGCGTAATGCCCTGCTGCGCGTAGATATCAGCGATTTTACCCACCGAAATCACTTCGCCGCCCTTTTCGTCCACCAGCTTTTTCAGCATGGTCGGCGAAGGCGGTTCCACCGCCAGGTCGTGACGGTTGCCGGTGCGCTCAAAATGACCCGCTTTGTCGCCGACAAACGGACGCGCGATAACGCGGCCGATGTTGTAGCCCCCCTCGGTCAGCTCTTCACGCGCAATTTCGCACAGCTCATAAAGGCGATCGAGGCCGAAGGTCTCTTCGTGACAGGCGATCTGGAACACCGAGTCCGCCGAGGTGTAGAAAATCGGCTTGCCGGTTTTCATATGCTCTTCGCCCAGCTGGTCGAGGATCACCGTGCCGGAAGAGTGGCAGTTGCCGAGATAGCCCGGCAGCTTCGCGCGCTCCACCAGCCTGTCGAGCAGCGCCTGCGGGAAGCTGTTCTCTTTGTCGCTAAAGTAGCCCCAGTCGAACAGCACCGGCACGCCGGCGATCTCCCAGTGGCCGGACGGCGTATCCTTACCAGAGGAGATTTCGCTGGCGTAGGCGTAAGCGCCGGTAATTTCCGCATCGGGATCGAGGCCCAGCGGGAAGCGGCCGGTAGAGAGCTCCGCCGCTTTGCCCAGGCCGAGCGCGGTCAGATTGGGCAGATGCAGCGGGCCTTTGCGCCCCTGATCCGCTTCGCCGTTAAAGCACGCCTCAGCGATATGACCCAGCGTGTCCGATCCTGCGTCGCCGAATTTGTCGGCGTCTTTGCTTGAGCCGATTCCAAAGGAATCGAGCACCATAATAAAAGCACGTTTCATGCAAGTCTCCTGCGCCTGCGCGCGTGACAAGTCAAAAAAAAGCGATCAGATCAGTATACCCGAATGGCTGCGTAGCGGCAGCATAAGGCCGCATTTTTACGGCTTTTTTGCGACGGCGTCGCGGACGACAGCGGCCAGCCCGGCCGCCGTCAGCCCTTTTATGCTGAGCCATCGCCGGCGCGCACCCGGCGGTAGATCGCCGGCAGTGCCGCCGGCGCGCTGTCGCTCAGGGTAACCGCGGCGCGAACCGCGGCCGCGGCCTGCTGCCAGCTCGCCTCGCTGCTGGCGTGTACTATCGCCAGCGGGCGCTGCGAATCGGCGCGCTCGCCCAGCGCGATCGTCTCGCTCAGTCCGACGCTGTAGTCGATAGCGTCGCTGGCGCGCTGGCGTCCGCCGCCCAGCGCCACCACCGCCATCCCCAGCGCGCGCGTGTCCATGCTGCTGACGATGCCGGGACGATCGGCGTAGACCGGCTTGCTGAGCGTCGGCTGCGGCAGATAGGCCTCGTGGCGCTCAACGAAATCAGCGGGGCCACCCTGCGCGGCGACCATACGCGCGAACACCTCGGCCGCCTGACCGTTATCCAGCACCTGCTGCAGCTTGCTGCGCGCCTCCTCTTCGCTGGCCGCCAGCTTGCCGGAAATCAGCATCTCGCTGCACAGCGCCAGCGTGACCTCCAGCAGGCGCGGGTTGCGCTGCGCACCGGTCAGGAAGCGCACCGCTTCGCGCACTTCCAGCGCGTTGCCCGCGCTCGAGGCGAGCACCTGGTTCATATCGGTGAGCAGCGCGGTGGTGGTGCAGCCCGCGCCGTTTGCCACGCCAACAATCGCCTGTGCCAGATCGAGCGACGCCTCGAAGGTCGGCATAAAGGCGCCGGAGCCAACTTTGACGTCCATCACCAGCGCGTCCAGCCCTTCCGCCAGCTTTTTCGCCAGAATCGAAGCGGTAATAAGCGGCACAGAGTCCACGGTGGCGGTGATATCGCGCGTGGCGTAGAAACGTTTATCCGCCGGCGCGAGGGAGCGGGTCTGGCCGATGATCGCTACGCCGACCTGTTTAATAATCTGACGGAAACGATCGTCGTCCGGGAAAATATCGAAGCCCGGAATCGCCTCCAGCTTGTCCAGGGTGCCACCGGTATGGCCGAGGCCGCGCCCGGAGATCATCGGTACATAGCCGCCGCAGGCGGCCACCATCGGCCCCAGCATCAGCGAGGTGACGTCGCCGACGCCGCCGGTGGAGTGCTTATCGACCACCGGCCCGTTGAGATTCAGCGACTGCCAGTTCAGTACCGTGCCGGAGTCGCGCATCGCCATGGTGAGCGCCACCCGCTCCGGCAGCGACATATCGTGAAAGAAGATCGTCATCGCCAGCGCGGCGATCTGGCCTTCGGAAACGCTGTTATCGCGTACCCCGTTGATGAAGAAGCGGATCTCCTCTTCGCTCAGCGCCTGGCCATCGCGTTTTTTACGGATAATTTCTTGCGGCAGAAACAAAGTCGCCCCCATGATCAGGGTTGAGATGAGAATGGCGGCCAGCGGCCGCCGTCACGCAATCAGTAGCCGGTTTTGCTGGTGGCGGTCTGATGGCCCAGCGCGTTCAGCAGGCTGGCTAACAGGCTGGAAGCGCCGAAGCGGAAGTGGCGCGCGTCGGCCCAGCCCTCGCCAAGGATATCGTCCGCCAGCTTGAGATAGATCGCTGCGTCATCCGCCGTGCGCACGCCGCCCGCAGGCTTAAAGCCCACCTTATCTTTAACGCCTTTGTCGCGGATAACGCTCATCATAATCTGCGCCACTTCCGGCGTGGCGTTGACCGGCACCTTGCCGGTGGAGGTTTTGATAAAGTCCGCGCCGGCGTCGATAGCGATCTCCGAGGCCTGACGGATCAGCGCTTCCTCTTTCAGCTCGCCGCTTTCGATGATCACCTTCAGCAGCACGTCAGACTCCGCACACGCCGTTTTGCAGGCCTTCACCAGATCGAAACCGATCTGCGCGTTGCCGGCGATCAGCGCGCGGTAAGGGAAGACCACGTCGACCTCGTCCGCGCCATAGGCGATGGCAGCGCGGGTTTCCGCCAGCGCGATATCGATATCGTCGTTGCCGTGCGGGAAGTTCGTAACGGTCGCGATGCGGATGTCGGGCGTGCCCTGCTCGCGCAGCGCTTTGCGCGCCACCGGAATAAAGCGCGGATAGATGCAGATCGCAGCGGTGTTGCCCGCCAGCGATTTCGCCTGGCGGCACAGGGCGATCACTTTCTCATCGGTATCGTCTTCGTTCAGGGTGGTCAGGTCCATCAGTTGCAGCGCGCGCTGCGCAGCGGCGGTAATGTCAGTCATGGTGTTCTCCAGATAACAAACGGACGCGGAAGCGCCGGCTTAATGTGATAATTCTAACAATGAGCAGCGGCTGATAATGTGTAATTCATCACACCGCTATCACGAGGGAATGGCAATAGCTTTATTATAACGCAGAGAAGCGGGATGTTACTATTATCACATCAGGAGAGATTACTCAGGCAGACTGAACAGCGCGCAGGTATTGCGCCACAGCGCCTCGGCGATCGCCTGCGGCGGCTCTGGGCGCAGCTCGCACAGGGTTTGCCATACCAGACGCGCGCGCTCCGGCCGGTTCGGCTCGCCCTGAAAGCCGTGCAGCGGCATATCGGGCGCGTCGGTCTCCAGCAGCAGCGCATCGAGCGGCAGCTGCGCCAGGGTGTTGCGGGTTTTGCTGGCGCGTTCATAGGTCAGGGTGCCGCCGACGCCGATGGCGTAGCCAAGTTTGATAAAGGCCTGCGCCTGCTGCAGGCTGCCGGCGAAGCCGTGCACCACGCCGCGCCGCGGCAGATCGTGACGGCGCAGATGCAGCGCCAGCTTGTCGTGGGTGCGGCGCGAATGCATGATCACCGGTAAATCATACCGCTTCGCCAGCCGCAGCTGCGCGTCGAGCAAAAATTCCTGGCGCGCAAACTGCGGATTATCCATATAGAGGTCGAGGCCAATCTCCCCTATTGCCGTCAGCTTCGCCGGCTGCTGCCGCAGCCAGTGCTCCAGCTGCTCGAGATGCGCCTCCTCGTGGCGGTCGATGGCGATGGGGTGCAGGCCGAGCGCGGCGTAGAGAGCGGGATGCTGCGCCGCCAGCGAGACGATGCGCGCAAAGCGGCTGGCCTCCACCGCCGGGACGATAATGCGCTCCACGCCCGCTTCGGCGGCGCGCGCGATGCTGGCGCGCTCATCGCCAGCGAAGGGAGGAAAATCAAAGTGGCAGTGGGTATCGGTAAATCTCATGCCAGCGAACCTTCATCATAGTCTGCGTCGTTGCCCGCCACCGGCGGCGTCATAATCGGCCGGTTGTCAGGCGCGTTGGCCACAGGCGCGGGCGGCGTAACGGTGGTATAGCGCCCGAACGGCTCGGCGTCGCTGAGCCACTGCCCCAGCGTAGCGAGGAAGTAGCGGCCGCAGCGCCGTCCCAGATGATAATCCTGATTTAACGACGCGACGCGACTGCCCAGCGCCATGCTCGCCAGCACATGCGGCGGATAGATTTCGATAATGCGCAGGTCGCCGGGCGGCTGCTCGATAAACTGCTGAATCTCGCGATAGCTCGCTTCATGGTGATGCAGGATATTAATCATCGGCTGCAGCGCGCTGGCGTTAAGCCAGCGCTCCATGCGCTTCATCCATTTTGGCGTATAGAACATCTGCGACGGCACGGTGCGGATCACCACGATGGTGTCGGCGCCGCGACGCGCCGCTTCGCGCACCGGAATGGCATCGCTGATGCCGCCGTCGAGATAGCTGATGCCTTCCAGATCGACGCCGAGCCGGTAAAAGCCGGGAATGGCGCTCGACGCCTTAATCAGATCGTGCCAGTTGGCGTGGGTCGGCGCAAAGTAGCCGGGAGAGTAGTCGTCGCTGCGGCAGGCGCACATATAGAACTCGCGCCCGCTGTCAAACAGCAGCTTAGCGCTATCCAGCGCCAGCGGCAGTTCGCGCTGGGTCACCTCTATCAGCCAGTCGAGATCGATTAAGTTGCCGCCGCGCACGGAACGCAGCGGATCGAAAAAGAGCTTGCTGGTGGTGTAGCGGGTGATCACGCGCCGCGCGTAGCCCTGCTGCCCGCAGACAAAGGCGGAGAGATTCTGCGCGCCCGCTGAGGTGCCGATAAAAAGCTGAAAGGGGTTGAATCTGGCCCGCTGGAACTCATCCAGCACGCCTGCGGTAAAAATGCCGCGCTGACCACCGCCTTCGCACACCAGGGCGATTTTTTGCACTTTAAACGGGGACAAGGCTAATGGCTCAATCGCGCCCAGCGTTACAGGGATCCGGATACCCACTTCTGCTCCTCAGAAAGGGTTCTGAGGTTTGCCGCTGCGTTTATCCGCTTGAAGTTGACAGCATCCCGGAGAACCAGCCATGTTTTTCTCCTGACCTGCCACCAGATGGCCTGGCGGCGGCTGTCGCGCCTGATGCATTATCCTTAACGCAGCGCGACGGCTGGCTGGTCTCCGCTTTATGCATGCTCGTAGCAAAAATCAGAATGACCCAGCCGGTCAGAGTCGTTTGCGGCCGGTAAACAGGCTCACGAGGAACAGGATAATACCAACGACGAAGACAACTTTAGCCGCCCATGCTGCCGTACCGGCCAGGCCGCCAAATCCTAACGCCGCCGCGATCAGTGCAATTACCAGAAAAATAATACCCCAACGAAACATAAGCCTCTCCTTACCATAGTGAAATCGAACTGCTCGTTTCTTCCCAGTTTGGGTTTTGTTTTGTCAGTGCGGCGCCACGCGGACGCCGCGCTCACGACGTTAAGACTTCACAGTCAGGTCATTCTTAACGCTTTTAACACCTTCAATCGCTTTCGCGATACTTTCAGCGCGATCCGACTGCGCTTTGGTTGCGACGGTTCCTGAAAGCTGAACCACGCCGTCAGTGGTTTCCACCTTGACGTGACGCGACGGAACGATGTCATCTGCTAATAGTTTAGCTTTAATTTCACTTGTCGTTGCCGCATCACCGGCATATCCCTTCATGCTTTGTGTTTTGCTGTCTTTAACGTGCAGTTTGTCGCTGACGGATTTAACACCCTCTACGTTTTTCACCACGGCGACCGCTTTTTCAGCCTGATCCTGCGAGGTAACAAAACCGCTCAGGGTCACTACGCCGTCGTGGGTTTTCACGGAGATATCCGTACTTTTTATTGCTTCGTCATCCACCAGAGCAGCTTTCGCTTTTGCGGTGACGGCGCTGTCGTCCATAAACCCATCGACTTTTTTCATAGAACTATTGATTTTCGCACCGGCGTTATCCGCGCTTTGCTGCGCTTTTTGCGTCAGCGAATCGTCAGCCATAGCGCTGCCGCTTAACAGGGCGGAACCAACCATTACCGCCATCAGCGTTTGGGCAATCTTAGTCTTATTCATCGATATCTTCCTTCTGTCAGTGAGCTCACCCACAGCCGTGGGCGCAACAGCAGCAATCGGTGCTGCTGCATCGCTGGACGTAAAGGAGAAGCAACGTCTCTTTTCCCGTCCGACAGAATAATCATAGTAGGTGTCTGGCGTTTTGCCTGAATAACTGGTTGATAGCACGCCAGTTAAGCGAAAAAACAGAGTTTTTAGGAGGAGTCTGGAGAGAGAGAACAGGGCCAGCCAAAGCTGACTGGCCCTGTTGCGGCGCGAATTAATGCTCGCGGGTTTTGCGGAAGATCACCTCAGGATAGCGCTCCTGTGTGATGTTCAGGTTCACCATGGTCGGGGCGATATAGGTCAGGTTATCGCCGCCGTCCAGCGCGAGGTTAACCTCGTTTTTACGCTGGAACTCTTCGAATTTCTTCGCATCGCTGCACTCGACCCAGCGCGCCGTCGAGACGTTGATCGCCTCGTAGATCGCTTCAACGTTGTATTCGCTTTTCAGACGCGCCACAACGACGTCGAACTGCAGCACACCAACCGCCCCTACGATCAGGTCGTTGTTGTGTACCGGACGGAACACCTGTACCGCGCCCTCTTCCGACAGCTGCACCAGCCCTTTCAGCAGCTGTTTCTGCTTCAGCGGATCGCGCAGGCGGATGCGGCGGAACAGCTCCGGGGCGAAGTTCGGAATACCGGTGAACTTCATGTTTTCACCCTGGGTAAAGGTGTCGCCGATCTGAATGGTGCCGTGGTTGTGCAGGCCGATAATGTCGCCCGGCCAGGCCTCTTCCACGTGCGAACGGTCGCCCGCCATAAAGGTCAGCGCGTCGGAGATCACCACATCTTTGCCGGTGCGCACCTGACGCAGCTTCATGCCCTTCTCATATTTACCGGAAACGACGCGCATAAAGGCGACGCGGTCGCGGTGTTTCGGGTCCATATTCGCCTGAATCTTGAACACGAAGCCGGTGAACTTCTCTTCCTGCGCGGTAACGGTACGCACGTCGGTCGCGCGCGGCATCGGCGCAGGTGCCCAGGAGACCAGGCCGTCGAGCATATGGTCGACGCCGAAGTTACCCAGCGCGGTGCCGAAAAAGACCGGCGTGATCTCGCCGCTCAGGAACAGCTCGCGATCGAATTCGTGCGATGCGCCTTTCACCAGCTCCAGCTCTTCACGCAGCTGCGCCGCCAGCTCTTCGCCGACCGCGCTGTCCAGCTCCGGGTTATCCAGCCCTTTGACGATGCGCACTTCCTGAATGGTGTGGCCCTTGCCCGTCTGGTAGAGATAGGTTTCGTCGTTATAGAGGTGGTAAACCCCTTTAAACAGCTTGCCGCAGCCGATAGGCCAGGTAATGGGCGCGCAGGCGATTTTCAGCTCGCTCTCCACTTCATCCAGCAGCTCCATCGGATCGCGGATGTCGCGGTCGAGCTTGTTCATAAAGGTCAGGATAGGCGTATCACGCAGACGGGTAACTTCCATCAGCTTACGGGTACGATCCTCAACGCCTTTAGCCGCGTCGATCACCATCAGGCAGCAGTCCACCGCCGTCAGGGTACGGTAGGTATCTTCCGAGAAGTCTTCGTGCCCCGGGGTGTCGAGCAGGTTGACCAGGCTGTCGCGGTAGGGAAACTGCATCACGGAGGTGGTAATAGAGATGCCGCGCTGCTTCTCCATCTCCATCCAGTCCGATTTGGCGTGCTGGCTGGAGCCGCGCCCTTTTACCGTACCGGCGGTCTGGATAGCCTGTCCGAACAGCAGCACTTTTTCAGTGATGGTGGTTTTACCGGCATCGGGGTGCGAAATGATCGCAAAGGTGCGGCGGCGCGCCACCTCTTGCATGAAATTAGACATGAGTGAATTCTTCTCATCGAGGCAACGTCACATGAGAGGACGCTGCAGAGTAATCATGATGGCCGGAAATCCGGCAGGTAAACGGTGCCAGGCGGACGCATTAGCGTCAGAAGGCGGTGGTTAGCGCGTTCTACATTGGCGGCGATCCCGGTTACCTGGTCTTCGTTAAGGCGGCATAGCATACAATATTTTGCGCGCGGCGGCGAACAGGGCAGGGAAAATTTCAGCGCTGCCCGCACCTGTGCGCGCGGGCAGCCGCTTATTTACCCCAGGACTCTTTTTACGCAGGATTTAAAGATATCCACGCCGATTTCCAGCGCGTCGAGATCGAAGCGCATCTCGGGATGGTGCAGGCCCGGCGTCAGGTTGGTGCCCAGCCCCCAGAACCCCGCCTTCACCTGCGGGCGCTTCACCGGATAATAGAAAAAGTCTTCGCTGCCCGGCGTGGTTTTCGCATCGAGCAATCCCTCTGCGCCCAGCACCTCGACGATCGCCTCACGGATCACCGCCGTCGCTTCATCATCAATCTCCGCAGCCGGCATCTCTTTCAGCACCACCACCTGCGCCGTCGCGCCCAGCGCGGCAACGCTGTGCTGAATCGCCTGCGTCACCTTCTCTTTCAGCGCCGTCATCGGCTCATTCTCCTGCGAGCGCAGATCCCAGACCACGCGCGCCTCGTCGGGCACGGAGTTGGTGACGCCAGCGTCACAGAGAAAGCGGGTCGCCTTCACGCTCCAGTTAAGCCCCGGCGAGAGGTGGATCGCGTTGACCGCATTGACCGCCTGCACCGCCGCGTCCAGCGCGTTGACGCCAAGATGCGGACGCGCAGCGTGCGCGGGGGCGCCTTTGATAGTGGCCTCGAGCGTCGAGCAGGCGGAGTAGAGCACCGCCGGCGTCGCCTGACCCACCACGCACTCTTCCAGCGGGCGCAGATGGAAGCCGAAAATCATCTCCACATCATCCAGCGCGCCGCCCTCTACCATCGCCAGCGCGCCGGCACCCAGCTCTTCCGCCGGCTGGAACAGAATCTTCAGCCGGCCTTTTTTCACCGCGCCCTCCGCCAGCAGCTCCTGCGCGGCGGTCAGCACCACGGAAGAGTGGCCGTCGTGGCCGCAGGTGTGGCGCGCGCAGGCAACGCCGTCGATAATATGGCCGAGCGCATCCATGTCGGCGCGCAGCGCCAGCACCGGCCCAGGCACGCCGCTGTCGATCTCCGCCACGATGCCGGTGGTCTGATTGATATTGCGCGTGACCTTCAGCCCGGCGCGCTCCAGCTGATCGGCGATGTAGGCGGAGGTTTTAACCTCCTGAAAGCCCAGCTCTGGAATGTCGTGCAGATAGTGATAGTGCTCTAAGACCCGGGACATCGCTTCTCTCCTATATAAAAAGACGCATAACGCACATGGCGATCGCCGCGTTGATGACGCTCACCAGCATCAGCAGCGGCCAGTATTTTTTCGGCACGTCGGCCACCCCCAGCAGGCGCCCCATATACTGCAGCTGGGAGCCCATCAGAAAAATGGCGGGCGCGAGAATGGTAATGTCCGCGCCGGTCAGCACCCCTTTTGTCAGCAGGCTCACCGCCACGCCGGTGCCGGCTGAGGAGGAGAGCCAGGCGGTCAGCAGCACGGTAATCGCTTCGCCCGGCAGGCCAAACAGCCCCATCACCGGCGCGAAAAGCTGGCCGAGAAACGGCATAATGCCGAGCAGGTTGAGCACTTCCGCCAGTACATACGCCATCACCACGTTGGGCATCAGGTTATGAATGGCGATATGAAACCCTTTGCGCGCGCCGGTCACGAAGATATCAAAGGGATTTTGGCTCGCTTTTACCGCGCCGTTATTTTCCATCGCTGAAATCCTTTTTATAAACACTGTTTAACACACAACGCGTCAGCGCCGCACCGACAAATTTAAGAACGAACATTAAAGCAAGCGGAATAATAATTGGCAGCGTCATTGAGGCGAACAGCGCCGACCCGATAGCGAAATAGTTATTGATCAATCCCGCGCCGGAATATTGCCAGGCGCTCATCACCACAATATCTTTTTTCGTCACCTGACCGCGGTCATACATCTCTTTGGTCAGCGCGGCGCCCGCATCGGTGCTCTGCAAATCGGTGATCAGCGCCAGCCCGCAGCGGCCCGGCAGCCCCATCAGCGGCTGCAGCAGCGGCGTCAGCAGCTTGTGCGCCGCGCGCATCGCGCCGTAATGGGTGAAAATTTCCAGCACGCCCAGCGCCAGCATCACGGTGGGCGTTAGCGAGAGCGCAAAGAGAAAGCCCGCTTTGGCGCTCAGTCCGCCCGTGCCGAGAAAGGTATTGCTGGCGGGCTCCTTCATGGTGCCAAAGCTGCCGCCCAGCGTGGTGAAGTCAAAAGCGCCCAGCCAGTGGAAGCCGTCGACCTGATACAGCAATCCTGAAAAAAAGAGGATAGCCACTATTAACGCCAGATAACTTCCTTTGCTGGCTGAAACCCGTTCGCCTGTCAGCGTTATTTTTTCCTCAGACATAGTTATTCCCGCGAATAGTTTACTGGTTGCGATATATGGAACTGTTACGGTTGCAGGATTTATGCCAGCCGCCGCATAAGGTCACTTTTGAAAATAAATTTTTTCTCCCGGTCGGGTTTAAATAATTTATCGTTTAAATCTGCATCACTTTATATTTCCCGGCAGCCAGCGGGCGGCGGCCAATAATCTTTCTCTGTTGCGGTGAAACAGGAAATAAGCCGCTCTGCACCATCAGTGCGCAGGCGCAACGCACCGGCGTAGTGCGAAGCGTAACGGGTCAAGTAATGATAATCGCTCGCATTCAAAAAGCTGAATAATTCTATTTAAATCAATTAGATAAAATGTGATTTTTAAGTAAAAAACTATCTTTCTTACTGCGTCATGGTGCATAATTCACCACTTCTCACCTGTTGACTTATTTTGCCTTTATAAAGGAATCGCCCATGCTGACTGCTGAAATGACCGCGCGTCTTAACGATCAACTTAACCTCGAATTTTTCTCCGCGAATCTCTATTTACAGATGAGCGCGTGGTGCAGCGATAAAGGCCTGGAAGGCGCAGCGGCGTTTCTGAAAGAGCACTCTCGCGAAGAGATGGAGCATATGCAGCGCCTGTTCGACTACCTGAGCGATACCGGCGCGATGCCGGTGCTGGGCTCTATCGCCGCGCCGCCGGTCGCCTTTAACTCCCTGCCGGAGCTGCTGGAGCAGGCGCTGGAGCACGAGAAGCTGATCACGCGCAAAATCAACGAGCTGGCGCATGCGGCCATCACCTCCCTCGACTACTCCACCTTTAACTTCCTGCAGTGGTACGTGGCCGAGCAGCATGAAGAAGAGAAGCTGTTTAAAACCGTGCTGGATAAGCTGGCGCTGGTGGGCAGCAAAGGCGAAGGCCTGTTCCTGATCGACAAAGACCTGGCGCGTATGAATGGGGAAAGCCACGGCGCTAATGGCTGAGGCGCCTGCGCGGGCGGGATGGCCCGAGCGAAAAGTCGCTCAAGGCATCCATGCTCGCTCGTCCCGCGCGGTTACGCACCTCATCCTTGAGGTGCGCCCGTCAACGGGCCAACGCACGGCGTTGTTCAAAAACGCTCCCGCCGTTTTTGTCCGTGGCGCGGGGCGCTTTGCTCTTCGCACCATCCTGCCCGCGCTTTATATGCAGTGCGGCTTGTCATGATCGCCCCACCGCTGTTACAGCCTACAAGCTAAACCGCGCGCCCTTCTCGCCGTTAATCCACAGCTCGCGCCGCTCGCCTGCGGGCAGCAATACCTCAATCTCACGCCAGGCCGGCTGATAATCACCGCGCTTCTCCAGCGTCAGCTCAAGACGATCGCTGCTGCTGCGCAGCGTCCAGCCGATCCACAGCGCATTGCCCTGCCGCCAGCCGTGGCTTTCACCATCGTCGTCGAAAAACTCGCCCTCGGTGCGCGCCTCGCCTGGCGCAGGCCACAGCTGCAGCTCACGCACGGTGTCGAGTCGCGCATCGGTTGTGGTTTCACAGCGCCCCAGCGGAATAGCGCTGCCGGCGCGCGCCAGCAGCGGCAGACGATCGAGCGGCGCATCCAGCGTAACGGTCTGGCCGCCCGCCAGCCACTTACCGCTGTGCCAGTCATACCAGCCGTGGGCGTTGCGCGGCAGATAGACGGCGCGCTCGCGGCTGCCCTCCTCCACCACGCTGGCCACCAGCAGATCGCGTCCCAGCAGGAAGTCGTCGTTTTCCCGCCAGGTCTCGCTGTCCTCTTCGTGATCGAGGAAAGTGGGACGCAGCATCGGCTCATCCTGCGCGCTCGCCTGCCACAGCAGCGTGTAGAGATAGGGCATCAGACGATAGCGCAGGCGGATCGCCTCGCGGATCAGCGGTGTCACCTCCGGGTACATCCAGGGCTCATTGACCGTGTGATCGTCGTTCCAGGAGTGGATGGTAAAGCGCGGGTGCATGACGCCGTTCTGCACCCAGCGGACAAACAGCTCGGCGTTCGGCTTGTCGCCGGAAAAGCCGCCGACGTCGTGCCCGACGTTGAACAGCCCCGACAGGCTCATGCCCAGCCCCATGCGGATGTTGTAGCGCAGCGTCTGCCAGCTGGTGCGGTTATCGCCGCTCCAGGTCTGCACATAGCGCTGCATCCCGGCGCAGCCGGAGCGGGAGATCAGATAGGGACGCTTTTCCGGGGCGAAACGCTGCTGCGCCTCCAGCGAGGCGCGCATCATCAGCAGCGGCATCACCGGACGAATATGCTTAATGGCGATGCTCTGGCCGAAACCGTGGCAGCGCGCTTCGCCGTCCCACACCTCATATTCGTTATTGTCGTTCCAGGTGGCGTCAATGCCCTTCTCCAGCAGCTGCGCGGTAACGTTCTCCTGCCACCAGCGCACCGCTTCTGGATGGGTAAAGTCGAGGTGCGATCCCTCATCATCCCAGAACACCGAGCGTTCAGGGCGATCCTGCTCTGAATCACGAATAAACAGCCCCTGCGACGCCACCTCCTGATAGCGCGGATGATCCTGCAGCAGGCAGGGTTTGATATTGGCCGCCAGCTTCATGCCCGCCGCGTGGAAGGCCTCGCTCATGCCGTTGGGGTTCGGCACCTTGTCGTAGTTCCAGTTAAAGACATAGCGCTTGTTGTTGATCGAGGTGTAGCCCGATGAGAGCTGGAACGAGTCGCAGGGGATCTCATGCTCGCGGCAGAGGCGGATAAAGCCCTGCAGCTGCTGCTGCGCGTCAGGCGCGTCGGTGTAGTGCATGGTCGAGCCGCTGTAGCCCAGGCTCCACTTCGGCTGAAAAATGGTGCGGCCGGTAAGGCGCACGAACGCCTGGGTGACATCCAGCAGCTTCGGCCCCAGCATCAGGTAGTAGTCGAGATCGCCCGCTTCGGCGCGATAGCGGCGATACGGCAGATGGTAGTTGTCCAGCTCGTTGCCGAGATCGAGCCAGCTGCTGCTCAGGTTATCGTAAAACAGGCCGAAGCTGACGCCGTCGCGCTGCGTCAGGGTAAAGGGAATATGCTTGTAGAGCGGATCGGTGCTGGCGGCGTTATAGCCCATCGCGTCGAGGTTACGCATCTCGAAGCGGCGGCCGCTGCGGTTGAGATCGCCGGTTTTCTCGCCGAGGCCGTAGACGCGATCCTGTGGCTGGCGACGCTGATAGTGCTCAACCCCGTCACCGTGGGCATTCAGCAGATAGGCGCCGGTATGGCGATCCGCCGCCAGCGGCTGCCACTGCCCCTGATGAAAATGCTCCCAGCTCAGGCAAAGCGGATGATGCACCGTCAGGCGCAGCCGGTCGGTGCTGATGCGCAGCTGGTTCGCCTCATGCTCCAGCTGAAACGCCGGCAGCCCGAATCCGTCGAGCGATTCGCGGTCACGCCCCTCCCAGGGGACGTCGTCGCCAGGGGCGATGCTCCAGGTGCGGTTCAGCGCCAGCTCGCCGTTGCGCTTCAGCAGCACGCGCATCAGGCCCGACTCCAGCACATAGAGGCGCAGCAGATGGCGATTCTCGACCTTCAGCTCGACAAAATGATCGGCGTGCTGACTCAGCGTCCAGTTCTTCAGGGTTTTCATAACGGTGTCCTTATTGTTCCGCGCTGCGCTGACGACGGTCGGCGATAAACATCACCAGAAAAATCGCGCCCACCAGGTCGAAAAAGCCCATGGCGACGAACAGCGGATTAAAACCAATGGTGTCGGCGGTAACGCCGATAATCAGAGAGAAGATAAAGCTGGCGATCCAGGCGCAGGATCCGCGCATGCCGTTAACCGTCGCCATCTGGCGGCGATCGAAGCGTTCGACCACCAGCGCGCTGAGCATGCAGGAGATCACCTGATGGCCGAAGCCGCCGATGGAGATCAGGGCGATCGCCAGATAGGGATCTTTTACAAGGGTCATCAGCGCCAGTGAGATCATCAGCACCGCGCCGGTGATCGAGCTGGCAACGATGGAGTTGACGCGCGTCAGGCCGAACCACTTCACGTAGATTTTGGTCAGGTAGCCGCTGGCGACGCTGCCGAGATCGGCGGCGAGAAACGGCAGCCAGGCGAACATCACGATCTGCTTAAGATCCATGCCGCGCTCGTTAGCCAGATAGAGCGGCACCCAGAAGCTCAGCACCGCCCAGGCGGGCTCGGCGAGAAATGCCGGAAGCGCGATACCGTAGAACTTCTTCTCTTTGCCGATGCTTTTCAGCGCCTGAAAGAACGGCAGCTTTTCCCCCACGGCTTCGTTGTCCTGCGTAATCCAGGCGCGCTCTTCGTCGGAAAGACGGGTATGTTTTTCCGGCGACTGATAGCCCCACCACCAGAGGCCAACCCACAGCAGCCCCAGCCCGCCGGTGAGCAGAAACGCCCCCTGCCAGCCAAAGGTGATATGCGCCACATAGATAATCGGCGGTGCCAGCATCGCGCCGACCGAAAAGCCGACGCCCGCCCAGCCTGCGGCGACCGGACGCTCTTTTTTCGGGAACCAGTCGCCGAGCGCCTTGGCGTTAGCGGGCGTCGCCGCCGCTTCCGACGCGCCCATCACAAAGCGCAGCAGCGCCAGGTGCAGCCAGCTTCCCGCGCCGGCGTGCAGCAGACAGGTCACCGACCAGATCAGTGCGCAGATCAGGAAGCCCATCTTCAGGCCGATAATGTCGATCAGCCAGCCGCAGAGCGGCTGAAACAGGGTATAGGCGAGCTGGAACGCTGCCACCACCCAGGAGTACTGCTCGGTGCTCATATTCAGGCTGGTTTTCAGCTCCGGCGCCAGAATGCCGAGAGAATTACGGGTGACGTAGTTAACCGTCACGCCCAGCAGAAACAGTCCCAGCATCCACCAGCGGAGATTTTTAATCGCGCGCAGCGTTCGCGCCGCGCCGATGGGTTTAGTCGTTGATTCAAGGCTCATTTGTCAGCTCCTGTGCAGGCTTTTAACGGCCGGTTTGATCCTTCACCTCGCCCTCCGGCGTACTGCGTGAACCTGTCTGGCACCTTAAAAAAGCGCGAAACGTCGGTATAGCCTCTTTTTTGCAAGCTTTTTCATGGCAAAATTTTCGGCGCGTTTAAAGCCGTATCCAGGGCTTATCTGACGCGATTCAGCACGCTATGAAAATTTTTTCATTCGCAGATTTGAGGGCGATCACAAAATGAAACAAAGGCTGAAAATCAGCGAGATTGCGGCGCTGAGCGGCGTCTCCATCAGCACCGTTTCGCGCGTGCTGGCAGGCAAGGCGAATACCCGCGCCAGCACGCGCGATAAGGTTCTGGCGGTGGCGCAGCAGCAGGGGGTGCTGGATAACCTGCACAGCGGCCGCCTGCTGCTGAATAATCTGATGGTGTTTGCGCCGCCGCGCGCGTTCGACGTGCGCAGCGATATCTTTTACTACAAGGTGATTCAGGGCATCGACCAGGCGATCGCCCCGCATGAGGTGCGTTTACGCTACTGCGCGCTGGAGGAGAATGAGAGCGACACGGCGCTGTTTCTGGAGAAGATGCAGCAAACCGACGCCGCGCTGCTGGTGGGGATCGATGACGATCATATTCACCAGCTGGCGGCGGAGATCGACAAGCCCTGCGTGTTGATCAACGCGATGGATCGCCGCATGCGGCTCTCTTCGGTCTCGCCGCATCATCAGCTGATTGGCGAAAGCGCCGCGCGCTACCTGTTCGAGCAGGGACACCGCCAGATCTTGTCGCTGCACTGCCTGCGCCGCTACACCATGGAGCAGCGTCTGCAGGGGGTGCGCGACGCCTGGCACGCCATGAACCTGCGCTTCGACAGCCGCCAGCACCTGCTGACGCTCACCAGCTTCAGCCGGCTTGAGGCGGCAGAGAGATTAAGCGAATACCTGAAGCACTGCCCGCGCGCCCAGCGCCCGACCGCGATTCTGGCCAGCGGCGACTATATCGCCGCCGGCGCGGTGGAGGCGCTGCAGCAGGCCGGGCTGCGCGTGCCGCAGGATGTTTCGGTGATGAGCATGGATGGCTTCAATCTCGCCGCCATCCACGATATTCCGCTGACCTCCGTGCAGGTGCCGCGCGACGAGCTGGGCGCGGAGGCGGTGCGCATGGTGCAGAGCATGCGCCTGAACCCGCAGATCCTGCCCGGCACCCTGCTGCTGCACGGTAAGCTGGTGGTGCGCGAATCGGTGCGCCGCATCCGCGACAACCTCAGCCATGCGCCGGTGCAGCAGCACGGTCTTTACGATTAAGTCGGGTTGGTCAGCGCTTTCAGCCGCAGCTCCGACGGCTGCGGGCGGCCGAAGTAGTAGCCCTGGAACAGGGTGCAGCCCTCTTCGCGCAGCCTGGCGAACTGTTCGCTGCTCTCTACCCCTTCGGCCGTGATCTGAATATCGAGACTGCGGCTCATGCCGGTGATGGCGCGGATAATCGCCAGCGCTTCGCGGCTGTCGCCCATATCGCTGATAAAGGACTTGTCGATTTTGATTTTGTCGAACGGGAAGGATCGCAGATAGCTGAGCGACGAGTAGCCGGTGCCGAAGTCGTCCAGCGCAATCTGCACGCCGAGCTTTTTCAGGCTCTCCAGCGTGCGAATATTGCCGAGCGAGTCGTCAAGCAGCACCGACTCGGTGATCTCGACCTCCAGCCGGCTCGGCTCCAGGCCAGAGTCGCGCAGCGCGGCCTCCACCACCGAGACCAGCGAGCTGTTTTTAAACTGAAGCGGCGACAGGTTGACCGACACCGACTGATTGCCGTCCCAGGTCGTCGCCTCGCGGCAGGCTTCGAACAGCGCATAGGCGCCAAGCATATGGATCAGCCCGCTCTCCTCTGCGATGGGGATAAAGTCGTTGGGCATAATCAGCCCTTTCACCGGATGGTGCCAGCGCATCAGCGCCTCGTAGCCGATAATCGACTGCGCCGCTTCGCCGTCGGTAATGGGCTGGTAGTAGAGCTTAAGCTGCTGGCTGCCGATCGCCTCGCGCAGATCGTTTTCGATCAGGCGGCGGCTGCGCGCCACGTCGTCCATCTCCAGCGTAAAGTGCTCGTAGCGGTTGCGTCCGTTGCGCTTGGCCTCGTAGAGCGCCATATCCGCGCAGCGCAGCATCTGCTCCGGCGTGTTGGTGACGGCGGAGCTAAGGGCGATGCCGACGCTAAGCCCGACGCTCAGGTTATGGCCTTCGATATTGACCGGCGGAGATATCGCGTCGATCAGCCGCTGCGCCACCAGCGCCGCCTCTTCCGCGCTGCCGATGGCGGGCAGCACGATAGCGAACTCGTCGCCGCCGATGCGCGCCAGGGTGTCGCGATCGCGCAGCGCGGCGCGCAGGCGTTTGGCCACCGCGCGCAGCAGTTCGTCGCCTATCTGGTGGCCGAGCGCGTCGTTGACGTTTTTGAAGTTGTCGAGATCGAGACAGAGCGTGGCGGTCTGTCGGCCGCTCTGGCTATCGCCGCGCAGCGCCTCGCTCAGGCGCTGACGGAACAGAATACGGTTCGGTAGGCTGGTCAGGTTATCGTGATGCGCCATATGGTGAATGCGCGCGTCGGCGGCGCGCTGGTCGGTAACATCCTCCACCAGCAGCATAATGTAGTTCTGCCGCGCGTCCTGCCCGCGGATAACGGTAGCGCGGGTATGCAGGATGCGTTCGCCGCTGGCGGTAAGCAGCTGCTGCTCGCGCTGGTGAATACCTTCGCTGCGCAGCGCGATATCCGCCAGGCTGTCGAAGTAGTCGCTGAGTTCGGCCGACATGCATTCGTGCGGTTTTTTATTGACCAGCATCGCTTTCGAAACGCCGAACAGCTTTTCCGAGCGGTCGTTGACCAGCAGGATCTCGCGCGTAATGGCGTCTTCGACTACCACACAGGAGGGAATATTGGCGATGATATTGTCGAGGAATTTCGACAGCGCCAACATTTTCGCGCTCTGCGCTTCCGCCAGATCTTTGGCGCGCAGCAGTTTCTGTTCCTGCTCGCGGCGCTCGGTGACGTCGCGCGTGATTTTAGCGAAGCCGATCAGCACGC
The DNA here is from genome assembly GCF_022346785.1 of Pantoea sp. ACRSC. Taxonomy (NCBI): domain Bacteria; kingdom Pseudomonadati; phylum Pseudomonadota; class Gammaproteobacteria; order Enterobacterales; family Erwiniaceae; genus Pantoea; species Pantoea sp. ACRSC. The sequence continues at coordinate 23,740 of NZ_JAKRNN010000023.1, forward strand.
CTTCATCGTTGTGAATAGCGTCGATCACTACGTGCGCCCAGAAGGCGCTGCCGTCTTTGCGGTAGCGCCAGCCTTCATCTTCGAAGCGGCCGCTGGCCAGCGCTTTTGCGAGGTTGGCGTCCGGCACGCCCTGCAGGCGCTCCTGCGCGCTATAGAACAGCGAGAAATGCTGTCCGACGATCTCTTCGGCAATATAGCCTTTGGCACGCTGCGCACCGGCGTTCCAGTTCACCACGCAGCCCTTTAGATCCAGCATATAGATGGCGTAGTCGGTAACGCCTTCCACCAGCAGGCGGAAGCGCTGCTCCTGCTCGCGCTGCGCGCGCAGCATCGCCTGCTGCTCGGTGCAGTCGCGCGTGATCTTGGCGTAGCCGATCAGCTTGCCGTTGTCGTCGCGCACCGCGTCAATAATGACGTGCGCCCAGAAGGCGCTGCCATCTTTGCGGTAGCGCCAGCCCTGATCCTCAAAACGGCCGGTGCGAAACGCCGTTTGCAGGTTTTTTTCCGGGATCAGCGCCTGGCGATCCTGAGCGCTGTAGAAGCGGGAGAAGTGCTGGCCGACGATCTCTTCCGCCACGTAGCCTTTGGCGCGCTGCGCGCCGACGTTCCAGTTCACCACCAGCCCGTCGTGATCCAGCATATAGATAGCGTAGTCGGTGACGCCCTCCACCAGCAGGCGGAAGCGCGCTTCCTGCTCGCGCTCTTTGCGCCGCTGCGCCTGCTGTTCGGTGCAGTCGCGCGTAATCTTGGCGAAGCCGATCAGCTCGCCGTGCGGATCGCGGATGGCGTCGATGACCACATGCGCCCAGAAGGCGCTGCCGTCTTTGCGGTAGCGCCAGCCTTCGGTTTCAAAGCTGCCGGTGCGCGCGGCGGTATCCAGACTGCGCTGCGGCACGCCGTTGAGCCGATCGCTTTCGCTGTAAAAGAGTGAGAAATGCTTACCAACTATCTCATCTGGCGTGTAGCCCTTGGCTCGCTGCGCCCCTGCATTCCAGTTAGCTACCGTGCCGTCTGGCTTAAGCATATAAATGGCGTAGTCGATCACGCTCTGTACCAGTATCCGATACATAACATCAGCATTTTTATCCATTGTTATTAGCCTGTTGCTGCGCTGCCTGAAGTTGCCCTAAAAAGTTAAGAATGGTCTTAATAACGCCCCGACTACATCTGAAACGGTCTGTTTTGACAAGCACAAATGCGTGGAATATGAAAGTTAGTAGGTGGGTTATCGGCAGTGGCGAGAGAATGTTCAACTGTAAATGCGCTTATGTGAATACGGGAAACCTGGCGGTGAAGGATAAGCAGATAAAAAACAAAATGCACGAAAAGCCCGAGGTGAACCCTCCGGTGCCAGACGCGCTGGAACAGGCGCGCTGCGCGGCGGAGCGTCAGGCGCACGCCGGCGGCGCGGGTGATATCAGTCAGGTTTTGATGGCGGGGCTGCCCGCAGCAGATCACGCCCGATTGCGGTTTTAACGCGCCGGGCCTGAGCATGTCGCAACGCGCCGACGCCGCCATGCCCAGGGCCGTCTGAACGCACAGGCCGACCTGATAAAAGCGCGCCTGTCAGGACGCGGCCGCTTCTGTTTTTTTGACGTGACGGCGTCAGAAATAGAGAGGAATGTTTTAAATTTCTGACGCGCGCCGGTCAGAAATGGTCGGCGATCGGCGTCCAGATTTCGGTTACCGCTCCCTCTTTGCCGGTAAAGGGATCGCGCGTCGGCAGCGGCACCTGCTTCACCTGCTGCTCCGCAGCGTGCAGTTTTGCCGGCTCGTCGCGGTTGGTTTCCGGCGCAAAGCCCTCCGGGTATGCGCCAACCACCATAAAGTCCTCGCTGGCGTAGACCTGCTTATGGCCGACGCCCGCCGGGATCAGCACCGCGTCGCCCGCGCGCAGCGTTACCATGCGGCCGGTGTCGCCGCCAAACAGCACTTCCGCCCAGCCCTGCGCCACGCCCAGCAGCTCATGGGTGTTGGGATGGTAGTGGGTATAGGGAAAAATATCGTAACGCCACGAAGGCGGCCAGCCGTTGCGCGCAAAGGTCTGCTCGAACCAGCCGGCGAGGTCGGGCTCCTCCTCCTCCGCCTCATCCAGCGCCACGCGCGGCCAGATGATAAGCGGCAGAGGATTGTTGGGCACGCCGCCCGACGGGCTGGCGAGCATCAGGTGCTGCGGATTATTCGACGAACCGGCGGCGAAGGTGCCCGCCGCGAAGGACATCAGCAACAACAGACTGGAAGAAGAGGCAGTCATACAGGTTCTCCGGGTAGCTTTCCGCTCAGTGTGACAAACCTGATGGCCGTTGCAATGTGCGCTGGCCAGCAGATCTGCGATAAAAGCATGATTTTGCTAACCAAACACAAATAACAACGCAACAATTCTGTCACTTTGTGCGGTTGACTTATCCCGGCAGCGCTTCGCAGAGCGCAGGCGACGCCACAGCGTCATTTTTCTGCTCCGCCTCCGGCGCGTAATTGGGCAGCTCCTCAACCTTTTCCGGCGGAACGGGCTTGCCCAGCAGATAGCCCTGCAGCGTATTGCAGCCTAATCCGGTTAAAAAGGCCTGCTGTTCGGCGGTCTCTACCCCTTCCGCCACCACTTTAAGATCCAGCGACTGCGCCAGCGCGACAATGGCCGAGACGATGGTGGCGTCCTCGGTGTGATGCTGCAGCTCGTTCACAAACGCCCGATCGATTTTCAGCTCGCTGGCCGGTAAGCGCTTGAGATAGAGCAGGCTCGAATAGCCGGTGCCGAAGTCATCAATCGAGGCTTTCACCCCCAGCTGCGTCAGCTGGGTCAGGATACGCACGCTCTCGTCTGGATCGCGCATCGCAGTAGTTTCCGTGACCTCCAGCGTCAGCATCTCAGGCGGAATGCCGTGCGCTGCCAGCGCCTCGGTCACCGTCTCCACCAGGCTGCTCTGTTCAAACTGCAGGGCCGACAGGTTTACCGCCACCGACCAGTTGGTATGCCCCTGCTGACGCCATTCGCGCAGCTGGCGACAGGCTTCATTGATAACCCAGCAGCCGATAGTGACGATCATCCCGGTCTTCTCCGCCAGCGGCAGGAAGATATCGGGGGTCAGCAGGCCGCGCGTCGGGTGCTGCCAGCGCAGCAGCGCTTCAAAGCCGATAATCGGGCCGCGCGGCGCGCAATATTTCGGCTGGTAAAACAGCCGCAGCTCCTGATTCTCCTGCGCGTGCCACAGATCATTGTTGAGCTGCAGCTGGCTTTGCGCCAGGGTATTCATCGAAGGCTGGAAGAAGTTATGCCCGTTGCGGCCGTTGTTTTTGGTGTGATACATCGCGGCATCGGCGTTGAACATCAGCTCGCGCTCGTCGTTGCCGTCGCCCGGATAGACCGCGATGCCGATGCTCAGCGAGACCATCAGCTCGTAGCGGGAGATCTGAAACGGACGCTCGATAGCTTTCACCAGCGTGTCCGCCACCGTCGCGGCGTCGTTGGGATCGTTGATCTCAATCAGCAGCACAAACTCATCGCCGCCCATGCGCGCCAGGGTGTAGTAGCCCTTCATCTGCTCGCTCATGCGCTCGGTGACGGCGATCAGCAGATTGTCGCCGACGTGATGGCCAAAGGCGTCGTTTACCGCTTTAAAACCGTCGAGATCCATAAACATCAGCGCGAACTGGGTGCGCTCGCGATTGGCTTTATTGATCGCCTGTTCGAGACGATCCTCCAGCAGAATACGGTTCGGCAGGCGGGTCAGGTTATCGTGCAGCGCCAGCTGCGCCAGTTCGCGGTTCGCCTCTGCCAGCGAACGCGCCAGAATAGCGGTGCGCGCCTGCATGCGCGCGTCGAGCATCGACACCAGCAGCGTAATGCCGAGGATCGCCAGGGTTACCACCGTGACCAGGATCGCCAGCCAGTTGCTGTTAACGCCGCTCATGCCGGCGTGGCCGTGCGCCGGGAAGCTGGCGGCCGCCATGCCGGTGTAGTGCATGCCCGCGATGGCGCAGCCCATCACCACCGACGCGCCGAGGCGCAGCAGCGTCGTGCGGCCGCTGGTGCCGTCGCGCAGGTTAAACGCCAGCCACAGCGCCGCGCCCGAGGCCACCAGCGCAATCACCACCGAGAGCGCGATCCAGCCCCAGTTCCAGCTGATGCCGGGAGAGAACATCAGCGCCGCCATGCCGGTGTAGTGCATCGCCACCACGCCGCTGCCCAGCACCAGCGCGCCGCTCAGCAGCTTTTTCAGCGGCAGATCGCCCCGACAGACCAGCCAGAGCGCGAAGATCGAGGCGATAACGGCAATCGCCATTGAGATGCCGGTGAGCGACGCGTCGTAGCTCATTACCATCGCCATGGTCATCGACAGCATGCCGATAAAGTGCATCGCCCAGATGCCAACGCCCATGGCGAAGCCGCCGCCAAACAGCCATATCAGCGCAACTTTCCCTGTCGAGGTGGCGACGCGTCCCGCCATATCCAGCGCGGTAAAAGAGGCCAGCATCGCAACCAGAATAGAAACGATGACGGTAAACGAGTCGTATGAGGTCACCAACATAGTGAAGTCCCGTGAAGGCGCGTAATTGCAGCCATAGCGTTGTAATGAAAAAGTCACAAGGGTGAATTATTTGCTCAGGTTATCGGCAAAAGGCAAAAGGTAATTAGCCCGTCACGATGAAAGGTTCCGATGCCTGTGAGCGTTAAAATCTATCGTCAGACCGCAGCGAAGTCGGCGATGCGATCGGCCGGCGTGGGTTTGCCCAGCAGATAGCCCTGCAGCGCGTCAAAACCCAGCCGGGTCAGCAGCGTCTGCTGCTCTTCGGTTTCGACCCCTTCCGCCACCATCTGCAGGTTAAGCGTCTGCGCCAGCGCCAGCATTGCGCTTACCACGGTGGCGTCCTGGCTGTCGGCGCGCAGGCTGTTGATAAAGCTGCGGTCTATCTTCAGCTCGCTGGCGTCGAGGTGCTTCAGATGCAGCAGATTAGCGTAGCCGATGCCGAAGTTGTCGATCGCCACCCTGACCGCAATTTGTTGCAGCTCGCTGATGCGCTGCTGGCTAAACTGCGGATCGCGCATGGCGATGCTCTCGGTGATCTCCAGCGTCAGCGCGCTGCCCGGCAGCTGATGGCGCAGCAGCGCCTGACGCACCGTCTCCAGCAGATCGCGTTGATGAAACTGCAGGGCTGAAAGGTTAACGGAGACCGTCCAGTGCGCGTGTCCTTCGCTGTGCCACTGTTTAAGCTGGCGGCAGGCTTCGTTGATCACCCAGTTGCCCAGCGCGACGATCTGCCCGGTCTTCTCCGCGCGCGGCAGGAAAATGTCAGGCATCAGCAGGCCGCGCGTCGGGTGCTGCCAGCGCAGCAGCGCCTCAAAGCCGATCAGTTCGCTGCTGCTGGAGCGGAATTTTGGCTGATAGAACAGCTGCATCTCCTGACGCTCCAGCGCCAGCCAGAGATCGTTGGCCAGCGCCAGCTGATGCTGCGCGCTGGCGCTCATCGCCGGTTCAAACAGGCAGTAGCCATTACGCCCGCTGTGCTTGATGTGGTACATCGCCGAGTCGGCGTTAAACATCAGCTCCTGCTTGCTGCGCCCGTGCTGCGGCGAGAGCGCGACGCCGACGCTGAGCGAGACGCGCAGCAGGTAGCGATCCAGCGAGAACGGCTCGTCAATGGTTTTGACCAGCCGCTGCGCCAGCGCCGCCGCCTGCCGCGGCTCGTTGCCCTGCGTCAGCAGCACAAACTCATCGCCGCCGAGGCGCGCCAGCAGCATGTCGTCGTCGCTGAGCTGGCGACGCAGGCGGTCGGCGACCGCGATCAGCAGGCGATCGCCGACGTAGTGGCCCCAGGTGTCGTTGACCGCCTTAAAGCCGTCGAGATCCATATACATCAGGGTAAAGCCCGGCCTGTCGCGCGTCCCCTGGCTGAGAACGGCATCCAGCCGCTGCTCCAGCATCACGCGATTGGGCAGCGCGGTGAGATTGTCGTGCATCGCCAGCTGATGCAGCTCCTGATTCGCCAGCTTCAGCCGCTGCGCCAGCCGCACGGCGCGCAGCTGGGCGAGCAGCGTAAAGCCGAGGATAGAGAGCGTGCCCAGCGCGACCCACACCGCCAGTCCCTGGCCGCTGACCCCCTGCGCCAGCGGCATGCTGTGGCGATCGAACTGCGCCGCCGCCATGCCGGTGTAGTGCATGCCGGCGATAGCGACGCCCATCACCAGCGCGCCGAGCGCGCGCATCGTCAGCAGATGTTTTTCCCCCTGGCGCAGATGAAACGCCAGCCAGAGGGCGGCGGCGGACGCAAGATAAGCGATGGCGAGAGAGAGCGCGACCAGCGAAAAGCGCCAGTGCGGCGCGGGAGAGATCAGCAGCGCGCCCATGCCGATATAGTGCATCGCCACTACCCCGCTGCCGAGCATAAGGCTGCCGGTTAGCCAGCGGCGGCGGCTAAAGCCACCGTGCTGGGTCTGCGCAAACGCCAGTATGCAGGCGAGGCAGGCCGCCAGCAGCGACAGCACCGTCAGCCCGGTGTCGTAGCGCATCGGCATCATCATCGCCAGCATGCCGATAAAGTGCATCGCCCAGATGCCGATGCCCATCGCCATGCCGCCGGCCAGCAACCATATCCGCGCCATCCAGCCTTGCGACACCGCGACGCGCCCTGCCGTATCCAGCGCGGTGAACGCGGCAATAAAAGCGACGATCAGCGAAACGCCGACCAGGGCGCAGTCCCAGGTGACCAGCAGCATGTGCAACTCCTCACGGCCCGCCCGTGGGCAGACGCTGTGTTGTAATCGAAAACGACGTCAAAAAGCAGACGGATAAAAAAGAGGTCAGCCGTGCAGTTTATTATTTTCAGGGCCGTTTAGCGCGCTCCCGACAGCGGCGGAACCTGATTAAGATTTTTCCTGCTCGATAGATAAAAGGGTAACTGGACCTGATTAATGCACGAACATATCACTGTTAACGAGGCGGCGGTAGGGGGCAAAATACCCCGCGCTTTGCTTTTTTTTATGTGGCACAAGGTATTGGTATTACAGGTTTATCGCCCTGAAAGGCGAATTGATTAAGGAAAATTCCCGGTATCGCTTCACCGGCGCTTGCACGCTGCTCTATATTAAGTAAAATTTATAAAAAATACTTAGCTCAAAGCTGAGATTATCCTCAGGACGAGGCGCCCTTTCCTGCCTTGCCGGAGCCGCGGTCGCCAGACCTTGCTTGATTTCATCATTAATCACCGGGCGAAAAAGCACTGACTCTGAATAATCGGTAAGGATTAATTATGAAACTCAAGCTTTTTCTTTTGGCCGCTGCGGGCCTGACTTCGGCACTCCCTGCTGTGACTTTTGCCGCCACCACAACAGGAACAATCAATGCCACGCTGACGCTGACCACCGGCTGCCTGGTGAACGGCCAGTCCGCCACGACCGGCGTTAACTTCGGTACCCTGAACTTCGGCAGCAGCGCGGCGACCTTTGATACCCTGAACGCCACGCTGGTCGGCGCGTCCGGCAACGGCATCTACGTGCGCTGCACCACCGGCCAGACCTATAACGTGCAGGTGACCAGCAGCAATGAGGCGCCCGCCACCGTTTTCGGCACGGTTTCCGGCCAGCCGCGCTATCTGATCCTCGGCTCCAACAACACCCAGGGGATCGCCTATACCCTCTACAGCGACGCAGCCTTTACCACCGCTATCGCCAACAACACCAATATCGCCGCCAGCGGCACTACCGATCCCACGCTGGGCACCAACTACGCGATTTACGGCCGCGTCGTGGGCGGCGGCTTCAACCCGCTGATCCCGGCAGGCACCTACACCGACACCATTAACGTCGCCGTGAATTACTGATCGCGCGGTCAGGAGTATTCGGGTGGCTGCGTCGCGCGCTGTGCGCGGGCTGATCTGCGCGCTGCCCCTGCTGACAGGAAGTCTTAGCGCCTGGAGCCTGCCCACCAGCACGTTTCAAGTCTCAGCTTCCATCGTGGCGGGCTGCGTCGTCTCCGGTAGCAATACCGGCGTTTTCGGCACGCTTAATTTCGGCTCGCAGTCAGGCGTTGCCAGCAACAGCGTCAGCGCCAGCTTCGTGCAGAGCAGCACCATTACGCTCGCCTGCACCCCTGGCACCACGCTGAGCATGAGCATCAGCGGCGGCAGCAACTACACCACGACGCGCAACCTGAAGCACACCAGCAATACCAATACCGTGCCCTACACCCTCTATACCAACGCCAGCCAGACCACCGCCATTCCGGTGAACAGCCCCGTCGCACTGAGCTACAGCAATGCCAGTAACATTACGTTGCCGATTTACGGCCTGCTGAAGCTGCCCGGCCCAACGCGCGCCGGCGTCTACACCGACACGCTGACCGTGACGCTGAGCTGGTAGCCGCATGCTTAAAGGAGAACGTTGATGATGCGCGCCCTGTTGTTGTTTGTTTCCCTGCTGACGACCAGCGTTCAGGCGGCAAATTCGCTGATGATCTGGCCGATCGATCCCAGCATCAACCCGGATGAAAAAGCGAGCGAGCTGTGGCTGGAAAATCGCGGCAGCGTCACCACGCTGATGCAGGTGCGCATCTTTAGCTGGCAGCAGATCGGCGGCAAAGAGCAGTACGCCACCCAGCAGAGCATTGTCGCCAGCCCGCCGCTGGTGCGCATCGAACCGGGCAAAAAGCAGCTGGTGCGCCTGATTAAGCAGACGCCGCCCGGCGCGGGCCAGGAGCTGGCCTACCGCGTGGTGCTTGATGAGATCCCGACGCCGCGCACGCCGGGCGAAAACCAGGCGGGCCTCAATTTTCAAATGCGCTACTCGGTGCCGCTGTTTGTCTACGGCGAGGGGCTGACGCGCGACGCGGCGAAGCCGGAGCTGAGCTGGCGGCAGGTGAGCGAAGGCGGCCGCCCCTGGCTGCTGCTCACCAATCGCGGCAGCGGCCACGCGCGCCTCAGCAACGTTGCCGTTGGCGGACGCAAGCTGGGAGACGGCCTGTTCGGCTACGTGCTGGCGCGCAGCGAAAACCGCTGGCCGCTGAAAAGCGCGGTTAACGGCCAGTTAACGGCGGACACCAACGCCGGCGCGTGGCGCAGCGCGCCCGGCCGCTAAATGCCGCGCGCTCTTCACCCCTGCGCGCTGGCGGTGGCCAGCGTCTGCGCCTGTCTGACGCCGGCCGCCGCGCTGGCGGAGACCTTTTCGTCGCTGCCGCCGCCGCCGTCGCTGGATAACAGCGGCACTGGCCAGCGCTATATGCTGGAGCTGGTGGTCAACCAGCGCGATGGTGGCGCTATCGTGCCGGTAGAGCGACGCGACGGCCACCTGCTGGTGCGCGCCGGCGACCTGCAGCGCGCCGGCATCCCCGCGGAAAAACTGCCGGGTCCGCAGCTGGTGGACGTCAGCCAGTGGCCCGAGGTCAGCGCGAATTATGACGATGCCCGGCAGCGGCTGCTGCTGACGGTGCCGCCCGCCTGGCTCCCCGGTCAGGTGATTGGCGAGGCGCAGAACGGGCCGCGCTATCCGGGCCGCGCCACCACCGGCGCGCTGTTCAATTACGACCTCTACGCCACGCGCACCACCAACGCGGGCACCCGCCTTTCCGCCTGGAACGAGCTGCGCTTTTTCGGGGCCGCTGGCCAGTTTTCCAGCAACGGCGTCTGGCAGCAGCAGATAGAGGGCCGCGCGCCCGCGCAGGATGATGGCTATATCCGCTACGACACCTGGTGGAGCAACGAAGATGAGAACAACGTGGTCAGCTGGCGCGCTGGCGATCTCACCACCGACGCGCTGAGCTGGAGCAACAGCGTGCGCCTCGGCGGGATACAGGTCGGGCGCGATTTTAGCGTGCGGCCCGATCTGGTGACCTATCCGCTGCCCGCCTTCTCCGGCCAGGCGGCGGTGCCCTCCACCGTCGATCTCTTTATCAACGGTTACCGCTCCAGCCAGGCGAACGTGCAGCCGGGGCCCTGGTCGCTGACCAACGTGCCTTTCGTCAACGGCGCGGGCGATGCGGTGATCACCACCACCGACGCGGTGGGGCGTCAGGTGACGACGACGCTGCCCTTCTATGTCTCCAGCACGCTGCTGAAGGCGGGCCTGAGCGACTACTCGGTTTCCGCCGGGGCGTTTCGCGATAACTACGGCATTCACAATTTCGATTACGGCGAGGCGGCGGCGAGCGGCTCGCTGCGCTACGGCGCCACCGACTGGCTGACGCTGGAAACCCATGCCGAAGGGAGCGACAGCCTGGCGATGGGCGGCGCGGGCGCGATGTTTCGCGTCGGCAGCTTCGGCGTGCTGAACGGCGCGGCGGCGCAAAGCCAGATGAACGGTGCAGGCGGCAGGCAGTACAGCTGGGGCTACCAGTACAACAACAGCTGGTTCAGCATCGGCACGCAGCATATTCTGCGCAGCCGCGAGTTCGGCAATCTCGCCCTGCTCAGCAGCCGCAGCGGCAACAGCGATACCAGCAATACCACCTACAGCCTGGCGCGCCGCAGCGCCCAGTATAACGCCAGCCTGTCGCTGAGCCAGTACGGCAGCCTGGGCGCCGCCTGGATTGATATCAGCGGCGGCGACGGCCAGCATACGCGGCTGCTTAACCTCTCTTGGAGCAAAAACCTGTGGGGCAACTCAAGCCTCTACGTCTCCGCCAGCCGCGACCAGCAGCAGGGCGCATGGAGCGGCGCAATTTCACTGGTGATCCCGTTCGGCGAGCACGGCAGCGCCTCGGTAAGCATGGAGCGCGACCAGCAGGGTGAGAATAATCAGCGCCTCTACCTTTCGCGCTCGATGCCGAGCGATGGCGGCTTCGCCTGGGACGCCTCCTGGGCGCATCAGGGCGGCGACAGCGGCGACTACCGCCAGGGAAGCCTGCGCTGGCGCAATAACAAAATCGACACCTCGGCGGGCTTCTACGGCGACGACGACTACAACACCCAGTGGGCGGATCTCACCGGGTCGCTGGTGCTGATGGACAACCAGACCTTCGCCGCCAACGCCATTAATGACGCTTTCGTGGTGGTGAAAACCAGCTACCCCGACGTCAACGTGCGCTATGAGAATCAGTCAATGGGACGTACCGACCGCAACGGCTATCTGCTGGTGCCCTCAATCAGCAGCTACTATCCGGCGAAGTACGATATCGACACGCTCGATCTGCCCGCCGATATGACGACGCCCAACGTCGAGCAGCGCTTTGCGGTGAAACGCCAGAGCGGCTATCTGCTGCACTTCCCGGTAGAGAAGCTGCGCGCCGCCAGCGTGATCCTGCAGGATGCCGACGGCCAGCCGCTGCCGGTCTCCAGTCAGGTGCTGCGCGACGGCGAGGCGACCGGGTATATCGGCTGGGACGGCATCGCCTGGCTGGAAAATCTGCGCGCCAGCAATCCAATGCGCGTCACCACACCGGACGGCCGCAGCTGCAGCGCCGAGCTGACCATCGCCAGCGGCCAGCCGCAGGCGCTGAAGACCTATGGGCCCATTATCTGTCCGCTGCCGCCGCGCCCCGCAGGCGCGCCGACGCCCAGTGCCGATAACTCTACCTCAGGGATTACGCCATGAAAAAAATCCTGCTGCTGCTGGCGCTGCTGGCGCTCTTTCCGACGCTGTCGCGCGCCGCCTGCGCCCTGCCCAGCTCCACCGCCAGCTTTGGGTCGGTCACCACCTTTGTGGTTAACACTACGGCGCAGGCGACCTCGACCAACGCCAACGTCAACTGCGGGTCCGGCTCGTCGCTCTCGCTGCTGGGCAATAACCAGATCACCTTCCAGCTAACCGGCGCCACCAGCGTCAGCGGCACGCGCGGCACCCTCAAGCGCAGCGGTGACACCGGCAGCGATAATATTCCGGTGCAGCTCTGCGTCGACAGCGCCTGCGCCACCGAGCTGACCATTGGTGCCGCCGCCTATGTCTATAGCCAGTCGGTGCTGGTCAACCTCGCCGGCCTGCTGGGCAGCCTTAACTTCGCTATTCCGGTCTATTTGCGCAGCGTGCCGGGCCAGACGGTGGCCGCCGGCACCTACACCACCACGCTTAACCTGGCGGTGACCTATAACATCTGCACCAGCGTCGGCGTCGGCAACGTCTGCCTCTCGCCGCAGAGCGGCAGCGGTGTTATTCCCATAACCGTTACCATGGTGGTCACCAACGACTGCACCACCATTACCGCGCCCAATATCAGCTTCGGCAGCGCACCGCTGGTCGGCAGCTTCTCCGCCGTGTCGCAGACCATTAATGTGGTGTGCAGCAAAGGCAGCACCTACACGGTGGGATTAAGCAACGGCAGCTATGTCAGCGGCACGCAGCGCCAGATGGCGAGCGGTGCTAACCGGTTAAGCTATGAGATTTACAAGGGAACCAGCAGCAACCGCTGGGGGCCGAGCGGCACCGAACGCTACAGCAGCGCCAGCGCCACCAGCGTAAGCTCGGATGGACTGACGCGCGGCTACAGCTATACCGCGCGCATCCTTACCACGCAAACCACGCCGCCCGCAGGCAACTACACGGACAGCGTGGTGGTGGATCTGTCGTTTTAGACTGAGGCGCTGGCGGCCGCGCCGCTGTGGCGCGCGCGGTACTGCCTGACCATACGGCCAATCAGCAGCGTGCCGATCAGGCCGCAAACGGCGGCGAAGGTCAGCCAGACGCCGGGCATCGCCTTATCGCCGGTGGCGTGGATCAGGTAGCTGGAAACCGCAGGCGTAAAGCCGCCGAACAGCGCGGTCGCCAGGCTATAGGCGAGGGAAAAGCCCGAGGCGCGCACTTCCGCAGGCATAATCTCCGCCAGGTAGACCACCATCGCACCGTTATAGCTGGCGTAGAGGAATGAGAGCCACAGCTCCGCCTCCATCAGATGAGCAAAGGTCGGCGATCCCACCAGCCAGTGCAGCACCGGCCAGGTGGTGACGATCATCAGCAGCGTAAAGGTAATCAGCAGCGGACGGCGGCCGATGCGGTCCGAGAGCGCGCCCATTATCGGCAGCCAGATCAGGTTAGAGACGCCAACAAACAGCGTCACCAGGAAGCTCTGCTTGTCGCTCATCATCAGCACGGTTTTGCCGAAGGTGGGGGTAAAGGCGGTGATCATATAGAACATCACGGTGGTGGTGACCACCATCAGCATACCCGCCAGCACCAGCGCCCAGCTGCTCGCCAGCGAACGCATAATCTGCCGCATAGTCGGATGCTGTTTGCGCTGGCTGAAGGCTTCGGTCTCTTCCAGCATGCGGCGGACCCAGAAGAGAAAGGGCACGATCATACAGCCGACGACGAAAGGAATACGCCAGCCCCATTCCGTTACCGCCTCTTTCGCCAGCAGATGATTGAGCAGCAGGCCGAGCAGCGCGGCGAAGATCACCGCAATCTGCTGGCTGCCCGACTGCCAGCTGACGAAGAAGCCTTTGCGCCCTTTCGGCGCCACTTCCGCCAGATAGACCGAGACGCCGCCCAGCTCAACCCCGGCGGAGAAGCCCTGCAGCAAGCGGCCCAGCAGGATCAGAATCGGTGCGGCGGCGCCCAGCGTGGCGTAGCCCGGCACCAGCGCGATGGTAAGCGTACCGATCGCCATCAGCCCCAGCGTCAGCAGCAGCCCTTTGCGGCGGCCGTGATGGTCGATATAGGCACCAAGCACGATAGCCCCCAGCGGCCGCATCAGGAATCCGGCGCCGAAGGTCATCAGGGTCAACATTAGCGAGGCGAAAGGATCGTCGCCGGGAAAGAAGGTTTTTGCAATGGCGGTGGCGTAGTAGCCAAACACCATAAAGTCATACATTTCAAGGAAGTTACCGCTGGTAACGTTGAAAATGGTTCGAGCGCTGCCCTGAGGCTTTTGTAAAGACGGAGTGTGACTCATAGTGGCTTCCTGCGTTTTTTCTCCGTTTTAGCCTGAGCGAGCCGCGAATAATGTGACGCATATCACCATTGCACTTTACAATCCTGAAACCAAGAGTAACAAATAATTAACCCCGCAATTATGCAGCATAATTCACCGTTACGCGGGCGGGCGCTGCCTGAGTATGCTTGTCAGCGCTTGCGCCCGTGACCGTCAATCACAGCCGCGCGCTCAGAGAAAAACGCTGCTCTGCGATTTACGGCAGTCGCGCGGGCTGCAGCCAAACCAGCGCCGGAACGCGCGCGAGAAGGCGCTGACCTCGGAATACCCCAGCAGCAGCGCCATTTCAGAGACCGACAGATGGTGCTGCTTCAGATAATGGGTCGCCATCTCTTTGCGCACGCTGTCCACCAGCGCGGAGAAACTGGTCTGCTCATCGCGCAGTCGCCGCTGCAGCGACCAGGCGGAGAGTCCCTGCTTCTCGGCGATAATCTCCAGCGAGGGTTCGCCATTCAGCAGCTGAAGATGAATATCGGTGCGGGTCTGGTTAACGGTATCCTGGCTGACCACCGGCGGGCTGAGGCGACGGATCGCATCCTGCATCACCAGCAGCAGCATCGGATCGTGATCCGGCATTTTGCGGTTCAGATCCGCCTTAACGATGATCATCGAGTTAAAGGGCTGGTCGAAATAGACCGGCGCATCAAAGACCTTACAGTGTTCATGCCAGTGCTCAGGGCGCGGATGTTCAAAATGGACTTCGCGCGGCGCCCAGTGCCGCCCCGCCGCGTGGCGAATCAGGTTAAGAAACATGCCCAGCGTCAGCTCTGCATCCTGGCGGCGCAGAAGAATTGCGCCGTGACGCACCTGATAGTCGAGCTGCCAGCAATCGCTGTGCTCCGTCAGGCGGACGCAGGTATTGTGCTGATGCCAGGGAAAGGCGTTCACCACGTTTCGCAGCGCCTGCTCCAGGGTTGCCGAACAGAGGCCGATATAGCCAATCAGGCCCAGAGACTGCGGCCGGAACTGATGGCCATACTGCAAACCGAAATTGTCTACCCCCGCCTGGCTGGCGGCCTCTTCCAGCACCCGGCAGTAGTTCACCAGATCCAGACTCAGCGTCGGGCAGGCGAGCGTAGCGGCGTCGATGCCGCTGACGCCAAAAATGCGATCCACATCGCCGCCCTGCGCATTGATGAAATCACCCAGTCCTGTCGCGGCGGCCGACAGGACGCCACGGTGACTGCTGCCTGCGCTGGACATCGCCGTCAGCGCAACCTCGGGAAATCTGCTGGCCATGATCTTTTCCGCCTGAAACTGAATATCGTTAGTTTCTGCAAGAAACATACCAGCCGCCGGAGATGAGATTACAGCCATTTAGCGCCGTGCCGCCGCCGGTTGCACTGTTGTCGCTCATGCAGGCACCGCCAGAGTGCGCTACAGGCCGATCGGCAGAGGCGCGCCGTCGAGGTAGCGGTGGCACAACCGCACCGTATCGCCGGCCCAGCCGCTGCCGAGGCTGCGGGCCATCTCCGTTTCACAATGGGAGGCGACCCAGGCGGTAAGCTGAATGCGGCGCTGAATCAGCATCGACGGCAGGATGGCGAGATCCTCATCGCTGAGGTGCGCCACCTGTTCGTAGCCGTTTAGCCAGTTTTCTACCCACTGCGGGGCGCTGGGATGATGCTCGACAAAGCTGATCGCCGCGGCCAGATCGTGCAGATACCAGCCCATGCCGCAGTCATCAAAATCGATCACCCGCGTTTCGCCCTGATGAACCAGCAGATTGGTCAGACGCAGATCGGCGTGGATCAGGCCGTAGCGATCGGGCGACTGCCCAAATGCGGCCATCTCGCGACCGACCTGCGCCAGCGTCTCCTCAACCACCGCGTGCTGCGACGGCGCTAACCCCGCCACCTCACGCCAGTCGCCCCAGTGGCCGGCAGGCGAAACCATGCTGTGATGATCCCAGACGATGCGGCGAAACGCCTGCGGCTTTTGCCAGCGCCGACTGTGGTGGTGCAGCTGCGCAGTGATGCGCCCCAGCTGACGAAAGGCCGCCGGATCGACCGCGTCGGTGAGCATCTCGCCCTCTATCCAGTGGAACAGCACGGCATAGCGTTCGCCGCCCTCCGCCAGCGGCAGCGTCTGAATCCGTCCGCCCTGCCCGTCGCGCACCGCCACCGGCACGCAGATCGCGGCGGCCTGAAGGGCGTCCAGCCAGTGCAGCTCGCTTTCAATATCCTGCTTCGTGTGGTAATCGCCGCGGTGAATGCGTAACGCATAGCGTCCGTGCGGGGTGCTGACAGACAGGGTCGCGTT
The DNA here is from genome assembly GCF_022346785.1 of Pantoea sp. ACRSC. Lineage (NCBI taxonomy): Bacteria > Pseudomonadati > Pseudomonadota > Gammaproteobacteria > Enterobacterales > Erwiniaceae > Pantoea > Pantoea sp. ACRSC. The sequence continues at coordinate 39,849 of NZ_JAKRNN010000023.1, forward strand.
TTCGGAACGGCACAGCAGTTTGACCTCGGCGTGCAGGCAGGCGGGATAGGCCTGCAACGCCTGGTGGGCAAGCTGAAGAATGGCGTCGTTACTTAAGGTGTCATATTGCTTAATGCTCATCGCTGGCTCCCTCTCTCCTCGTGTGGAACCAGCATGGCGCTGAACCCGCCCCGCACGCTTGACCTGAGAGCAGACAAAAATTGACTTCAGCAGAGTCACCACGGCCTGTGGTGGGGCAACTTGACCCCAGCCGACGAGTTTCTGTTTTCTGCGGTCAAGTTTTTCTCTCGCCGCTGTGTCCATCATCTACCCGTCAGCTTTTTAGGCATCGCCTTTCACTTTACACAGACGGGGAACGCAGTGATGAAAGAGAAACTGAAACCCACTCTGGGCACCCTGCAACTCTGGGGTATCGCCGTGGGACTGGTTATATCGGGAGAGTACTTTGGCTGGAGCTATGGCTGGGGCGCCGCCGGCACCCTGGGCTTTCTGGTGACCACCCTTTTTGTCGCCGCTATGTATAGCTGTTTTATCTTCAGCTTTACCGAACTCACGACCGCCATTCCACAGGCAGGCGGCCCTTTTGCCTACAGCCGCCGGGCCTTCGGCGACACCGGCGGGTTGATTGCCGGCATCGCCACCCTGATCGAGTTTGTGTTCGCTCCCCCGGCTATTGCGATGGCGATAGGTGCCTACCTCAACGTGCAGTTTCCAGAGGTGAACCCCAAACTTATCGCGGTCTGCGCCTACGCCATCTTTATGGGCCTCAACATTGTCGGCGTCAGCATTGCGGCCACCTTTGAGCTGCTGGTCACCTTGCTGGCGGTGATTGAACTGCTGGTGTTTATGGGCGTGGTGGCGCCAGGCTTCAGCCTGACAAACTTTGTCGCTCACGGCTGGGCGGGTCAGACGTCATTCTCGCTGGCCGCGGTCTCCGGCATGTTTGCCGCTATTCCGTTTGCCATCTGGTTCTTCCTGGCGATTGAAGGGGTAGCGATGGCGGCCGAAGAGGCCAGAGAGCCGCGCCGCACTATTCCGCGCGCCTATATCAGCGGCATTTTAACCCTGGTGGTGCTGGCGATTGGCGTGATGGTGTTTGCCGGCGGCGCGGGCGACTGGCGCACGCTGTCGGGCATTAACGATCCCCTGCCGCAGGCGATGAAAATGCTGGTGGGCAACGATTCACGCTGGATGCATATGCTGGTCTGGATTGGGCTGTTCGGCCTGATCGCCAGTTTTCACGGCATTATCATGGGCTATTCCCGCCAGTTCTTTGCGCTGGCGCGCGAGGGCTATTTGCCGCCGTCGCTGGCGAAGCTGTCGCGCTTTAACACCCCGCACCGGGCGATTCTGGCGGGCGGCGCGATCGGTATCCTCGCCATTTTTTCCGACGGCATCAGCTTTCAGGGCATGAGCCTGACCGCGGCGATGATCACCATGTCGGTATTTGGTGCCATCGTCATGTATATCATGAGCATGCTGAGCCTGTTTAAGCTGCGCCGCTCGGCGCCGACGCTGGCGCGCAGCTACCGTGCGCCCGGTTATCCGCTGATCCCGGCCTTTGCCCTGTGCGGCGCGGCGATCTGCCTGATAGCGATGCTGTGGTTTAACCCGCAGATCGGCGCGCTGTTTGTCGGGCTGATGGTGGCGGGCTATCTCTATTTTCTTACCACCCAGTCCCGCCGCGGCGCGATTGCGCAGACCTCTGTGGCCGCAGAAACCGACTAACGCTTATATCAGCCCGGCTGCCCAGCCGGGCAGCACCAGCAGCAAGGAGTTACGATGACGGTACGTTCAACCATTATGGATACCAACAGCTTTCGTGCTGAGCACGCGGAGAGGCTCTCCCCGGCGATTCGCCAGCTGACCGATAAGCGCAGCCAGGTGCTGGGCGAGTCCTATCGGCTGTTTTACCGCAATCCGGTTCATCTGGTACGCGGACAGGGGCAGTATCTGTGGGACAAGGCGGGCAATCAGTATCTGGATATGTACAACAACGTTGCCAGCATTGGCCACTGCCATCCGGCGGTGGTGGACGCCGTGCATAAGCAGATGATGCAGCTGAATACCCACACCCGTTATCTGCACGAGTCGATCCTGGCGTACAGCGACCGCATTCTGGCCACCCTGCCCGCTGAAATCGATCGGGCGATGTATATGTGTACCGGATCGGAGGCGAACGATCTGGCGATCCGCATTGCCCAGTGCTGGAGCGGCGGCACGGGGATTATCGTCTCAAAAGAAGCCTATCACGGCACCAGCGCGCTTACCTCCGGCGTCTCGCCCGCGCTGGGCAGCGGTCAGCCGCTTTCTCCCACCACCCGGCTGGTGGCGCCGCCCGATTTCTACCGCATCCAGACGGCGGATCAGGGGGCGTGGTTCGCGCAGCAGATCCAGATGCAGATCGACGATATGAGCGCGCACGGCATTAAGTTTGCCGGCTTTCTTGCCGACTCGATCTTCTCGTCAGATGGCGTGCTTCCCGGCCAGCCCGGCTTTTTAAAGCAGGCGATTGAGGTGGTGCATCGAAACGGCGGGATCTTTATTGCTGACGAAGTGCAGCCCGGCTTTGCCCGCACCGGCGAGGCCTTCTGGGGCTTTGCCCGACACGGGGTGGTTCCCGATGTGGTGACCACCGGTAAGCCGATGGGCAACGGCATTCCGGTATCGGGACTGATGGCGAAGGCGCCGGTAATGGCGGCGTTTAGCGATAAGCTGCCCTACTTTAATACCTTTGGCGGCAACCCGGTCTCTATGGCGGCGGCGCATGCGGTGATGGATGTTATTGAGCAGGAAGCGCTTCAGGCCCACAGCCTGAAAACCGGCGCCGCGCTGCTGGCGGCCCTGCAATCCTTGCAGGCGACCTATCCGTGCATCGGTGAGGTGCGCGGCGCTGGCCTGTTTATCGGTTTTGAACTGGTGACGGACAGGGAGAGCAAGCAGCCCGATAAAGGTCTGGCGCTCGATCTGGTGGAGGCGCTGCGCGAGGAGTTTGTGCTGACCTCCGTCGCCGGCCCCTACGGCAACGTGCTGAAAATCCGCCCGCCGCTCTGTTTCCAGGCGCAGGATATCGACTGGGTGGTCAGCGCAATGGACCGCTGCCTGCGCAAATTACAGCAGTAGACCCGACGCGCGAGCCAACAAAAAGGGCAGCCCTGAGGCTGCCCTTTTCCCACGCGCGGCCTTTACTTCGCCGCCGTTTCCATGCCCATCAGGCCGATCTTGAGATAGCCCGCGCCGCGCAGCTTATCCATCGCGCTCATCAGGGTTTCATAGTCGACTGACTTATCAGCCTGGAAGAAGATGGTGGTCTCTTTGTTGCCCTCGGTCTGGCTGTTCAGCACGCTCACCAGCGTTTCCGGCGTCACCTGCTCATTGCCGATATAGAACTGCTTGTCCGCTTTGATCGACAGATAAACCGGCTTCTCCGGCCGCGGCTGCGGTGCGCTGGTAGAGGCGGGCAGATTAACGCGAACATCCACGGTCGCCAGCGGCGCGGCCACCATAAAGATGATCAGCAGAACCAACATAACGTCGATAAACGGCGTAACGTTGATCTCATGCATTTCGCCATCGGTTTCCAGATCGTCGTTTAATCGCATCGCCATAAACTTAACCTACGCGCAATTTCTGAGCGGCCGGGCGAGCTTCCGCGCTTTTCGCGTTCAGGTTGCCCAGGTCGATATCGCGGCTCTGCAGCAGCAGAATCTGCGCGGCCACATCCCCCAGCGACGCTTTATAACTGGCGATCATGCGCGCAAAGACGTTATAAATCACCACCGCCGGAATCGCTGCCACCAGGCCGATAGCCGTTGCCAGCAGCGCTTCAGCGATGCCTGGCGCAACCACCGCCAGATTGGTGGTCTGCGTCTGCGCAATGCCGATAAAGCTGTTCATAATGCCCCATACCGTTCCGAACAGGCCGATAAACGGCGCAACGGAACCGATAGTGGCGAGAAAACCGTTGCCGCGGCCGGCGTGGCGGCTAAAGGCGGCGACGCGGCGCTCAAGGCGAAAGCTGGTGCGCTCTTTAATGCCGTCGGTATCTTCGACGCCCGCCGAAAGCGCAATCTCGTTTTGGGCATCATTCAGCAACGCCGCGCTGTGGCTGTGGCTCTTGAACTGTCCGGCGGCGCGGGCGGCGTCGCCCAGGCTGCGGGCTTCGCTCAGCGCCTGCTGCTCGCTTTTCAGTCGACGTTTCGCTGCGCTAAGCTCGGCAAACTTTCCGAAAAAAATAGCCCAGGTCACCACCGACGCCAGCAACAGGCCGATCATTACCACTTTTACCACGATATCAGCATGTTGATACATGCCCCAAACGGAGAGGTCCGTTTGCATCAAATCACTGGCTACCACGCTGCGTCTCCAACTTCATATGCAGGAATAATGGATAAGCGCGAATAATAGCAAAAAAACGGCGAATTGATAGTAGTTCTCATTAGTATTTACAAACAGAGCGCCCGGCTCAGCGGGCTGCTGACGCCATTTTATGACAATTTTCCAGCGCCATTTCAGAAATGTGATTTCCCATATAAATTTATTAAAACAACGTTTCAAAATGTGAGCTTGTTCATTCAATCAGCATTGCCGCATTTTCAGCCAGCGCGATTTGCCTATTCTGGCAGCACGCGGGCCGCTTCCTCTGCCGCTTATACCTGTGCCCTCCTCTACCTGCTGGAGAAAAAAATAATGAGCATGAATAAATGGATCCTTGCCGTTTCCGTCTGCGCTGCGCTCGGCCTGAGCGCGGCGCCAGCGTCGGCGAAGGTATTAAAAGTGGCGGAGGTGCAGCCCGCTGGCTACCCCACCGTCGTGGCGCTGCAGCATATGGGCGACAAGCTCAGGCAGGCCACCAACGGTCGGCTGGAGATGAAAGTCTACGCCGGCGGCGTGCTGGGCGACGAAGATCAGACGCTGCAGCAGGTGCAGCTCGGCGCCATCGATATGATCCGCGTTTCGCTGGCACCGGTCACCACGATCGCGCCGGAAACCAGCGTGCTGACGCTGCCCTATATCTTTCGCGACGTCGATCATATGCACAAGGTGCTGGACGGTGAGGTCGGCAAAGAGATCGTCGACAAGTTCGAGGCGGACGCCAACGCGCGCATGATCTTTCTCGGCTGGACCGATGCGGGCGAGCGCAACATGATCACCAAAAAGCCGCTCGGCAAGCCGGAAGATCTCAGGGGGATGAAAATCCGCGTGCAGAACAGCGCCATCTCGCTGGCGACGCTGAAAGCGATGGGCGCTAATCCGGTGGCAATGGGCGTCAGCGAAGTCTTCAGCGCCATGCAAACCGGCGTGGTGGACGGTACGGAAAACAACCCGCCAACCTTTGTCGCCCACAACTACCTGCCGGTAACCAGGTACTACACCCTGACCGGCCACTTTATCCAGCCGGAAATGATCCTCTTCTCTAAAGCGTCGTGGGCGCGCCTGTCGCCGGAAGATCAGACGCTGCTGAAAAAGCTCGGCAAAGAGGCGCAGGATGAAGAGCGCCAGCTCTGGGCGACCTATACCCAGCAGTCGATTGAGAAGATGAAGGCGGGCGGCGTGACCTTTCAGGAAACCGACAGAGAGTATTTCATCAAAGCCACGCAGCCGGTGCGCGATCAATTTGGCGGCAAGTATCAGGATCTGATGACGCAGATCGCCGACGTTAACTAACCCCTCGCCGCCGCGCCTTCCGCGCGGCGTTATTCAGGTAACGCATATGAACCGATACTCTCGTCTGATGGATGGGCTCTATCTGCTGTGCATGGCGATCGCTGCCGTCGCGCTGTTGATTATGGTGACGGTGATCCCCATCGGCATTTTCGCCCGCTACGTCCTCAACGGCGCGCTGGCCTGGCCCGAGCCGGTCGCCATCGTCTGCATGATTATTTTTACCTTTATCGGCGCGCCGGTCGGTTTCCGCGCCGGTACCCATATCTGCGTCTCAATGGTGACCGATCGCCTCTCGCCCGCCGCGCAGCGGCGGATGCTGCGCCTGTGCGATCTGCTGATGGTGGCGACCTGTTTGATCATCTTCCAGGCGAGCTACAACCTCTGCGTGGCGATGTGGGTGCAGCCGCTCGCCGCGCTGCCTGCGGTGACCTACGGCGAGATGTATCTGCCGATCCCCGCTGGCGCGCTGTTTACTCTGCTGTTTGTTGTTGAGCGGCTGCTGAACGGCGATCAAAGCCAGCGGCCGGTGGTGGTTTTAGGCGGCACACATTAAGGAGCGACCATGGACGCATTGATGTTGATCGGCAGCCTGGTAGTGCTGCTGCTGTTGGGGTTTCCCGTCGCCTTCGCCGTGGGCCTCAGCGCCTTTATCGGCGCATGGTGGATCGATCTGCCGCTGGAAGCGGTGATTATTCAGATCACAAACGGCGTAAATAAGTTCTCGCTGCTTACCATCCCCTTCTTTATCCTGGCGGGCGCGATTATGGCGGAGGGCGGCATTGCGCGGCGGCTGGTTAACTTCGCCTATATCTTTGTCGGCTTTATTCGCGGCGGGCTGTCGCTGGTGAATATCGTCGCCTCGACCTTTTTCGGCGCGATTTCCGGCTCGTCGGTCGCGGATACCGCCTCGATCGGCTCGGTGATGATCCCGCAGATGGAGCAGAAAGGCTATCCGCGCGACTTCGCGGCGGCGGTGACAGCCAGCGGCTCGGTGCAGGCGGTGCTGACGCCGCCGAGCCATAACTCGGTGATCTATTCGCTGGCGACCGGCGGCGTGGTCACCATCTCCTCGCTGTTCGTCGCCGGGATCTTTCCCGGCCTGCTGCTGGGGCTCTGCCTGATGGTGATGTGCCTCGCCTTCGCGCGCAGGCGCGGCTATCCCAAAGGGGAGCGCATTCCGTTTCGCCAGGCGGTGAAGATTTTCGTCGACGCCTTTTGGGGCCTCTTTACCATCGTCATTATTCTTGGCGGCATACTCTCCGGCATCTTCACCGCGTCGGAGTCGGCGGCGATCGCCTGCCTCTGGGCCTTCTTCGTTACCATGTTTATCTATCGCGACTTTAAGTGGAGCCAGCTGCATATCCTGCTGTTCCGCACCATTAAGACGGTGACCATCGTGATGGTGCTGATCGCCTTCGCGGCGGGCTTCGGCGCGGTGATGACCTTTATGCAGCTGCCGACCATTATTACCGACGCCTTTACCAGCCTGTCGGATAATAAGTACATTATTCTGATGTGCATCAACCTGCTGCTGCTGGTGATTGGCACGCTAATGGATATGGCGCCGATTATCCTGATCCTGACGCCCGTGCTGCTGCCGGTGGCGACCGCGCTCGGCATCGATCCGGTACACTTCGGCATGATCATGATGACCAACCTCGGCATCGGGCTGATTACCCCGCCGGTGGGCACGGTGCTGTTTGTCGCCAGCGCGGTGAGCAAGCAGAAGATCGAGCAGGTGGTGGGCGCGATGCTGCCCTTTTACGGCCTGCTTTTTATCGTGCTGATGCTGATCACCTATATCCCGGCGATTTCGCTCTGGCTGCCGCGTCTGATGGGGGTGATGTAACCGGTAGAAAGGCGGCGCGCCGCCGCCTTTCCGCTAGCGGGCAGGTTCTGAATATCAGGATTTGGGGTCAACCCTGACCGGCAATTCGTGGTAACGTGAAGGCTTTGTAGCAGGCGGCAGGGCAGACACGAATGACGACCAAAAAAATCGATACCACCTTAGTCAGCGCGGGGCGCAGCAAACGTTACACGCAGGGCGCGGTCAACAGCGTGATCCAGCGCGCCTCGTCGCTGGTGTTCGATAGCGTTGCCGATAAAAAGCGCGCCACGGCGGGACGCGCCAGCGGCGAACTCTTCTATGGTCGCCGCGGCACCCTGACCCACTTCTCGCTGCAGGAGGCGATGACCGAGCTGGAAGGCGGCGCGGGCTGCGTGCTCTATCCCTGCGGCGCGGCGGCGGTGGCAAACGCCATCCTCTCGTTCGTCGACGCGGGCGATCATGTGCTGATGTGCGGCGCGGTCTATGAGCCGACGCAGGACTTCTGCACCAAAATTCTCAGCAAGCTCGGCGTCGCCACCACCTTCTACGATCATACCCTCGGCAGCGAAATCGGCGCGCTGGTGCGCCCGGAAACCCGCGTGGTGTTTCTCGAGTCGCCCGCCTCTATCACCATGGAGGTGCAGGATATTCCGGCGATTGTCGCGGCGGTGCGCGCCAGGGCGCCAGAGGCGGTGATCATCATGGATAACACCTGGTCAGCGGGCTTTTTCTTCAACGCGCTGGCGCACGGCGTCGATATCTCGATTCAGGCGGGCACCAAATATCTTATCGGCCACAGCGACGCGATGATCGGCACCGCGGTGGCAAACGCCCGCTGCTGGGAGCAGCTGCGCGAGAACTCCTATCTGATGGGCCAGACGGTGGACGCCGACAGCGCCTATATGGCGAGCCGCGGCCTGCGCACCCTTGCTACTCGCCTGCGTCAGCATGAGGCGAGCGCGCTGCAGGTGGCGGAGTGGCTGGCGATGCGGCCGGAAGTGGCACGCGTTAACCATCCGGCGCTGCCTGAGAGCAAAGGCCACGCCTTCTGGAAACGCGACTTCAGCGGCAGCAGCGGCCTGTTCTCGTTCGTGCTGCATGAAAAACTCAGCGGCGAAAAACTGGCGCATTACCTCGATCGCTTCCACCATTTCAGCATGGCCTACTCGTGGGGCGGCTATGAATCGCTGATTCTGGCGAATCAGCCGGAAGAGCTGGCGGCGATCAGGCCAGCGGGCGGCGTCGACTTTGACGGCACCCTGGTGCGTCTGCATATTGGCCTGGAGCATGTCGACGACCTGATTGACGACTTAACGGCGGGTTTTGCACGCCTGACACAGTAGAAACTTAAACGGAACCTCAACCACGCCATGGCGTCCGGCCGCAGATCAAATCTCGCTGTCGGATTGCCGCTAAAATAGATTCCTTGTGACTCGATGGGATAGCAGATGAGTGTTTTACACGAGATTGTTCATGCGCTCTGGCATCAGGACTTCGCCGCGCTGGCCGATCCAAATGTGGTTTGGGTAGTTTACGGCGTCATGTTTCTGACGCTGTTTCTGGAGAATGGCCTGCTTCCCGCCTCTTTTCTGCCGGGCGACAGCTTACTGCTGCTGGCGGGCGCGATGGTCGCCAAAGGGGTAATGGATTTTATCCCCACCATGGTGATCCTCACTACCGCCGCCAGTCTCGGCTGCTGGCTGAGCTACCTTCAGGGACGCTGGCTCGGCAATACGCGCCTGGTCAAGAGCTGGCTTATGCACCTGCCAGCGCAATATCACCAGCGCGCGTGGCAGCTGTTTAACCGCCACGGCCTGATGGCGCTGCTGGTGGGCCGCTTTCTGGCATTCGTCCGCACCATTCTGCCAACCATGGCGGGCATCTCCGGCCTGCAGAGCGGCCGCTTTCAGCTGTTTAACTGGCTGAGCGGACTGCTGTGGGTGGCGATCGTGGTGGCGTTTGGCTACGGCATCAGCCAGGTGCCCTTTATTAAACGCCACGAAGATCAGGTGATGGCGATCCTGATGGTGCTGCCGATGGTGCTGCTGTTTGTCGGCCTCGCGGGCAGCATCCTGGTGATCTGGAAAAAGCGTCGGCAAAAGCAGGCGTGATCGCGCGGCGTCAGGCCTGCGGCTCCGCCACCGTCTGACGCACGCGACTAATCTCCTCTCCCGGCGTCACGCCGAAATAGCGCTTAAACTCCCGTGAAAACTGCGATGGGCTTTCGTAGCCCACGCGCACCGCCGCCGCGCTCGCCTTTAGCCCGTCATGCAGCATCAGCAGCCGCGCCTGATGCAACCGGTAGCGCTTCAGGTACTGCAGCGGCGAGGTTTGCGTCACCGCCTTGAAGTTGTGATGAAACGCCGAGACGCTCATGTTTACCTCTGCCGCCAGCGCATCGACGCTGAGATTCTCCGCATAGTGGTTTTCAATACGGCGCAGCGCGCGGGCAATCTGGCTGAACTGGGTCTGGCGGCTCACCAGCGACAGCAGCGCGCCGCCCGTCGGCCCGGTCAGCACGTAGTAGATAATCTCCCGCACGATCTGCGGCCCCAGCACGCGCGCGTCGCGCGGATGCACCATGACGTCCAGCAGGCGCTCCGCCGCGCACAGCATCGGCTCGGTCAGCCAGGCGGAGTGAATGCCAGAGGTTTGCGGCTGCGGCTGGAAATCTTCGTCATCGCCAATCTCAATCAGCAGATCCTGCAGGGTGGCGGTATCCACCGTCAGAAACATGCCGGCGACCGGCTCCTCCGGCGACGCCCAGGTTTCGCATTCAACCGGCAGCGGCACGGTGAGCATCAGATATTTGGTGGCGTCATAGGTAAAAACGGTGCTGCCGAGATAGCCGGTTTTGCTGCCCTGAAACAGAATCACGATACCGGGCAGGTACATCATCGGCGTGCGCGGCTGATATTGATTAAGGTAGATCAGGTTGACGTTTTGCACCGGACAAAGGCGGTTGCGTCCATGGGTCATTAGGGTCACGACCTGGTTCGCCAGGTGCTGACACAAAGCTTCGTGCGCCATGCATATCTCTCGCAGGGTAAAAAAACCAGTCTGTCAGGCTGCTGCGAAATCCGCCACTGAAATGGAGAAACAGGCAAGACTTACGCAGGATCAGGCAGAGCGGGAAACGGAATTGCCGCCCACAATAAAAACGGGGGCAGGTTTGTTGACTAGACTTAAGCCTCACAGGTTCACTGCAACAGAAAGGAGCACGTATGGCAGATCAACCGATTATCAAACTGCACGACGGCAATATGATGCCGCAGCTGGGGCTTGGCGTATGGCAGGCGAGCAATGAAGACGCCCACCGCGCCGTACTTAAAGCGCTGGAGGTGGGCTACCGCTCGATCGACACCGCCGCTGCCTATAAAAACGAAGAGGCGATCGGCCAGGCGTTACAGGACACCGATGTGCCGCGCGAAGAGATTTTCGTCACTACCAAGCTGTGGAACGACGATCAGCAGAATGTGCAGCAGGCGATGGAGACCAGCCTGAAAAAACTGCAGCTGGAGCAGGTCGATCTCTATCTGATGCACTGGCCGTGTCCGGAAAAAGATCGCTACGTCGACGCCTGGAAAGAGATGATCAAGCTGCAGCAGCAGGGGCTGACCAAAAGCATCGGCGTCTGTAACTTCCATGAAGCGCACCTGAAGCGCCTGCTGGATGAAACGGGCGTCTCGCCGGTGGTCAATCAGATCGAGCTGCACCCGATGCTGCAGCAGCGCACGCTGCACGCGTGGAACGCCATGCATCAGATCCAGACCGAATCCTGGAGCCCGCTGGCGCAGGGCGGCGAAGGGGTGTTCGATCAGGAGATTATCCGCCAGCTGGCGAAGAAATATGGCAAAACCCCGGCGCAGATCGTTATTCGCTGGCATCTCGACAGCGGGCTGGTGGTGATCCCGAAATCGGTAACGCCTGAGCGTATCGCGGAGAACTTCGCGGTGTTCGATTTCCGCCTGGAGAAGACCGAGCTGAGCGAGATTGCGAAGCTGGATCGCGGCAACCGCCTGGGGCCGGATCCAGAAACCTTCAACTAACGGCTGATGGCTATGCGCGCTGTCCTGACGGGCAGCGCGCCCTTCCCGCCTGAAGCGTTACGCCGTCGGCTGCACCAGCAGCTGTCCCGCCGTGCCGAGATCGGCCAGCTCCAGCGTCTGGCTGTAGTAGACAAAGGGGAAGTGATCGGAAGAGCTTTGCGGAAAACTCACCAGCAGCTCGACCTCGCCATCCACCCAGACGGTATCTTTCCAGCCGCGATCTTCGCCCATCGGCTGCGCGCCGTTGACGCTTTTGATCAGGAACATCGCCCCCTGAATATGCATCGCCTGCGGCCGATCGGCGCGCAGGATCCAGCGTTCGAAGGTGCCCTGCTGCGCGGTGGTGTCAATGCGGTTCAGATCCCACTGCGCGCCGTTGATGCCCGGCATATCATCGCCGATGCGGAATTCGCGCGTGCGCGTCGCCATGCCGTCGAGGATCTGATCCGCCAGCAGACGCATCGGCAGATTATCGGTCACCAGCGGCAGCAGGCCGGTCGGACGCAGCGTCAGCACCAGCGTGTTGGTCAGGATAGATGAGGGCTCAAACAGGCCGCGCAGGCGGTCCATAATGCCCGCCGCCGTGCCTGCGCTAATCGACACCTCGTCGCCCTGCGACATATCGATCAGCACTTCGCGGCGCTCGCCAGGGGCGAGTGAGAGCTGCTGCACCGCCACCGGTGCGGGCAGAAAGCCCTGATCGCTGGCGATAACGGTAAAGGGACGGTTATCGCTCAGCACCAGCTGGTAGCGCCGCGCGTTCGAGGCGTTGAGCAGGCGCAGGCGCACCCAGCCGCGCGACACCTCAACAAAGGGATTCTGCGCGCCGTTGACCAGCAGCACGTCGCCGAGAAAGCCGCCGTCGTGGGGCGGATCGTAGGCGGGCGTGCCGAAATTATCGAGGCGCTTATCCTGAATAATCAGCGGGAAGTCGTCGACGCCATAGTGGCGCGGCAGCGGCAGCTGCTTGCTTACCTCATCCTCAATAAGCCACATGCCCGCCAGACCGTTATAGATGTGCGGCGCCATGCGGTTCGGCGTGCTGGCGTGATACCAGCAGGTGGCGGCGTTCTGGCGGATCGGCAGCACCGGCGCCCAGTCGACGCCGGCGGACATCATGCGCGGCGCGCCGCCCATCAGCGCGCCCGGCACCTGCAGCCCGCTGACGGTCATCGCCACCGGCTCGTTAAGGCGGTTGCTGTAGATCAGCTTAACGTCGTCGCCGCTGTAGACGCGCACCGTTGGGCCGAGATAGAGCCCGTTGACGCCCCATACCGGCACTTTGTTACTGTCGCCGAGAAAGGACCAGTGGCTGCGCATCAGCGTCAGAAAGATCGGCTGACCGCGACGCGATTCAATAAGCGGCGGCACCGGCAGCGGCGTATCGCCACCGGGAGCGGAGGCGGCGCGCGCCGCTGAAGGCAAGAGACCTGCGCTAAGCGCAGCACCAGCAGAAAGCTGGATAAACTGTCGTCTGCTGAAAGACATAGAACGTCAAACCCTTTACGCGTGGCGCCTGCGCGCCAGCCCATTGTTATTCTTTATTGCTGTGTTGCGTCGCGGCGGGCAGAGCGCGCCGCGTGCATCCGTGCGGGTGCCGGCCAGAGGCTGGCCGGTCAGAGTTTACCGCTTTTTTCGCGCGCTTCGACTTCGGCGTTGAGCGCTTCCAGTTTTTCCATCATCAGTTCACGACAGTGGGTGGCCAGCTTGCGCACCGACTGCGTGGTGTAACCGCTGGTGTCGACCGGCGGCAGCATCTCAACGATCACCAGACCGTTTTTCAGGCGGTTAAGGTTGATCTTGCCGTGCGTGTTGGAGACCACGATAGGAATAATGGGCACGCCTGCCGCCACGGCCGCATGAAAGGCGCCGGTTTTAAACGGCAGCAGACCGCGTCCGCGGCTGCGCGTGCCTTCCGGGAACATCCAGAACGAGATGCGCTTCTTTTCAAACTGCTCGACCAGCTGGCCGATGGTGCCGTGTGCCTTTGAGCGGTTGTCCCGGTCGATCAGCAGGTTGCCGGTCAGCCAGTAGAGCAGGCCGAAGAACGGCACCCACAGCAGGCTTTTTTTGCCGACCGTTACGGTGGTCGGCTGGACGATCTTCGCCGCCGTGATCATGTCGTAGTTGTTCTGGTGGTTGGCGATATAGATAGCGTTGCCGTAATGGGCCGCCTCGGCGGGTTTACGCACCTCCACCTTGATGCCGAACACGCCGGAGAGACGGCCGAAGAGATGGCCGAAGGTCGCGACGTGGCGCGGATTGCGCGGCGAAAACAGACACCAGATGCAGCCAAAAACACAAACCAGGATCGAGTAAATCACCACAAAGATGGTGCGCAGTACTAGTAACATATATCCCTCATTATGGCGCGGCGGAGAGCAACCTCCGCCGCGTTGCTCAGGCTTCGCCGTCTTCGCTGACGGCACGCGCTGGGGCATCCAGCTCTACCTTGTCGATACGCTGCAGGCCGCGCGGCAGCAGCGTGCCGCGACGTCCACGGTCGGCGCGGAATTTTTGCAGCTCTTCGCTGCGCAGCACCAGCTTGCGCTTGCCGACGTAGAGCGTGACCGCGCTGCCCGGCGGCAGGATCAGCAGCCAGGCGAGCTTATCGTTGCCCGCCGCGGCGTCCGCTGCCGGAATAGAGATAATCTTGTTGCCCTTGCCTTTCGACATCTGCGGCAGCTCGCCAACCGGGAACATCAGCATCCGTCCCGCCTGGGTGATCGCCAGCAGCATGTCATCTTCGTGATGCACCACCATCGGCGTCATCACGCGCGCGTTTTCCGGCAGCGTCAGCAGCGCTTTACCGGCGCGGTTGCGCGACACCAGATCGGCGAAGGTGCAGATAAAGCCGTAGCCGGCGTCGGAGGCCATCAGCAGCTTCTGATCGTCCGCCTCCATCAGCACCTGCTCCACTACCGCACCCGGCGGCGGCGTCAGCTTGCCGGTCAGCGGCTCGCCCTGCCCGCGCGCCGACGGCAGCGAGGTCGGATCGAGCGTATAGCTGCGTCCGGTGGAGTCGATAAAGGCGACCGGCTGATTGCTCTTGCCGCGCGCCGCCGCCAGATAGCTGTCGCCCGCTTTATAGCTCAGCCCCGACGGGTCGATATCGTGGCCTTTGGCGCTGCGCACCCAGCCCATCTGCGACAGGACGATGGTGACCGGCTCAGACGGCACCAGTTCGTTTTCGCTCAGCGCTTTGGCCTCTTCACGCTCGTGGAGCGGCGAACGGCGATCGTCGCCATAGGCGGCGGCGTCGGCCTGCAGCTCTTTCTTCAGCAGGGTGTTCATCTTGCGCTCGGAGGCAAGGATCGCCTGAATCTGGTCGCGCTCTTTCTCCAGCTCGCTCTGCTCGCCGCGGATCTTCATCTCTTCCAGCTTCGCCAGGTGGCGCAGCTTCAGCTCCAGGATCGCTTCCGCCTGGGTTTCGCTGATGCCGAAGCGCGATATCAGCACCGGCTTAGGCTCGTCCTCGCTGCGGATGATATGGATCACCTCGTCGATATTGAGGAAGGCGACCAGCAGGCCCTCAAGAATGTGCAGACGACGCAGCACGCGCTCAAGGCGATGATTCAGACGACGCTTTACGGTGTCGCGGCGGAACACCAGCCATTCCGACAGGATCTCCAGCAGGTTTTTCACCGAGGGACGGTTGTCGAGGCCGATCATATTGAGGTTAACGCGGTAGCTCTTCTCGAGATCGGTGGTGGCGAACAGGTGGTGCATAACCTGATCGAGATCCACCCGGTTCGAGCGCGGCACGATCACCAGACGCGTCGGGTTTTCGTGATCCGACTCGTCGCGCAGATCTTCCACCATCGGCAGCTTTTTATTGCGCATCTGAGCGGCGATCTGCTCCAGCACGCGCGCGCCGGAAACCTGGTGCGGCAGCGCGGTGATCACCACCTCGCCATCCTCTTTTTTCCATACCGCGCGCTGGCGCACAGAGCCGCGGCCGGTCTGGTAAATTTTGCGGATCTCGTCGCGCGGCGTAATGATCTCCGCCTCGGTGGGATAATCCGGGCCCTGCACGATATCCAGCAGCGCGTCGAGGCTGGTGTTTGGCTTATCGATCAGGGCGATGGCCGCCTGCGCCACTTCGCGCAGGTTATGAGGCGGAATGTCGGTCGCCATGCCGACGGCGATGCCGGTGGTGCCGTTCAGCAGGATATTCGGCAGCCGCGCAGGCAGCATTTTCGGCTCCTGCATGGTGCCGTCGAAGTTCGGCACGAAGTCCACCGTGCCCTGGCCCAGCTCGCCGAGCAGCACTTCCGCATATTTGGAAAGACGCGATTCGGTGTAGCGCATCGCCGCGAAGGATTTCGGATCGTCAGGCGCGCCCCAGTTGCCCTGGCCATCCACCAGCGGATAGCGATAGGAGAACGGCTGCGCCATCAGCACCATCGCTTCGTAGCAGGCGCTGTCGCCGTGCGGATGGTATTTACCCAGCACGTCACCCACGGTACGCGCCGATTTCTTGAATTTGGCGCTGGCGTTCAGGCCGAGTTCCGACATGGCGTAAATGATTCGGCGCTGTACCGGCTTCAGACCGTCGCCGATATAGGGCAAGGCGCGGTCCATGATGACGTACATCGAGTAGTTCAGGTACGCGTTTTCGGTAAATGTGTGCAGGGCAAGACGCTCTGCACCATCCTGCGTCAATTCACTCATTAAATTTTATCCTCACTTCGTGTCCCGCAATGGCGAAACACCCGGCGGTTATTTGGCGAGGATAGTACCTTAATCGCCACAATTAGTCACAGGGGAAGCGCAGTGCGGCGTGCGATTGCGGGCCGCCTAATCAGCGCGCCACGCCCATCCACTGCGCGGCAATACGCGCATATTCGCCGGTGGCGGTCGCCAGGTGCAGCCACTGATCGATATAGGCTTTCCAGCTCATATCGTCGCGCGGGATCATATAAGCCTTTTCGCCATACTGCAGCGGCGCCTGCGGGTTAAGGGCGCAGAGCTGCGGATAGCGCTGCTGCTGGTAGAGCGCTTCGGAGGCGTCGGTGATCATCACGTCGGCCTTGTTATCCACCAGCTGCTGGAAAATCGTCACGTTATCGTGGAACAGGGTCAGCGTTGCCTGCGGCAAATGGCTGTGGACAAAGGCTTCGTTGGTGCCGCCCGCCGGCTCGATCACCCGCACCGCCGGGGCGTTAAGCTGCGCGAGGGTGCCATATTTCGCCTTGTCGGCGCAGCGCACCAGCGGGATCTTGCCGTCGACGCCGAGCGGCTGGGCGAACCAGGCGATCTGCTGACGCTTCAGCGTGACCGACACGCCGCCCAGCGCGATATCGCACTGCTTCTGTTTGAAATCCTGCGAGAGGGTTTTCCAGCTGGTCGGCACCCAGCTGATTTTTGCGTCCAGGCTGGCGGCCAGCGACTGCGCCATGCTGATATCCAGCCCCTCGTACTGGCCGTCGGGGCGCAGATAGGTGTAGGGCTTGTAGTCGCCGGTGGTGCAGACCCTGAGGGTTTTGCTGGCGAGGATCTGATCCAGACGGGAGTCCGCCTGCGCGACGCCGCTGGCGAGCAGCAGCGCGCTGATAAGGTATATGCGCATTGTTCTTCTTCTGTATGGCGTGATGAGTGTCAACGAAGTGTGTCATAAGCCGCTGGATTATTGCTTCCAGCGCAAAAGTCTTGTGATCTGAATCCCATTTTTCCGCCGCCGCCGAGGGCGTAAAGTAGCGCTCTATTGCAACACACATGAGATTAGCGAATGAATATTCTTATTATTGACGGCGGTAAAACCTTCGCCCACTCCAAAGGCGAGCTGAACCATACTCTGACTGACGTTGCGGTCAGCCAGCTGCGCGACCTGGGCCATCAGGTCAACGTGACCCTGGCCGACAGCGACTATGTTATTGCCGACGAAGTGCAGAAGTATGTCGACAGCGACGTGGTGATCTACCAGATGCCGGGCTGGTGGATGGGCGAACCCTGGACGGTGAAGCGCTATATCGACGAGGTCTTTACCGAAGGCCACGGCTCGCTCTACGCCAGCGACGGCCGCTCGCGCGCTGATGCCAGCAAAAAATATGGTTCGGGCGGTCTGCTGCAGGGCAAAAAATATATGCTCTCCCTGACCTGGAACGCGCCGCTGGAGGCCTTTACCGATCCCGATCAGTTCTTTGAAGGCGTCGGCGTCGACGGCCTCTATCTGCACTTCCATAAGGCGAACCAGTTCCTCGGCATGGCGCCGCTGCCGACCTTTATCTGCAACGACGTTATCAAGATGCCGGACGTGCCGCGCGATATCGCGCGTTATCGGACACATCTCAACGAGATCTTTGCTTAACTGAAAGCGGACCCGCAAACAAGGAGACGGACATGCTAACGGTAGTGGCTGAAATTTGTATTAAACCAGGACATCGCAATAAAGTGCTGGAGGCGATCAAGGCGCTTATTCCATCGGTGCTGGCCGAAGAGGGCTGCCACCAGTACGACGCGCTGGTCGATCATCAGGCGCAGGTGCCGTGGAAGCAGAATTCGCCCGACTCTGTTTTTATGCTGGAACAGTGGGAATCGCTGCGCCACCTGGAGCAGCATCAGCAGATGCCGCACATGGAAGCGCATCGTGAAAAGATCAAAGACGACGTGCTGGACGTGAAGATTATGGTGCTGGAACCCACCGCCTGATCTCAACCCCTTGTTATGCGCCGCGCGCCTCAGGACGCGCGGCTTTTTTTTGTCAGAAGCGCGCCTGTGCGGCGATCTCCTGATGAAGGAAGTCGAGAAAGCAGGTAATGCGCGAGGCCAGCTCCGCGTTGCGGTAGTAAACCGCATGCACGGGCAGCCTGACGTCGTGCGTCTGCTGCACCAGAACCTCCTGCAGCCGACCGGCGGCGAGATCCTGATGGCTGACGAAATCCGATATGCGCGCAATCCCCTGGCCCGCCAGGGCGAGCTGGCGGATGATTTCACCGCTCGAGGCGGCAATGGTCGGCTGAATGCGCAGCAGCTCCCCTTCGCGCTGCCAGACCGGCCAGACGTTGTGCATCTCCAGCTGGCTAAAGCCGATCAGCTGATGCTGCGCCAGCGCCTCGACGCTCTGCGGTTCGCCATACTTCTGCAGATAGGCCGGACTGGCCAGCAGCCGCACCCGGCTGCTGCCGAGCATGCGGGCGCGCATGGTGGAGTCCCGCAGTTCGCCGATGCGAATAGCGATATCGGTCTGCTGCTCCAGCAGATCGATCACAATGTCGTCGGTATTAAGCTCGAGCTGGATCAGCGGATAGCGCTGCCGAAACGCGCCGATCAGCGGCACGATAACGTGCTGCATAAAAGGAGCGGCGGCGTTGATGCGCAGGCGGCCTGACGGCGTTTCCCGGCGTCGGGCGATCTGCTCTTCCGCCTGTTCAACAGAGAGCAGGATCTGGCGCGCGTGAGTCAGAAAAAGCTGCCCCTCTTCGGTCAGGGCCAGCCGCCGCGTGGTGCGGTGCAGCAGGGTGCTGTTGAGTTTGGCTTCGAGGCGGCTCAGGGCGCGGCTCACGCCTGAACTGGTTTGATCCAGCAGCTCTGCCGCCGAGGTAATGGAACCGCAGTCCGCAACCGCCACCAGCACGCGCAGCTCTTCCAGCGTGACTTTCATCATCTACTCCGGCGAGCGGCGGACGCGCCATTCAGGCCGCAGCCCGGAATGGCGCGCCGCGCCGCAGCGCGATGATTACACTTCGATATCGGCCATATCGCCTTTTTCCTGCAGCCAGTTGCGGCGATCTTCCGAACGCTTCTTGGCCAGCAGCATATCCATCACGCGCAGCGTCTGCTCAATGTCGCCCTCGTCCACCGTTAACTGCACCAGGCGGCGCGTATTGGGGTCGAGGGTGGTCTCGCGCAGCTGCAGCGGGTTCATCTCGCCCAGCCCTTTAAAGCGCTGCACGTTCGGCTTGCCCTTCTTGCGCTTCAGCTGCTCCAGCACGCCCTCTTTCTCATCTTCGTCGAGGGCGTAATAGACCTCTTTACCGAGATCGATACGGTAGAGCGGCGGCATCGCGACGTAGACGTGGCCACCTTTCACCAGCGAGCGGAAGTGCATCACAAACAGCGCGCACAGCAGCGTGGCGATATGCAGGCCGTCCGAGTCAGCATCGGCGAGGATACAGATCTTGCCGTAGCGCAGCTGGCTGAGATCGTCGCTGTCGGGATCGATGCCGATCGCCACGGAGATGTCATGCACCTCCTGCGACGCCAGCACTTCGTCAGACGAGACCTCCCAGGTGTTGAGGATCTTGCCCTTCAGCGGCATGATCGCCTGATATTCGCGATCGCGCGCCTGCTTGGCGGATCCGCCTGCGGAATCCCCTTCCACCAGGAAGAGTTCGGTTTTATTCAGATCCTGCGCGGTGCAGTCCGCCAGCTTGCCCGGCAGCGCCGGCCCGCTGGTAAGCTTTTTGCGCACCACTTTTTTCGCCGCGCGCATACGGCGCTGCGCGCTGGAGATCGCCAGCTCCGCCAGCTGCTCCGCCGCCTGCACGTTCTGATTCAGCCACAGGCTGAAGGCATCCTTTACCACCGCCGAGACGAAGGCGGCGCACTGGCGAGACGACAGACGCTCTTTGGTCTGCCCGGCAAACTGCGGATCCTGCATCTTCACCGACAGCACGTAGGCGCAGCGATCCCAGATATCTTCCGCCGAGAGCTTCACGCCGCGCGGCAGGATATTGCGGTATTCGCAGAACTCGCGCATCGCATCGAGCAGCCCCTGACGCAGGCCGTTGACGTGCGTGCCGCCCTGCATGGTCGGGATCAGGTTGACGTAGCTTTCGGTCAGCAGCTCGCCCCCTTCCGGCAGCCACAGCAGCGCCCAGTCCACCGCTTCCTTCTCGCCGGAGAAGCTGCCGACGAACGGTTTTTCCGGCAGCGTTGGCAGCCCGTTGACCGCTTCGCACAGGTAGTCGGTCAGGCCATCTTCGTAGCACCAGCGCTGTTCGGTATTGTTGACCTTGTCTTTAAAGAGGATCTCCACGCCGGGGCAGAGCACCGCCTTGGCCTTCAGCAGATGGGAGAGGCGGGAAACCGAAAAGCGCGGGCTGTCGAAGAAACTCTCGTCAGGCCAGAAGTGTACGCTGGTGCCGGTGTTGCGTTTCGCCACCGTGCCAGTTTTGGTCAGCTCCTGCACTTTCTCACCGTTCTCAAACGCGATGTTGTAGATCTCGCCGTTGCGGCGCACGGTGACCTCTACCCGCTTCGACAGGGCGTTGACCACGGAGATGCCGACGCCGTGCAGGCCGCCTGAGAACTGATAGTTTTTGCTGGAGAACTTGCCGCCCGCATGGAGACGGCAGAGGATCAGCTCGACCGCAGGCACGCCCTCTTCCGGATGGATATCCACCGGCATGCCGCGTCCGTCATCGATAACTTCCAGCGACTGATCGGCGTGCAGAATCACTTCGACCCGTTTGGCATGGCCCGCCAGCGCCTCATCGACGCTGTTATCAATAACTTCCTGACCCAGATGGTTAGGGCGCGTCGTATCGGTATACATGCCGGGACGACGGCGAACCGGCTCAAGGCCAGTCAGAACCTCAATAGCATCCGCGTTATAGCTTGATTGACTCATGATAAATTTCTAATCAGAAGCGTGAAATTATGTGCAATTTCCGCGAGTTAGTCGTGATTCAGACCCAGAAAGTCCAGAATCTGCGGGAAATAGCGCTCGAATCCAGTAAACGCATGATTGCCGCCCTGCTCTACCGTTTGTCGGCACGCGCTGTAGTAGTCGAGCGCCTGGCGGTAATCAAGCACTTCGTCGCCCGTTTGTTGCAGCAGCCAGAGTAAATCGGGCGCTTCCAGCGGGTCAATCTGCATGACTTTCAGATCGTAAATGTGGCGAGA
Source organism: Pantoea sp. ACRSC (assembly GCF_022346785.1). Classification (NCBI taxonomy): domain Bacteria; kingdom Pseudomonadati; phylum Pseudomonadota; class Gammaproteobacteria; order Enterobacterales; family Erwiniaceae; genus Pantoea; species Pantoea sp. ACRSC. The sequence goes on from NZ_JAKRNN010000023.1 coordinate 61,242, forward strand.
CTCTAACACATATTGCTGGCCCGTGTAGGGATTCTGGTTGACCCCAAGGTAATCCGCCAGCAGCTCAAAAGGACGCACCGCCGGATTGACCACCACGGCGGGCAGCATAAAACACTGGGAGAGCCAGGTGGCGAGATAGCCCCCCAGCGAAGAGCCAACCAGGCCAAGAGGCTGGCCGCTCAGGGCCATCACTTTCTCCTCCAGCAGCGCGGCGGCCTCGGCGGGAAAAGCGGGCAGCTGCGGCACGATAACCTCAATATGCGGATGCGTCGCCGCCATCCACTGCTGCAGCTGCGTCGCCTTGGCGGAGCGCGGCGAGCTGTTGAAACCGTGCAGATAGAGCAGCGCCGCCATGCGTCAGTATCCGTCCGAGTCCAGGTCCGGGCGGAACGCGTCGGTTTGCAGCCGTTCGACTTCGGTCGCAAAAGATCCGTCTGGATAGAGGGTAAACCAGCGCCAGCCGGGGGCAACGGTGTCGATGGTAAAGCTGGTGCAGTGCGGTTTGAACTGCACGCAGGTCGAGGGCGTTGCCAGCACGCGGCGGCCGCGCCAGTCGAGATCGAGCTCCTGATGGATATGGCCGCACACCAGGGTGCGCGCCAGCGGATAGTGTTGCAGCACCGCGTCAAGCTGATGGGAATTGCGCAGGCTGTGCTGATCGAGCCAGGTGCAGCCGCTCGCCAGCGGATGATGGTGCAGCACCACCAGCGTGTGGCGCTGCGGATAGCGAGCCAGCGTCTTCTCCAGCCACTCCAGCTGATAGTCGCTCAGCATGCCGTGCGGCACCCCGAACACCTGGCTGTCGAGCATCACCAGCTGCCACTGGTCGCCGAGCAGCACATGCTTGTGGGCGGCGAGCTTCGCCTCGGCCAGGGTGTCGACCATCGCCGGCTGGAAATCGTGATTGCCCGGCAGCCAGACGCAGGGTTTCGGCAGACGCGCGATGCCCTCAGCGAAGTGCTGATAGGCTTCGACAGAGTGATCCTGAGCGAGATCGCCGGTGGCGATAATCAGATCGTACTCGCGCTGCTGCGCCGCAATGGCGTCCAGCACCGCGTCATAACTCGCCCAGGTATTCACGCCCAGCAGCGATTCATTTTTTCCAGCGAAAAGGTGGGTGTCCGTGATTTGCAAAATCCTGATCCCGGCCCCATTCGCCGCAGGAAGTGTTAGCAGGCTATCCAAAGCGTTTCCTTCGTCTCCACGCCGAATAATGCATTATCTGTGCGATCAGCAGACCGGCTCCGCCATCGCGCCCTGCGCCAGGCAGTAGCGCAGCCAGTCTGCCAGAAACTGGTTGATTTGATGTTTCTCGTCGCGCTGATGCAGTTTTTTATTAGGATAATCATAGCGCGCTTTAAAGCGATAGATCTGCTGCGTTGAACACACTTCGGCTACCAGCGCGTCATGATAGAGCCGCACCGACATGGAAGGCAGGCTCCAGTAGCTGACGGTCGGCGCCACCTGGCGGATTTCCACCAGCGTGGTGTAGCGCGTGGACTCTTCTATGGTCAACTGATAGCGGGCGCCCTTTACCTGATAGACCACCGACGCGCCGGCCTCGTCGCTGCGCGGCAGCAAACGACGCAGCTGAACGAAATTGGTTTCGCAGAGCCGCATCATTTCGGGGAAATCAGGGATATAGCGCTGTTTCATTTTAGCTTCCACTCTTCTCGTAGTTTTTCATGGTGCAACGCCAGCCATTGCAGGGCGATGACAGACGCCGCGTTGTCGATAATCCCCTCTTCCACCCAGCGGTAAGCCTGTTCGCGGCTGACCACATGCACAAGAATATCCTCATTCTCTTCCTCCAGACCGTGGCATCCTTTTGCCAGGCTGGCATCCACTTCTCCCACCAGGATCGACAAGCGCTCGCTGGTGCCGCCAGGGCTGGCGAGATAGTTTAACACGGGTTTAACCCGACCGACGTTCAGCCCCGCTTCTTCTACGGCTTCGCGTCGCACCACCTCTTCGGCGCTTTCGTTGGGCTCGATAATCCCCGCCACCATCTCCAGCAGCCAGGGCGTTTCGCTAACGTCAAAGGCGGGAATGCGGATCTGTTCGATCAGCACCACTTCGTCGCGTAGAGGATCGTAGGGTAGCAGTACCGCGGCGTGTCCACGCTCAAAAACTTCGCGCACCACCTCGCCACTCATTTCGCCATTAAAACGGCGGTGGCGAAACCGGTAGCGAACAATGGAAAAAAAACCTTTCCAGGCGGTTTCGCGTGCAATAATTTCTACATCGTTTTTTGTAAAAGTCACTGGGGAAGTTTTTTCGCCGCTCATCGTCGGGCTCCTTATGCAGATTGGGACGGAGCGGCTAAAAGCCAACCCTGAGGCTCCATCCGAGTGGTTCTTTCTGAATTATTTACGTAAATTAGGGGGAGAAGGCACGTTCAGCCAACTTATCTCACAGTCGCACTCTGCTAGAATCTGCGATTATTTTTTGGCTTATCCGGCAGCGCTACCCCTGTAATTTGCTGCAACAAAAGGAATGCAAATGAAAAAACTGCTCCCACTTCTCATTGGGCTGAGCCTGGCCGGTTTCAGCCTTGCTAGCCAGGCAGAGGATCTGCTGCAGGTCTATCAACAAGCGCGTCTGAGCAACCCGGATCTGCGCAGCTCCGCAGCCACACGCGACGCCGCCTTTGAAAAGATCAATGAAGCACGCAGCCCTTTGTTGCCTCAGTTAGGTTTAGGCGCGGATTACACCTATAGCAACGGTTATCGCGACAGCAGCGGCCTTCATTCCAACACGACCAGCGGATCGCTGCAATTAACTCAGACCATTTTCGATATGTCGAAATGGCGCAACCTGACGCTGCAGGAAAAAACTGCCGGCATTCAGGATGTCACCTATCAGGTCGCCCAGCAGGATTTAATCCTGAATACCGCCACCGCCTATTTCAACGTGTTAAAGGCGATCGACACCCTTTCCTATATCGAAGCGCAAAAACAGTCGATCTATCGCGAGCTGGATCAGACCACGCAGCGCTTTAACGTTGGCCTGGTGGCGATCACCGACGTGCAGAACGCCCGCGCCCAGTATGACAGCGTGCTGGCCAATGAAGTGACCGCGCGCAACAACCTCGACAATATGGTTGAGACGCTGCGTCAGATTACCGGCAATGACTACCTTGCGCTGGCGTCGCTGAATATCGACCGCTTTAAAACCACCAAACCGGATGCGGTCAGCGCGCTGCTGAAGCAGGCGGAGAGCCGTAACCTGAACCTGCTGTCGGCGCGTCTGAACCAGGATTTGGCACGCGAGCAGATCCGCTACGCTGAAACCGGCCATATGCCGACGCTGGATTTAACCGCGTCAACCGGCCTTTCCAACAGCAAATATGGCGGCAGCCGCGCCAATCAGAGCGCGGGCAGCACCGACTCCATCACCGGTACCAACCAGGTGGGTCTGAGCTTCTCGCTGCCGCTCTACAGCGGCGGCGCGGTCACTTCGCAGGTGAAGCAGGCGCAGTATAACTACGTCAGCGCCAGCGAGCAGCTGGAGAGCGCGCATCGCTCAGCCGTGCAGACCGTGCGCTCCTCATATAACAACGTCAACGCCTCCGTCAGCAGCATCGAAGCCTACAAACAGGCGGTGGTGTCTGCGCAAAGCTCGCTGGACGCTATGGAAGCGGGCTATCAGGTCGGCACGCGCACCATCGTCGACGTGCTGGACGCAACCACAACGCTCTACAACGCCAAGCAGCAGCTCTCCGACGCGCGCTACAGCTACCTGATCAACCAGCTCAATATCAAATATGCCCTGGGCACGCTGAACGAGCAGGATCTGCAGCAGCTTAACAGCCAGCTCGGCAAAGAGATTTCGACGTCGCCGGAAAGCGTCGCGCCGGAAAACCCGCAGCAGACCGCGCGCGTTGACAACGGCCCGTCGGCAGAGCCAGCGGCTCCTGCGGCGCGTCCCGTCACTCAGCGCAGCAGCGGCAATCCATTCCGTAACTAATCCTCAACGGGCCGCTTTGCGGCCCGTCTCTCCGTTAAACGTATAACAACGTAAAGATCCTTTCCGCATCAGGCCCTCAGCTTCATTTTCCACCAGCGATCCCCTATCCTGAGCATCACCTTTGGGCACAGGATGAGAACGATGAAACGGACAAAAAATATCCGCCATGCCGCTTTTCGTAAAAGCTGGCAGGCACGCCATTTAACGCCGGTTGCACTGGCCATCGCCGCGGTATTTACCCTGGCGGGCTGCGAAAAGAGCGACGAAACGGTGTCGTTGTATCAGAATGCGGATGACTGCAGTAAGGCCAATCCGGGCCAGAGCGCGCAGTGCACTACCGCCTACAATAACGCGCTGAAAGAAGCGGAGCGCACCGCACCGAAATACGCCACGCGCGAAGACTGCGTGGCGGAATTTGGTGAGAACCAGTGCCAGCAGGCACCGGCGCAGGCTGGCGTCGGCACCACGCAGAACGCCGAAGCGCAGCAGAGCGGCAGTTTCTGGATGCCGCTGATGGCGGGCTATATGATGGGCCGCCTGATGGGCGGCGGCGCAGGCTTCGCTCAGCAGCCGCTCTTCTCGCCGCGCACCCCGAACAGCCCGGCAAACGGCCAGTTTGTTGACGCCTCGGGTAAAAACTACGGCGCCGCCACCTCCGGCCGCACCATGAACGTACCGAAAACCGCGCTGGCGCCGAAACCGGCCACCACCACGACCATTACGCGCGGCGGCTTCGGCGAAACGGTAGCGAAGCAGAACAGCATGGCGCGCAGCAGCGCCACCGGCACCTCCAGCCGTTCGCTGGGAGGCTAAAGCCGTTATGCAACGCATTGCGATCAACGAGCGTCCCGACTGGCGCGAAAAAGCCACGGAGTATGGCTTTCGGTTTCACACCATGCACGGCGAGCCCTACTGGTGCGAAGATGCCTACTATCAGTTCACGCTGGCGCAGATAGATAAACTGGAAGCGACCACGGCGGAGCTGCACCAGATGTGTCTGCAGGTGGTGGAGAAAGTCGTGGGCAGCGAACAGCTGCTGGAAAAATTCCGCATTCCGAAGCACACCTGGGATTTCGTGCGCGACTCCTGGAAGCTGCGCCAGCCGTCGCTCTATTCGCGCCTCGATCTCGCCTGGGACGGCCAGGGCGACGCTAAGCTGCTGGAGAACAATGCGGACACGCCGACCTCACTTTACGAAGCGGCCTTCTTTCAGTGGATCTGGCTGGAGGATCAGCTTAACGCCGGTCAGCTGCCGCCGGGCAGCGATCAGTTCAACAGTTTGCAGGAAAAGCTGATCGCGCGTTTCGCCGCGCTGCATCAGCAGCACGGCTTTCAGTGGCTGCACTTCGCCTGCTGCCGCGATACTGAAGAGGATCGCGGCACGGTGCAATATCTGCAGGACTGCGCGACCGAGGCGGGTCTGCCGAGCGAGTTTCTCTATATCGACGAGATCGGCCTCGGCGACAAGGGGCAGTTCACCGACGTGCATGATCAGGTGATCAGCAACCTGTTCAAGCTCTACCCGTGGGAGTTTATGCTGCGCGAGATCTTCTCCACCAAGCTGGCGGATGCGGGCGTGCGCTGGCTGGAACCGGCCTGGAAGAGCATTATTTCCAACAAGGCGCTGCTGCCGATGCTGTGGCAGATGTTCCCTGACCACCCTAACCTGCTGCCCGCTTATTTCGCCGAAGATAATGTGCCGCACATGGATAAATATGTGGTGAAGCCGCTCTTCTCGCGCGAAGGCGCCAATATTCGCATCGTGGAAAACGGTCAGGAGATTGCGCGCGTCGACGGGCCCTACGGCGAAGAGGGCATGATCGTGCAGCAGTTCTGCCCGCTGCCGAAGTTTGGCGACAGCTACACCTTGATCGGCAGCTGGCTGATAGACGATCAGCCGGCCGGCATCGGTCTGCGCGAGGATCGCGACCTGATCACCCAGGATCTTTCCCGCTTCTATCCCCACGCTTTTATTGAGTAAGCCAGGCGGGCCGCTCCGGCCCGCTTTCCCTTAGCCCACCTGCACCGACAACATACTGATAGCGCCCATCTCGAGGCCGTCTACCGGCACGGTCACCGGCTCGTCTGCCTGACGCGCGCCCAGCACATAGAGCAGCGGCAGATAGTGTTCCGGCGTCGGGTTCGACAGCGCCGCGTCGGGATGCTGCAGGAAGTTAACCAGCGGGTGCGTCCCGGTTTCGCCCCAATAGTCCAGGTTATCCCGTACAAACTGACTGAAGCGCTGTGCCCAGGGCCAGGCTTCCGCCGTTTCGTCCCAGCGTACCTTGCGCAGGTTGTGCACCACGTTGCCGCTGGCGACAATCATTACGCCGCTGTTGCGCAGCGCCGCCAGCTTTTTGCCCTGCTCAAAATGCCAGGCGGGAGACTGCGTGCCATCGACGCTGAGCTGCACCACCGGAATATCGGCCTCTGGATACATCTTGATCAGCACGCCCCAGGCGCCGTGATCCAGCCCCCACTCGTGGTCGAAGTGCACCGCCGTCGGCGCGAGCGCGTCGGCGATCTCCTGCGCCAGCGCAGGCGAACCCGGCGCCGGATAGCGCGTGTCGAACAGCGCCTGCGGGAAGCCGCCAAAGTCGTGAATGGTTCGCGGATTTTCCATCGCGGTAACCGCAGTGCCGCGCGTATACCAGTGCGCCGATACCGCAATAATGGCGCGCGGGCGCGGCAGCGTCTCGCCCGCGTGACGCCAGGCCTGGGTATAGCGGTTCTCTTGCAGCACGTTCATCGGGCTGCCGTGACCTAAAAAGAGCGCGGGCATCGCTTGTTGCATGATTCATCCTCAGAAATTCTCAATAAGATAACGATACGCCCTTTCGCGACGCCGGAAACGCGCATAAGCATGATGAAGAGCATCAGTGGATTTGAATAACTATTGGCCGACACTTCTTTACCAAAAATAACTCGATCTTCTTTAGGGTTATCGCTAACTTTATGCGAATGATTATCATTAAGGAGAGTGCGATGTCGGTCCCTTTGCTGCTTACCGTACTGGCTGGCGGCGCTACCTTTATCGGCGCGCTATTTGGCGTGCTGGGTCAGAAGCCATCTAACCGCATGCTGGCGTTCGCGCTCGGCTTCGCAGCCGGGATCATGCTGCTGATATCGCTGATGGAGATGCTGCCGACCGCGCTGCGTACCGAAGGGATATCACCGATACTCGGGTACGGCATGTTTATGCTGGGCCTGCTCGGCTATTTCGCACTGGATCGCCTGCTGCCGCATCAGCATCCGCAGGATTTGATGTCGGCGCAGCGCCATCCGGCGAAGCTGCGCCGCACGGCAATCCTGCTGACGCTGGGCATCAGCCTGCACAATTTTCCTGAAGGCGTCGCGACCTACGTGACCGCCAGCAGCGATATGGAGCTGGGACTGGGCATCGCGCTGGCGGTGGCGATCCACAATATTCCCGAAGGTCTGGCGGTAGCCGGCCCGATGTACGCCGCGACCGGCTCGAAAAGCAAAGCGCTGTTCTGGGCCTGCGTCTCCGGCATGGCGGAGATCCTCGGCGGACTGCTGGCCTTTGCCCTGCTCGGCCCGATGATGTCGCCGGTGACCATCGCCGCGGTGATGGCGGCCGTCGCCGGAATTATGGTGGCGCTGTCGGTGGACGAGCTGATGCCGCTGGCGCGCGAGATCGATCCCCATAACAACCCGAGCTACGGCGTGCTGTGCGGCATGACGGTAATGGGCGCGAGCCTCGCGCTGCTGCAGGTCAGCGAGCTGGGCTAAGCGCCAGCTAAAAACAAAACGGGCCGCTAAGCGGCCCGTTTTTCGTTGGTCAGCAGCGCAGCTTAGCTGGCCTGACGCGTTTCATGCGCGCGGCGGTAGGCCACCAGGTCTTCAATGGTAACAACCGGCATATTGTGCGCTTTGGCGAAGGTGATCGCTTCCGGCGCGTGCGCCATAGTGCCGTCGTCGTTGGTGAGTTCGCACAGCACGCCCGCCGGCTTAAAGCCCGCCAGCGTCACCAGATCGATGGTCGCTTCGGTATGGCCGCCGCGCGTCAGCACGCCGCCGTCGCGCGCGCGCAGCGGGAAGACGTGGCCAGGGCGATTAAGATCGCTCGGCTTCGCGTTATCAGCGATCGCTGCACGAATAGTGGTGATGCGATCCTGAGCGGATACGCCGGTGGTAACACCTTCTGCGGCCTCAATGGTCACGGTAAAACCGGTGCCGAAAGAGCTGGTGTTGTTCTCCACCATCATTGGCAGCTCAAGCTGCTGACGGCGTTCTTCGGTCATGCAAAGGCAAACGATGCCGCTGCCGTGGCGAATGGTGAGCGCCATCTGCTCAACGGTCATGGTTTCCGCAGCGAAGATCATATCGCCTTCGTTTTCACGGTCTTCGTCGTCAAGCACCATCACACCGCGTCCCTCACGGAGCGCAGCGACTGCACGTTCTACACGCTGTTCCGGCGTGCCAAATTCAGAAAGAAGCGTCTGATTCATGGTAATAAAAACCTTATAAATAATATGAGTTACCAGAATCAGGGCGAGCTTAGGAGTGATGTCATCAAGACATGGCAATAACGTGAAGCGGGCGCAGCCCGGCAGATGTCGTTACCCTCTCCCATCCGGACTTTAACCGTCGGCCCCGGAATTACACCGGATCTGCTGACCTTCCCGTTGCCAGGAAGCGCTCGCGGGCTTTCAGCTAACGCTGATTTACCGCCGGTGGGGAATTTCGCCCCGCCCTGAGAATAAGCAAAATTACTATAGCGCCATTCAACAGGTCGGGCAATCATCAAAACCGCAAATGCTTTTGCATTTCAGGCTATAGAGGCGGCGCGACATTTCGGGTTTAACCTTTTCGTTTCAGGCATTACACTTAACCCTTATCAGGATCCACTCCCTGCTGTCCCCAGCAACACGAAACCAGGAAATCATCATGATCGACACGAAAAAAATTGAACAACTTGCGCGTCAGGTGCACGAGGCAATGCCGAAAGGGATTCGTGAATTTGGCGACGATGTCGAAAAGAAAATTCGCCAGGTTCTGCAGGCGCAGCTGACGCGGATGGATTTGGTCAATCGTGAAGAGTTTGATGTGCAAACGCAGGTATTGCTGCGCACGCGTGAAAAGCTGGCCGCGCTCGAGCAGCGCCTGGCGCAGCTGGAAAGCCATCAGCCTTCCGCGCCCGCTCCGGCAGTTGTCACGCCCGATCCGGCAGGCAAGATCGACACGCCGCAGTAAGGATTACGGCGGGCGCGATGCGCCCGCCCGCATCATTACTCGCCGCGAATGGTTTTGATGATGTTCGTGGTAGAGATGCCGTCTTCGAAATTCAGCACGCGCACGTCGCCGCCGTTGGCCCACACCTCTTTGCTGCCCGCGATATCTTCCGGCTTGTAATCGCCGCCTTTTACCAGCAGATCCGGCAACACGCTGGCGATAAGACGCTGCGGCGTATCTTCTTCAAAGGCCACCACCCAGTCCACGGCTTCCAGCGCGCCCAGCACAATCATACGATTAACCAGCGGGTTCACCGGGCGACTGCTGCCTTTCAGGCGCTTCGTCGAGGCGTCGCTGTTTACCGCCACAATCAGACGATCGCCCAGCTTGCGCGCATTGGCGAGGTAAGAGACGTGGCCCGCGTGCAAAATGTCGAACACGCCGTTGGTCATCACCACCTTTTCGCCGCGCTTGCGCGCCTGTTCAACCGCAATTTTAAGCTGTGCTTCGTTCATAATGCCGAAGCCCTCTTCCGGACGCGCATGAATAGCGTTTTCCAGTTCGACCGGGCTGACGGTAGAGGTGCCCAGCTTGCCGACCACGACGCCCGCCGCCGCGTTGGCCATAAAGCAGGCCTCTTCAAGGGAGTCGCCCGCCGCCAGCGTTGCCGCCAGCACGCCGATCACGGTATCGCCCGCGCCGGTCACGTCGAAGACTTCCTGCGCCTGCGTCGGCAGATGCAGCGGCGCTTTGCCAGGCTGCAGCAGCGTCATGCCGTTTTCGGAACGCGTTACCAGCAGCGCGGAAAGCTCGTAATCCGCCACTAGCTGCATGCCGCGGGTAACGATATCCGCTTCGTTCTTGCATTTGCCCACTACCGCTTCGAACTCTGACAGGTTCGGCGTCAGCAGCGTTGCGCCGCGATAGCGCTCAAAATCGGTGCCTTTGGGATCGATCAGCACCGGCACCTTCGCCTCGCGCGCCAGGCGAATCATGGTCTGCACGCTGGAGAGCGCGCCTTTTGCATAGTCGGAGAGCACCAGCGCACCGGCGGCCTTCAGCGACTGACGCAGCCGCTGATGGATCGGCTCGGGATCGACCTGATCGAAACCCTCTTCGAAATCGAGGCGCAGCAGCTGCTGGTTACGCGACAGCACGCGCAGTTTAGTAATGGTGGGATGCGTTTTGACCGCCACGAAGTCACAGCGAACCTTGACCTTTTCCAGCGTTTCGCTCAGCACGCGCGCCGCGTCATCTTCACCGGTTAAGCCGATCAGCTGCGAAGCGGCCCCCAGCGCTGCAATGTTCATCGCCACGTTCGCCGCGCCGCCGGGACGTTCTTCGATAGCGTCCACTTTCACCACCGGCACCGGTGCTTCAGGCGAGATACGGCTGGTTGGGCCATACCAGTAGCGATCCAACATCACATCGCCTACGACCAGCACCGAAGCACGGTCGAACGCGGGCAAAGTAACTTTCATTCCAGACACTCCAGACTGCAGTAAAAATAGTGCGCGGATGATAGCACAGATGCGATCTGCGCTATCAACAGGCGCTCAGGGTGAGCAGGGCGACGTTAGCCAGCGCTGCCAGCTCGCTGTCACGGTTTGCCGCTCGGCGGCGAAGGCGTCCGGCTCAACGTGGCCAGGCAGCTCCTGCAGCGCCAGATGATGCAGCGCGTCGCGCAGGGTGACGTAGGCATGGGTCAGCGCCTGCGCTTCCGCTTCCGGCATTTTATCGTAGCGCGCCGCCAGCTCGAAAATCCGCACGTTATCGGACCAGCGCGTCAGGTCGGGCTGCTCGGCGGCCCAGGCTAAGACAAGATATTGCGCGATGAATTCAATATCGGTAATGCCGCCCTCGTCGGTTTTGATCTCCCAGCGCCCTTTGTGCCTGTTGCTGAGGTGCGCGCGCATTTTCTCACGCATCTCGCGCACCTCTTTTTGCAGCACCTCCGGCGCGCGCGGCAGGCAGAGAATGGCGCGGCGGATAGCGTTAAAGCGCTCCGCGAGCACCTCATCGCCAAACACCACGCGGGCGCGCACCAGCGCCTGATGCTCCCAGGTCCAGGCCTCGTGGCGCTGGTAATCGTCGAAGGCGTCAAAGGTGCTGACCAGCATGCCTGCGGCGCCGGAAGGCCGCAGCCGCGCGTCTACCTCGTAGAGAATGCCCGAGGCGGTGCGCGTGCTGAAGAGATGCATAATGCGCTGCGCCAGACGCAGATAGAACTGGCGCCCGTCGATGCTGCGCTCGCCGTCCGTGACCGTCTCTGCCGGACAGTCATGCAGAAACACCAGATCGAGATCGGAGCTGTAGCCCAGCTCCCAGCCGCCCAGCTTGCCGTAGCCCAGCACCGCAAAGCCGCGCTCGTGCTCATTTTTCAGATGCTGCGGCCGCCCGTAGCGCTGCACCATCATCAGCCACGCCTGCTGCACCACCGATTCGATAATCGCTTCCGCCAGCCAGGTTAAGTGATCGCTCACTTTCATGACTGGCAGCGTACCTGCGATATCTGCCGCCGCAATGCGCAGCAGCTGCGCCTGCTTGAACTGGCGCACCGCCTCAAGCTGCTGCTCTTCATCATCGACCGGAATGCGCATCAGATACTGGCGCAGCTCGTCGCGGTAGGCGTCGGTGGCGGTCGGCTGATAGAGCGTGGCGGGATCGAGCAGCTCATCGAGCAGCAGCGGATAGCGCGCCAGCTGGCTGGCGATCATCGGCGACGCCGCGCACAGGCGAATCAGGTGGCGCAGAGCGCCGTGGTATTCGGTAAGGAGTTCCAGATAGGTACTGCGCGTCAGCACGCCCAGCAGCAGCGGAACAAGACGGCTGAAGGTGACGGCGGCGTCGTCGCGCGGGCAGACTTCGCTCAGCAGCCGTGGCATAAGCTGGTCGATCGCCATCCGCCCGCGCGGCCCGATGGTGCGGCGGCTGATATCCTGGCGGAAATCGTCCAGCGCGCGATGCAGCGCCCGGCGCTGCTCATCGTCGAGCTGCGGCACCAGCGGTGCCAGCTCCGCATCCTCAAGCGAATCCTGCCACAGCCCGCTAAACTCCAGCAGCTCAGGCTGATCGCTGATTTCGGGGATATCTTCGCCGATCAGCTCGTCGAAGATGGCGCGCACCGCCGCCATATGCGTTTCCAGCCGCGCCGTCAGCGCGGGCCAGCTTTCGGCACCCATCGCCCAGGCGAGCCGCGCGCGGCTCGCCTGGGCGATGGGTGCCGAAAGCTGGCCCGCGCTGAC
>NZ_JAKRNN010000024.1:0-64923 GCF_022346785.1 Pantoea sp. ACRSC
CCCAGCTCGCCGATAGCGGATAGCGTCGGCAGCAGGGAGCGCTGCTGTAGCGAGCGCTCACGTCCGCCGCGTATCAGCTGAAAGACCTGCACGATAAATTCGGTTTCGCGAATGCCGCCCGCGCCCAGCTTGATATTGTTGGTCAGCCCGCGCCGCCGCACTTCGCGGGTGATCATGCTTTTCATATTGCGCAGCGACTGAATCACGCTGAAGTCGATATAGCGCCGATAGATAAAGGGGCGCAGCATCTGCTGCAGCTCCTGGCTCCAGCGATCCTGGTCGTCGCCCATCAGGCGCGCCTTGACCATCGCATAGCGCTCCCAGTCGCGGCCCTGCTCCTGATAGTAATCCTCCAGCGCGGCGAAGCTCAGCACCAGCGGGCCGCTGTCGCCGAAAGGACGCAGCCGCATATCGACGCGGTAGACGAAGCCGTCCATGGTGGGCTGATCCAGAACCTTGATTAGCCGCTGCCCCATGCGCGTAAAGAACTGCGCGTTATCCAGCTCGCGTCGGCCGCCGCGCGTCGCGCCGTTTTCCGGCCAGGCGAAGATCAGATCGATATCGGAAGAGAAGTTGAGTTCACCGCCGCCCAGCTTGCCCATGCCGAGGATCAGCATCGGCTGCGGCTCGCCCGCGCTGTTGCAGGGCGTGCCGAAGTCCTGGCAGCACGCCTGGTATACCCAGTCGCGCGCGCGGCCGATCAGCGCCTCCGCCAGCACGCTGAGCTGCTGCAGGCTCTGTTCAGTGCTGGCCTCCCCCAGACACTGCATCCAGGCGATACGCACCAGCATGCGGCGTCGGAACAGCCGCAGCGCACGCATTAGCGCCGCCTCGCTGTCCACCGTGGCGATATCGTCATCCAGCCAGCGGGCGTAGTGCTGCCACTCCTCCGGCTGCGGTGGCTGCTGCTGGATCGCCTGCCACCAGTCGGGATGACGTTGCAGGTTCTCGACGATGAAATCACTGAACGCCAGCGCGGCACGCTGCGCGTCGGTTAGGGCATCGGCGGCGACGCCAAGGCGCTCGGCCGCGCTGACCGCCTGCGCCTGTAACTCAGCGGGTAACTCTAACAACGTCTTCTCTCCCTGATGGGTCAGATCATCGTGGCGTACTGCTGTTCAGCCAGAAAGGCGGCTGGCGAATCGCCTGGCTCGCCAGCGATTTCAGCCAGTGCTCCTGGTTTTGCGCAATGGATTGTTGCAGCTGCTGCCAGGGCGCCAGCCAGACGGAAACGGCTTCTACCGGGTAGGCACCCGCCAGCAGATGCACCGCCAGCAGCTGACGCGACAGGCGCGTCGCCTTGTCGTGATATTCATTAAGCAGCTGTACGTCGCTGAAGGTCTCTTTAAGATCGGCGTTGATGCGGCTCAGCATGATGTCGCTGAAGCGCTTAAAGGAGCCGTCGAGCTTCGCCTGGCTTTTTGCATCGATCCAGCGCCGCCACTGCGACTCCACCAGCCAGTGAGTAAGCGCTAACTGGGTCTCTACGGAGAGCGCCGAGAAGCTCAGCGCCTGCGCATCTTTAACCGGCTCGGCGAGGATCTCTTCCAGCGTGGTGAGCTTCTGGCGCAGCTCGCTGCTCGCCTTGCGCGGCACCAGGGCGCCGAACAGCGAGAAGGCCTGACGCAGCGCTTCCAGCGCTTCGACAACGCTGCGCTGCGCCTCGGCGTTGCCGCGTAGCCACACCTCTTCATGATATTGCCAGTGGCTGAGGGCGCTCGACATCGCGGCCACCATCCCCTCTTCCACCGTCGCTTTCGGCGCGGCTTTCAGCAGCGGGAACGGACGCAGAAGACGCGGCGGATTGCCCTGCGCCAGATGATAGCCGCGCGCCGCTTTGCTCAGGCTGCCGAGACGCAGGCCGCCGATGGCGATCAGCTCGCGGGCGAAGGTCATCATGTCGCCGCGCTGGCCGCTTTTCAGCTCCAGCTCCACCTCAACCAGATCTTCGCTCAGCGTCTCCGTGGCGACCGAGCCGCGATCGAAGGCCACTTCCACTTCGCTTTCGCCTGCCTGAACCAGCCAGGTCTCGCGCTGAAAATGGGTGCTGAACAGGGGTTGCAGACGCTGCTGCAGCGCGGCGACGTCGGTGCCCTGCGGCCAGACGTCGGCAGGCAGCCGCGCGATATCCAGCTTCGCTTCAGGCAGGTCGATATTATATTCCGCGCGCTGATGCAGGCCGCCGAGCGTTTTCCCGGCGGTCTTCAGCGTCATTTCATACTGGCCGTCAACGCCGCGAATGCGCAGGCCCATATCCCAGCGACGCAGCTGGTTGTCATCTGTCTCAAAATAGATGTTGCTTAACGCGCGCGCGGCCTGGTGCTGGTGCGGAAAACCGGCGAGAGTCTGCGCCAGCTTGCTGGCGGCGTCAGGCGTGGCAATGAACTTTAGTTCGATTTCGATGGTCATAATTTTTTATTCAATACGCTGCTGGCACTTACGAGGATTATCTGGCGAAGAGTAATGCACAGAAGGCGGGCTGTCTCTGCTTTCTTTGCGCTTTCGCTACCCTTTTCGCAGGGAAATGAGACCAGGATAGTTCTCATTCAGATTTATGCGAGGCGGTTCCAGACTGTGCCGGTAAATTTACAGACCCCCAAGCTAAAACGACATCGAATGAAAAAAATTGTAATCGCAGGCCTTACCTTGCTGGCTATCAGCACGCTCGCACCAGCCCATGCAGATGAAAAGCGCTACATCTCCGACGAATTATCCACCTGGGTTCGCAGCGGACCGGGCGATCAATATCGCCTGCTCGGCAAGCTGAACGCGGGGGAAGAAGTGCAGCTGGTGCAGACCAACAGTGACACCAACTACGGCCAGATCCGCGATTCAGAAGGCCGCACCGTCTGGATCCCGCTGTCGCAGCTCAGCGCCGAGCCGAGCCTGCGCACCCGCGTGCCGCAGCTGGAGCAGCAGGTCAAAGATCTGACCGCGAAGCTGGGCAATATCGACAACAGCTGGAACCAGCGCACCGCCGAGATGCAGAACAAAGTCGCCAACAGCGACAGCGTTATCAACGGGCTGAAAGAAGAGAACCAGAAGCTGAAAAACGAGCTGATCGTGGCGCAGAAAAAGGTTAACGCGGCCAACGTTCAGCTGGACGACAAGCAGCGCACCATCATCATGCAGTGGTTTATGTATGGCGGCGGCGTGCTGGGCGTCGGCCTGCTGCTGGGTCTGGTGCTGCCGCATATGGTGCCGCGCCGTAAGAAAAAAGATCGCTGGATGAACTAGGTTTTTTCCGCGTTTTACCTTCCGCACGCCGAGGGCATCCTTTGATGCCCTTTTCGCCATGCCTGCAATCTGGCCATTGTGTGCAACAATAGAGCAACAAGCGCGCTGAATCTTTAGCGGCGGATCTGCCCTCCGGCGCGCCTTTTTATTATCTCTGGAGTTGTTGAGTGAAGACGTATTTAGTAGGCGGCGCCGTTCGCGATGCGCTGTTAAAACTGCCGGTTAAAGACCGGGACTGGGTTGTGGTCGGCGCGACGCCGGAGGCGATGCTGGCGCAGGGCTTTCAGCAGGTTGGTCGCGATTTTCCGGTCTTTCTGCATCCGCAAAGCCGTGAAGAGTACGCGCTGGCGCGTACCGAACGGAAAAGCGGCAACGGCTATACCGGCTTTGTCACCTGGTCCGCGCCCGACGTGACGCTGGAGCAGGATCTGCAGCGCCGCGATCTGACCATTAACGCCATCGCGCAGAGGGAAGATGGCGAGCTGATCGATCCCTTTCACGGCGAGCGCGATCTGCAGGCGCGTCTGCTGCGCCACGTCTCCGACGCCTTTAACGAGGATCCGCTGCGCGTGCTGCGCGTGGCGCGTTTCGCCGCGCGTTTTGCGCACCTTAACTTCCGCATCGCCGATGAGACCCAGGCGCTGATGCGCCAGATGGCGGCCAGCGGCGAGCTGAGCCACCTTACCGCCGAGCGCGTCTGGAAAGAGACAGAGAAGGCGCTGACCTCGCGCAATCCCCAGGTCTATTTCCAGACGCTGCGCGACTGCGGCGCGCTTGAGGTGCTGTTCCCGGAGCTTGACAGGCTGTTCGGCATTCCCGCGCCGGCAAAGTGGCACCCGGAGATCGACACCGGCGTCCATACCCTGATGACGCTCACGCTGGCGGCATCGCTGTCGGACGAGGTCGATGTGCGTTTCGCCACCCTGTTCCACGACGTCGGTAAAGCGCTGACGCCGCCGGAGAAGTGGCCAAGCCATCACGGCCACGGCGCGGCGGGCGTGCCGCTGGTGGAGGCGCTCTGCCAGCGCCTGCGCGTGCCGAACGCCATTCGCGATCTGGCGCTGATCGTCACGGAATTTCACGATGTGGTGCATACCATCGAACGTCAGTCGGCGGACGCTTTAGTGGCGCTGTTCGATCGCATCGACGCCTGGCGCAAGCCCCATCGGGTTGAGCAAATCGCGCTGACCAGCGAAGCGGACGCGCGCGGCCGCGCTGGCCTTGAGAGCATGGCCTATCCGCAGGGCGACTATCTGCGTCAGGCGTTCGCGCTGGCGCAGGCGGTGCCGACCAAAGCGGTTATCGAGGCGGGTTTCAAAGGTGCAGAGGTGCGAGAGGAGCTGACGCGACGCCGTATCGCCGCCGTGGCGCAGGGCATTGCCGAGATGCGGCCAGCCTGATAGCTGGCCGCGCAGAGGTTACATAAAGATAGCGTAGACCGCTGCCGCAACGATAAAGCGGTAGATAGCGAAAGAGACAAACGAGATACGTTTGATCAGCTCAAGGAAGGCCTTGATCGCAATCAGCGCCACCACGAAGGCGGTAACAAAGCCGACGGCGAACATCGGCAAATCGTTCATCGTCAGGAAGCCGATGCTTTTATAGAGATCGAGGCCGGTGGCGCCCATCATCATCGGCACGGCGAGGATAAAAGAGAACTCCGACGCCGCGTAGCGGCTGACGCCCATCAGCATACCGCCAGAGATCGTGGCGCCTGAGCGAGAGAAGCCCGGCCAGAGCGCGAGGCACTGGAAGCAGCCGATCATAAAGGCCTGGCGATAGGTAATATCGTCAATGCCGACCGCTTTTGGCTGTTTCGGCTTCAGGTATTCCGCCACCAGCAGCAGCACGCCGCCGACCACCAGCGCGTACATCACGTTGATCGGGTTAAACAGCGTTTTGATCTGGTCATGCAGCACCAGCCCAATCACCACCGCCGGGACCATACCCAGCAGAATATGGATCAGCGTCAGGTGGCCACGACCAACGCCCTCATGCCTGACCTGGCCGAAGTGAATGCCGATTAATCCAAACAGACGACGCCAGAACATCACCACCACGGCAAGTATGGACCCGAGCTGGATCACCACCTCAAAGGTTTCCGCCTTATCGCCTTCGAAACCCAGCAGGTGGCCGACAATAATCATGTGCCCCGTGGAGGAGACAGGCAGGAATTCAGTTAGCCCCTCCACGATGCCCAGGATTGCAGCTACCCAAAGCTGATGAATATCTGCCATCAAATTTTCCTTATATCCGTTTTAAACCCATTAAAAAGGCGGTCGCGAGTCTGCTTCCGCCTGAAATTTTGCCATCGCCTGCCTGAGGGAAACCTTAAGGCTTTCGGCGGCCTTCACGTTTCACTCCGCAAGGGCGCCAGTTATGACAGACAATAATTTGGTTTGGTTTCATTGTGATGGCAATCACAAGCTAATCATTTAGGAATAGTCCCGCGCTCAATGCGCACGCCCACCTGGTTTGCCTGCGCCACCGCGCCCGGTTTGGCGACTTTGATACGCACCCCTGGCGTGCTGAAACGGGTCATCAGCAGGTCCGCGATTTCCTCCGCTACCCGCTCCACCAGCGCAAAGCGCGTGCCGCTCAGGTGGGTGAGGATCGCCTCAGAGACGTCGGCGTAGCTCAGACAGTCATTAACATCGTCGCTGCGCGCCGCCAGCCGATTGTCCCACGCCATTTCGACATCGAGCACCAGCTTCTGCTGAATGCCCTGTTCCCAGTCGTAAACGCCAATGGTGGTGTACACCGTGAGTTGCTCGATAAAAACGATATCCATGATGACAGTCTCTGTTTTTGGCTAAGCCGGATACCACTTCCGGCATATAATGCGTATTATCCACGGTTAACGAAGACAAAACGACCCTAAAGGAAACGGTACGGTAATATGAGTGCTATCGCGCCTGGTATGATTTTTTTCGCGTATCTTTGCGGTTCGATTTCGAGCGCCATTCTGGTCTGCAAAATCGCCGGACTGCCCGATCCGCGGACGCAGGGGTCAGGCAATCCTGGCGCGACCAACGTGTTGCGCATCGGCGGTAAAGCCGCTGCGGCCTGCGTTTTGATTTTCGATATTCTTAAAGGCATGGTGCCGGTCTGGCTGGCCTATCTGCTGCATCTCGCCCCGCTTTATCTTGGCCTGACCGCCATCGCCGCCTGTCTCGGCCATATCTATCCGGTCTTTTTTCGCTTTCGCGGCGGCAAAGGGGTCGCTACCGCCCTCGGTGCCATCGCACCCATTGGCTGGGATCTAACCGGGCTGATGACCGGCACCTGGCTGCTGACGGTGCTGCTGAGCGGCTATTCGTCGCTGGGTGCCATCGTCAGCGCGCTGATTGCGCCCTTCTACGTCTGGTGGTTTAAGCCGCAGTTCACCTTTCCGGTGTCGATGCTGTCATGCCTGATTCTGCTACGTCATCACGACAATATTCAGCGGCTGTGGCGCGGTCAGGAGAGTAAAATCTGGAAGCGCAGGAAAGCGCGCGAAGAGAAGGAATAAAGCCGGCTCGGTCTGAACGGCCAGCGGCAGACGCGGGTGAGACGGCCCGATTGCACAGAGGGCACACCTGCCAGCCTGGCCCGCCCCACCCGCTTGCGAGCATTAGCTGCTGCCCGCAAGGAAAATCGCATTTTTACCTTAATGACTTTCGATAGCCGGCAGTTCCGCCAGCGGCCAGCGCGGCCGTACGCTGACGCCCAGCCCGCCGCGCGTGCCGCCCTTCAGCCGCACCATGCCTGCATAGGCGATCATTGCGCCGTTGTCGGTGCAGAACTCAGGACGAGCATAGAAGACCTCGCCGCCGCGCGCCTGCATCATCTGCGCCATACGCTCGCGCAGCGTCCGGTTGGCGCTGACGCCGCCCGCGATCACCAGCCGCTTAAATCCGCTCTGCTCCAGCGCGCGTTTACACTTGATCATCAGGGTATCGACCACCGCGTCCTCGAAGGCGCGGGCGATATCGGCGCGGGTTTGCGCGTCGTCCGCATTCTCGCGAATGGTATTCGCGGCGAAGGTCTTCAGGCCGGAAAAGCTAAAGTCGAGGCCGGGGCGATCGGTCATCGGACGCGGGAAGGTAAACCGTCCTGCCACGCCCTGCTGCGCCATTTTCGACAGCATCGGGCCGCCGGGATAGTCCAGCCCAAGCAGCTTGGCGGTTTTGTCGAAGGCTTCGCCTGCGGCGTCGTCGATCGACTCGCCCAGCAGCGCATATTCGCCGATGCCGGTGACGCTAATCAGCTGGGTATGGCCGCCCGACACCAGCAGCGCCACAAACGGGAACTGCGGCGGATTCTCTTCCAGCATCGGCGCCAGCAGATGGCCTTCCATATGATGTACCGGAACCGCGGGCACTTTCCACGCAAAGGCGAGCGACCGGCCGATGGTGGCGCCGACCAGCAGCGCGCCGACCAGGCCAGGCCCCGCCGTATAGGCGACGGCGTCGATCTGCTGCGGCTGCAGGTTTGCCTGTTTCAGCGCCGCCTGAATCAGCGGCACGGTTTTGCGCACGTGATCGCGCGACGCCAGTTCCGGCACCACGCCGCCGTAATCGGCGTGCAGTTTCACCTGGCTGTAAAGCTGATTGGCGAGCAGGCCCGCTTCGTCATCATAGATTGCGATGCCGGTTTCATCGCAGGATGTTTCAATACCCAGAATTCGCATAGCGCTTACCTCTTACTTGCGGCGCGCAGTGTAGCATAGCAACGCCTGCGTTCGTCGACGCTTTCGCTGTAAAAAGTGATTCCGTGGCGCGCAAAGAGTGCGCTATACTCCGCACCCTTGAAAAAAACCGGCAGCCGCATCGGCAAACGCTCCTGTTGGTTCTTAATTGTCCATGGTGCTTTACAAACCGACTCGTGTTGGAGTAAAATGCTGCACCATTTTGAAATGTGCTGACGCCGCAGTCAGCAGCAAAAACCGAATTTTATCGAGGTGAGAGTTACATGCCGGTAATTAAAGTACGTGAAAACGAGCCATTCGACGTAGCACTGCGTCGCTTCAAGCGTTCCTGCGAGAAAGCAGGCGTTCTGGCTGAAGTTCGTCGTCGTGAGTTCTATGAAAAACCGACCACAGAACGTAAGCGCGCTAAAGCGTCTGCAGTTAAGCGTCACGCCAAGAAACTGGCTCGCGAAAACGCACGCCGCACTCGTCTGTACTAAGTTCTTCCGGAGGTTCGCCTCCACCGCGTGTTAAACGCAGACAGAGTCAAGTAAGAGGCCGTGCTTTCCGAAAGGAAGCGCGGCTTGTTGCCGTTTATGAGCTGAAAAACTGGGGCTTATGGCTGGAAGAATCCCGCGCGTCTTTATCAATGATCTGCTTGCCCGCACGGATATCGTGGATCTTATCGATGCCCGCGTTAAGCTGAAAAAGCAGGGTAAGAACTTCCACGCGTGTTGTCCCTTCCACAATGAAAAAACCCCCTCTTTCACCGTAAACGGCGAGAAGCAGTTTTATCACTGTTTCGGCTGTGGCGCGCACGGCAACGCCATCGACTTTTTGATGAATTACGATCGGCTGGAATTTGTCGAGAGTATCGAAGAGCTGGCGACGCAGCATGGTCTGGAAGTGCCCTACGAAGCGGGCAGCGGCCCGAGCCAGATAGAGCGCCACCAGCGCCAGAGCCTCTATCAGCTGATGGAGAGCCTTAACGGTTTTTATCAGCAGAGCCTGACGCACGCCAGTGCGCGATCGGCGCGTGACTATCTCAGCAACCGCGGCTTAAGTGCTGAAGTGATTGAGCATTTCGCCATCGGCTTCGCGCCGCCGGGCTGGGATAACGTCTTAAAGCGCTTCGGCGGCAATAAAGACGATCGCGAGTCCCTGATGGAGGCCGGCATGCTGGTTTCCAACGATAAGGGCCGCACCTATGACCGCTTTCGCGAGCGCGTCATGTTTCCAATTCGCGATAAGCGCGGACGCGTAATTGGCTTTGGCGGCCGCGTGCTGGGCAACGAGACGCCCAAGTACCTGAACTCGCCGGAAACGCCGATTTTCCATAAGGGCCGTCAGCTTTATGGCCTCTATGAAGCGCAGAAGAATCATCCGCAGCCTGCCCGCCTGCTAGTGGTGGAAGGCTATATGGACGTGGTGGCGCTGGCGCAGTTCGGCATCGATTACGCCGTGGCGTCGCTGGGTACCTCCACGACGGCAGAGCATATTCAGCTGCTGTTCCGCAGCACCGATACCGTGATCTGCTGCTACGACGGCGACCGCGCGGGTCGGGAAGCCGCCTGGCGCGCGCTGGAAACCGCATTGCCTTACATGAATGACGGACGTCAGCTACGCTTTATGTTTTTGCCCGACGGCGAAGATCCCGACACGCTGGTGCGTAAAGAGGGAAAAGAGGCGTTTGAAGCGCGTATGGAGCAGGCGATGCCGCTCTCCTCTTTCCTGTTCGACTCGCTGCTGCCGCAGGTCGATCTGAGCACGCGCGACGGTAAAGCGCGCCTGAGCACGCTGGCGCTGCCGCTGATTAGCCAGATCCCCGGCGAGACGCTGCGCATCTATATGCGTCAGGAACTGGGTAATAAACTCGGCATTCTTGACGATAACCAGTTAGAGAAGCTGATGCCGAAGCAGGCACCCAGCGGTGCGGCACCGACGGCGCCGCCGTTAAAGCGCACCACGATGCGCGTGCTGGTGGCGCTGCTGGTGCAAAACCCACAGCTGGCGACGCTGGTGCCCACGCTTGAGGGGCTGTCGCAGGTAAAAATGGCGGGCTTACCGCTGTTTGCTGAATTAGTCAGCCGTTGCACTGAGAATCCTGGATTGACTACCGGACAGCTACTAGAGTTATATCGCGGGACAAATTTTAGTCAGACGCTTGAAACCTTAGCCACGTGGAACCACATGATAGTGGATGAGGAAGTTGAAGCGGTGTTTCATGATTCGCTGGCGAGTATTTACGACGCCGCGCTTGAACAGCGTCTGGAGGAGCTGATCGCTCGCGATCGCACCCAGGGTTTAAGCGCGGAAGAGCGCCGTGAATTCTGGACCTTAAGCCAGGCACTGGCGAAAAAGTAAAATTTTAACTGGGTCAGAATGTTGCGCGTAGTCAAAGGCGCATCTCTGACCCATTCGTTTCTGGGGCAATGCGCCGCAAGCCGAGGCTCAGCGACGCGATAAGCCAGCCCGGAGACGCAACGAGTCTGGCATGACACAGCGCGCCGTTAGCAACACTGGGGCGATAAAGCCAGCCAGTTCAGAGCGCATTGCCAGCAGGGCCGTCGAGAGAGCCCTGTACGCACAGTAAGAGGCGTAGCCTCGAACAGAATACAAAGCGGCTTAAGTGCCGATATATGAGGGGCAAAAGCCCTGGCCGCGACGAAGGCAGCGGCAATAATACAACGCCTTCACTGTTATAGTTGGCTCGCTGCCGACCGACACCAATCTAATTAACAGAAGTGTGGATACCGTCTTATGGAGCAAAACCCGCAGTCACAGCTTAAGCTGCTTGTCACCCGTGGTAAGGAGCAAGGCTATCTGACCTATGCTGAGGTCAATGACCATCTGCCGGAAGATATCGTCGACTCCGATCAGATCGAAGACATCATCCAGATGATTAACGATATGGGTATTCAGGTGGTGGAAGAAGCCCCTGACGCCGACGATCTGATGCTGAACGAAAACAGCGCCGATACTGACGAAGATGCCGCGGAAGCCGCCGCTCAGGTGTTATCCAGCGTAGAATCTGAAATTGGCCGCACCACCGACCCGGTGCGCATGTATATGCGCGAAATGGGTACCGTTGAGCTGCTGACGCGTGAAGGCGAAATCGACATCGCCAAGCGCATCGAAGACGGTATCAACCAGGTACAGTGTTCGGTTGCGGAATATCCGGAAGCCATTACCTATCTGCTGGAGCAGTACGACAAAGTCGAAGCGGGCGAATCTCGCCTCTCCGACCTGATCACCGGCTTTGTGGATCCAAACGCTGAAGAAGATCTGGCGCCTACCGCCACCCACGTCGGCTCTGAGCTGTCTCAGGAAGACCGCGACGACGACGAAGATGAAGACGAAGAGAGCGAAGACGACAGCTCCGATGACGATAACTCTATCGATCCGGAACTGGCGCGCGAGAAATTCGTCGAGCTGCGCACGCAGTATGAAACGACCCGCCTTGTTATCAAGAGCAAAGGTCGCAGCCATGCTGACGCAGTCAAAGAGATTCAAAACCTTTCTGACGTCTTTAAGCAGTTCCGCCTGGTGCCGAAGCAGTTCGACTACCTGGTGAACAACATGCGCGAGATGATGGAGCGCGTGCGTACGCAAGAGCGCATCATCATGAAGCTGTGCGTTGAACTATGCAAAATGCCGAAGAAAAACTTCATCACGCTGTTTACCGGCAACGAGACCAGCGAGAGCTGGTTCAAAGCCGCGCTGGCCATGAATAAACCCTGGTCAGAGAAGCTGAAAGAAGTGGAAGAAGATGTGATGCGCTGCCTGCAGAAGCTGCATCAGATCGAAGAAGAGACCGGCCTGACCATCGAGCAGGTTAAAGATATCAACCGTCGCATGTCTATCGGCGAAGCCAAAGCGCGTCGTGCGAAGAAAGAGATGGTGGAAGCGAACCTGCGTCTGGTGATTTCAATCGCGAAAAAATATACCAACCGCGGTCTGCAGTTCCTCGACCTGATTCAGGAAGGCAACATCGGCCTGATGAAGGCGGTTGATAAGTTTGAATACCGTCGCGGCTACAAGTTCTCGACCTATGCGACATGGTGGATCCGTCAGGCGATCACCCGCTCTATCGCCGACCAGGCGCGTACCATCCGTATTCCGGTGCATATGATTGAGACCATTAACAAGCTCAACCGTATTTCGCGCCAGATGCTGCAGGAGATGGGCCGCGAGCCGACGCCGGAAGAGCTGGCCGAGCGCATGCTGATGCCGGAAGACAAGATCCGCAAGGTGTTGAAAATCGCTAAAGAGCCTATCTCTATGGAGACGCCGATTGGCGACGACGAAGATTCGCATCTGGGCGACTTTATCGAAGACACCACGCTGGAGCTGCCGCTCGACTCTGCGACCTCCGAGAGCCTGCGTTCCGCTACCCATGACGTGCTGGCGGGCCTGACCGCACGCGAAGCCAAAGTGCTGCGCATGCGTTTCGGTATCGATATGAACACCGACCATACGCTGGAAGAGGTGGGCAAACAGTTCGACGTTACGCGTGAGCGTATTCGTCAGATTGAGGCGAAAGCGCTGCGCAAGCTGCGCCATCCGAGCCGCTCGGAAGTGCTGCGTAGCTTCCTGGACGACTGATTGCATTAGCGTTAAAAAAACCCCGGCCTGCCGGGGTTTTTTATTGCCTCTTTTCTGCCTCGCGTTCTATTCCACATCCTGCTGCAGCGCATCATAGAGCTGTCGGTAGGCCGCGACGATCTCGTCAAGAGAGGCGCGGTTAAGGCCGCTGGGATTGGGCAGCACCCAGACCTGGGTTTTGCCCATAAAAATGCCTTGTAAGCCCCACTCCACCTTGCGCTGATTAAAGGCGCGCTTAAAGGCGTCTTTGCCGAGGATCGCCAGCATGCGCGGCTGGTAGTTAAGCACCTTATCGGTCAGGCGCGCGCCGCCGTCGCGCAGCTCCTCAGCCGCCAGCTGGTTCGCCTGCACGGTGGGACGCTCTACCAGCATGGTAATGCCGCAGCCGGTCTCCAGCAGCCGCTGCTCCTCTTCAGGTTTGAGCTGCTCTCGGGTAAAACCCGCCAGATGCAGCACCTTCCAGAAGCGGTTGCCGGGGTGGGCGAAGTGATAGCCGGTGTGCGCAGTCGAGTGGCCGGGATTAATGCCGCAGAACAGCACCTTCAGGCCGGGCGCAATAATGTCGCTGATGTTGTGCTCGCTCATGCCGCCTGCTCCAGTCCGGTGCGGCGCTTCAGCGCCTGCCTGCTGCGCGCCAGCATGGTCGCGGAGAGCGCCTTATCGGGACAGGCGCGCGCCAGCGCCAGCGCGCCGACCATTTCAGCCAGCAGGCTGCTGGCGAGCGCCTCGGCGTCGCGCTGTCCCAGCTCAGCGAGCAGTTCGCCTAACCGCTGCAGCATCGAGGTCACGCCCTGGGTAAAAATAGCTTGCGCCTCTTCTGGCAGATGACCGACCTCGCTGACCAGCGCGGGCACCGGGCAGCCCTCGGCGCGGCAGTCGCGATGCGCTTCTGACAGGTAATAGTCAATCAGGGCGCCCAGCCGCGTGGCCGGATCGGTGCCCTGCCACAGCGACGCCATGCGCTGCGCTGAGTCGGTAAACATTTCGGCGATAACCGCCTGCACCAGCGCCTCGCGGGAGTCAAAGTGCGCATAGAAGCCGCCGTGCGTCAGCCCGACGCGCTTCATCAGCGCCGCCACGCCGATGCTTTCCGTGCCGCATTCGCGCATCACCCGCGCCGCCTCATCAAGGATACGCTGTCGCGTGCGCGCCTTGTGGCTCTGTTTATCCATCGCTTTTTTTCTCGCTGATATGTTCTGCCATTGATAGTAATTATTACGACCATCATATTCCAGCTTGACGGTGAATATGATGGTCGTCATATTAACTACAAATATGACAACCATCATACAACAGAGGTTCACCATGTCAGCATCATCACAAGGCTTTGCTTTAATTACCGGCGCATCAAGCGGCATCGGCGCCACCTACGCTCGACGCCTGGCGGCGCGCGGCTACGATCTGATCCTGGTGGCGCGCGACCAGGCGAGGCTGGAGACGCTGGCGCAGACGCTGCAGCAGCAGCATCAGATTGAGGCGCGTATTCTGCGCGCCGATCTGACTGATGCGGGCGATCTGCGGCGCGTTGAGCAAGAGCTGCGGGACAACCCCGCGATTACGCTGCTGGCGAATAACGCCGGTATGAGCGTGGACGGCGAGTTTATTGATGCCGATATCGATCGCATTGAGACCATGCTGGCGCTCAACATCATCGCCCCTGCCCGCCTGGCCCATGCGGCAGCCAATGCGTTTCGCGCGCGCGGACGCGGTGTGATTATCAATGTCGCCTCGGTGCTGGCGCTGATGCATGAGCGGTTCAACGGCGCCTATAACGGCAGCAAATCCTTTGTGCTGACCCTGACCCGCTCGATGCAGCGCGAGCTGGAGAACAGCGGCGTGCAGGTGCAGGCGGTTTTGCCAGGCGCTACGCGAACCGAGATCTTCGACCGCTCCGGTAAGTCGATTGATGAGCTGCCGGCCGGTATGATTATGGAAGTGGAAGAGATGGTGGATGCCGCACTGGCGGGACTGGAAGCGGGCGAAGCGGTGACCATCCCGGCGCTGGAAGAGATAGCGCTGTGGCAGGAGTATGACCGGGCGCGCGGCGCGATGCTGCCCTATCTTTCGCTGAACCAGTCGGCGTCGCGCTATCGCGACTGAGAGCCTGATGCTTTTAAGGTGAAAGCGAGGGTAAGAACCAGATAAGAGGCGGGCCAGAGCGGGTTTGCTTACCCGCTTTTACTGGAGGGAATAGCTGAAAGCGGGCCGCGTGTTCTGGAAATATTTAGTTTAATCAAGCACTCATGCGCTGGAGGATTTTTGAGCATCCGGCGGATGAGTGCTGGATCGCCTGAAACAGATACATTATAATCCCCGCTCCGCTGGCCCCTTAGCTCAGTGGTTAGAGCAGGCGACTCATAATCGCTTGGTCGCTGGTTCAAACCCAGCAGGGGCCACCAAATTTAAGATTTAAAATCATTGAGTTAAGCCACCTTTTATCGGTGGCTTTTTTGTTTGCCGCGAGACCATTGGCAGCAAAATGGCAGCAGATTTTTTGCCTAATCCTTAGTCTGAGGCTCATAACATGAAAAAAACCGCTTTCGCGCTTACCCTGTTCGCTTCCCTCAGCGCCCTGGCTGAAGAGGTGCCGAAGCCAGTACAAGAAGTGATTAACGTCTATCAACACTCTTCGTCCTCCCTGGAGAATGGTGTGCTTTCAATGACCATCACAAAACCTACCGTTAATGAAGAAATTGCTACCTCATTTTTTCGCGGGATGTGCGATACGCAATATGTTGGGAAAAGCTGGCAACCTTCCCTGATTAAGAAAGTTGTAGTTTTAAACTCTTCTCAGGATCAGGAAGTGGTAATGAACGGAGGCGGCGCTGAATGCAAGAAGTTAGCGCCAATGAATATGAATGAGTCTGAAGTGTATATAAAGTCTTTGATTCAAAAATAAACCCGCATTAGCGGGTTCTTATTTATAACCAGAGCGCGCCCTGAAGTGTTCTGTCAGGATGCGGAGGGGCAGGCTTGACCTTGCCCGGATTCATTATAATTTCTGCCACTGTTTCATGGGACTTGAAGGTGCAACCACAATTGATGTTTTGGCACTGGTTATAGCGCTCCTTCGTTGTCTTAGAAACTTGAAAGCTACTACGCGTATGGGCCGCATTCCCACACAATGGACAATTCATCATAACCCAGCCCCCAATCTCATTTTGGGTGGATAATACACAAAAAACCCCAATTGGGATACTTCTTATTCCATTTCTAATGAGTCGATTTTGACCTCAAGATCAATGCTTGTTGTATAGCCACTGTCCGCACTGAGGCTGTGCGTAAGCGTCGTAACAATCCATTCGCCCGCATCTATCTGCTGCTTGAAGCCCCTCACCTGTACCGGCATTTCGGTATAGAGATCTGCCCGGCCGCGAGCCAGCTGTATAGAAAACGACGCAACTCCGCGCTGCAGGCGCTCCCATCGCATTTTGGCCGCGCGCTCTGCATTGGCCCGGTTTGCATAGGTGCGGCTCAGCACCAGGACGTTTTCATCCGTTCCGATCAGGTAATCGCCCTGTTTAGCTTCTGGCTCTTTTTTCTTTGTCGTCTTTTTCCGCCTGCGCTTTACTTTCGCTACCGGTTTTTTTGTCGGTTCACGGGTATGCAGCCAGCTGGCAATTACTCCCGTGTAGGCGTCGCGGTCAGCCATGGTAAAGCGGTGGCTGTCGCCGTCCTTGCGTTGAATGGTGATCACCGGCAGCGCCTTACCGCTGGCCGTTTTTCCCTGCCCCTGACGTATAAACAGCAGATTGCCGTTTTTGATAGAGGCTATCGCGCCTGACTGTTTCGCCAGGCGCATCAGAAAGCTGGCGTCTGACTCGTTGGTCTGATCAAGGTGATCTACGGCCATCTTCGCCACATCATCACCCAGGGCGATCTTCAGCTTGTGGCGGCCTGCGATGTCTTTCACGATGTCGCCCACGGTAGTCTGGTGCCATGATTTTTCACGCTTTGTATTGAGCGTCTGCCTGAAGTCGGCGCTGCGCGCGCGCAGGGTCAGCCGGTCAGGCGTGCCGGAGTGCTCAATTTCGTCCACGATAAAGGTGCCTTTCGGAAAAAGCGCCTCACCCTGCCAGCCGAGGGCCAGCGACAGAGAGACGCCCCGGCGAGGCAGCAGAAGCTGGCAGTCTGCGTCGTCCAGCTCGATGTCCAGCTGGTCAGCCTCAAACCCCCGGTTATCTGTGAGCGTCAGACTCATAAGACGCTTCTCAATCTTCTGCGTGATGTCCGCGCCTTCAAGCGTCAGCCTGAAAGAAGGGGAATTTGCCTGCCCGTTTATCCATTTCGTGGCGCTCATGAAAGCAGCCCCCCCATCATGCTGGTAACTTTACCCGCTGCGTCCGTCGCCGCGCCCTTTATGGCTGAGAGCTGATCGCTCAGACTGCCGAACATTTCGCCCAGCGTTTCGTCGGTGCGCTTCAGGGTGAGCGTGAACTCAATGCGCCGGCAGACGCCACTGCTGAAAAATTCCGCTTTGGTCTGGCTCAGGCTCTCGATCACAAACATGCCGTAAATAGTGCCGCTTCCCTCTATCAGCGGCCATGCGCGCCCCAGCTCTGCTATCTGCTCCAGCGCCAGCAGTGACAGCCTGCCGCCGGTTATCTCTGGCAGCAGAACGCCCGAAAGCGTCAGCGTTTCATTATCCGGCCCCAAATACTGGAGGGACGAGCGCATGCCTACGCGACTGTTTGACGGAAACCGCCAGCTGCGCTGGATCTGCAGCTCCTGATAAGGGACCGTCTGCAGCATGAAAACGAACATCCCCAGCGTCATCATCATTATTCAATACCTTCTCTGTCGTGGTAGCTGCTGCGGGCGCGGGCCTTCGCCTGTCGCTCTTTTGCCTCAAGTCTGCGCATAACCTCGTCCGCCACGTCCTGCGCGCTCTGCCCTTGCTGCTGCATGATCGTGATAGAGGCATTAACGGTCACGGGCGACATACTGGCCACCGGTTGCGGTCGTGCCGCTTCCTGCCGGTATGCCTGCGCGGGCTGGCTCATCGGATGTAGTGGACGCGCAGCCGCTGGCGTTGCGGCCATGCCCATCGCCAGCGCGGCAGAGGCGGCCAGCGCGGCAGTGCGGCGGCGGCTGGTTATGTTGGCCGGGCCGTTTACAATTTCCGGCCCGTTTTCCCCGACGATGCCGAACTGCCCGGACGGAATATGCCCGCCGGTGTCGTACATCCTCGGAAAAGCCGGGAAGCCGCCCGGCGGCAGCGCCACTTTCCCGTCTGCCGTTACCTGCGCCGGGCGTGGTCGGGCTGGCTGCGCCGGTGCGCCTGGCTTGTCATTGCCGGGCTTTAGAAAGTCCGGCAGGTAATCAGTCAGCGAGGACAGCTTGCTTTTGAGCGCATCCCATTTCTGGCTGATGCCTGCCAGCAGGCCATCAATCATCTGCGAGCCAGCTTCCTTAAAGCGTGCGGGCAGCGCCTTCACGTCGGCCACGATTTCATCCCATTTGGTGCTGATGTAGGTGCGGATCGCCGTCCAAACATTGCTGACTTTGGTGCTGATGCCATCCCACAGCGCGGCAAACTTCGGCCCCAGCGTGTCCCAGTTCTGCCAGATATATATGGCCCCCATGGCAATCAGCCCGATCACGGCCAGAATGGGGTTCGCCATCATCAGCCGCCCCAGCCACAGCACGCCATTACCGACAAGGCCAATAGCCTTACGCATGAGGCCAAAAGAACTAAACGCCTGAAGGCCCGTCTTGTTCATAAGCATACGCATTAGCAGCATGGGGCCGATTGTTGACGCAAAGACCAGCAACGCCGCACCTATCCCTGCTGTCACGATGGCAAATCCCGCCGCTATCTTGAACAGCGCCGCCGTCAGTTGCGGGTGCTGTTTTACAAACGAGCCTAATGCGCCAGCGAGATTTCCCAGCCAGTCGGCCACCTGTTTAAGCACTGGCGCGACCGTCTCACCAATTGCAGCCATTGCATTAGTAAACGAGCCGCTCGCCGCATCCCAGCGGTTTGACAGCGTCTTTAATGAGGCGTCAACGCGCTCCCGCAGAGACGCCTGGTTGTCGAGCTTCGCTGCGGTTTCCCTGTACCCGTCAAGCCCTTTAGTAATCATGTTGTTTAGCACCTGCAGCGTTTCCGCATCGTCGCCAAACATATCTTTGAGCGTCCGCAGCCGCTTCTCGGTACTAAGCGCCTTGAGCTGATCCAGCTGCGCATACATTTTCTTAATACCGGCAAATTCTCCTTTGCCGTTGGTGAAATCAAATTTCACCCCCGTGCCCTTAAGGTCTTCGTTCACCCCTTTGATTTTCTTGTTGTCCATCATGGCCTGCAGCACCTTGCGGTAAGCGTTACCTGCCGAGCCGCCGTCCATGCCCTGCTGATCAGCCATCACAAGCAGGGGCGCAAATTCTCTCGCCGCATCGATCCCTTTCTTTTTGATGATGTCCATGGCGCTGCCGATTTTAGAAAAGCCCTGCAGCATGTTTTCCGAATCCACGCCCGCATAAAATCCCTTCTGAATGATGTCGGTGAGCGCCATCATGTCCTTTTCGCTGGTCTGCGTGGCGTCCTGCAGCTTCGCCGCAAACTCCGCCGCATCGGTCGGGGCCATCTGCAGCTGTACGCCGAGATAGGCCGTCGCCTCACCCAGCCCGCCCAGGATCGCCTGCGCGCTCATGCCCTGGCGGCGCAGCATGGTCATCATGTTCTGAAAGTCCGCCGTGGTGCCGGGCAGCTTGTCGCCCAGGCTCACCGCCAGCCTGTTGATTTTTTCATACTCCGGCAGCACCTTAGCGCCCGGTCCCATCATGGAGGCGGCCAGCTGCGTCGCGGCGTTCTCCGAATCCGCATAGGCGCGCACCGGGGCCATCAGGGTCGCGCCGGTAGCTACGCCGGTTGCCACCATGCCCGCGCCGTTACCGGCCAGCTTATTGCGCGTCTCGGTCAGCTTTTCATGCCGTGCCTGGATGTCGCGTATCTTCTGCTGGCGCTCGCCGAGCTTGCGCAGCTCTGCCTGCTGGCGTTCGATTGCCCCGGTTGCCGCCTGCGCGTCCGTTTTTAGCCGGCGCTGTGCCTCGCTCAGCTGTTTTGTATCAATGCCCGCCGCGTTCAGCGCCTCACGCTGGCGCTGCACCGACAGGCGCAGGCCGTTGTAGGTCTGCTGCAGCTGGCTGGCGCGGTTCTTTGCCTGCTCAAGCAGTCTGGCCTGCTGCGCCGTGGGCCTGTTCGTTTCGGTAAACTGCACGGCAAGGCGCGCCGCTTCCTCGCGGGCGGCCTTCAGGTTGTTGGCGGTAACGGCAAGCTGTGAGCGGGTTTTGCGGAATCCGTCAATGCGGCCCGCCTGCTCGTTAAGGGATTTCAGGCCGTCTTTGCTGGCCTTCAGCGCGGCCGACAGCTCCTTAGAGCCGTCGCGCGCGCTGCGAAAGGGGCGCGTGATTTTATCAACCGCGCTTAATACCACCTGCAGCCGCAGGTTTGTGTCACTCATCGTCACCGGCTCCGCTACGCTGCATCGCTTTATGCCGCCACTCCAGCACGTCCGTCAGAGACTCCGCGTACATCACCGGCGGCGGCCAGTGAAAAACGGTAGCGATGTCCGCTACCAAATCTTCTACCGTCAGGCTGTCGGGAAAGCTGACAGCGCCGACTTCGGCAACAAAAAAGTGATCACCTCGACCGACAGGGACAGCAGATCGGCGGGGTCCATTTCGTTAATTTCCTGCACGGTCAGCGCCGGGTTCGTGACGCGCGGCAGCACGGCCATCATCGCGTTCACGTCCATGTCCATCAGCGCCTGCAGGCGGATGCCGCGCAGCGCCCCGGCCTGCGGTTTGCGCACGGTCACGCTGGTAACTTCGGTTTTGCCGCGCAGAATGGGGGTGTCCAGCTCAACAGCTTTTTCGGTAGTTTTGTCGGTCATGGTTATTTTCCGTTTATACGTTTCAGAGCGGCAGGGCTGCCCCTGCCGGGTTTATCAGAGGCCGAGCGCGTTACGGTGCGCTTCCATGAGGTCGGTGCCGTCCACGATGTGGATCATGTTCACGAGGTCAATCTCGTAAACCACTTCGTTGTTAATGGTCAGCTTGGCGTAGCTGTTGGTCGCGGACACCTTGGTGGTGCTTGAATCGCCGGTCTTCCACTCGCCGGAATCCAGCTCTTTGTAGCGGCCGCGCGTGACCAGTTCGACCGCCTGCACTTCGCCGGTGTCGTCGCGCTGGATAGAGCCGGTAAAGCGCAGCTGCACGCCGTCCACGGTGGCGGTGCCCAGCTGCTTGAACAGCAGCGCCTCGGTGCCGCCTACAGTGAACTCCGTATCCAGCGCGCCGTCGTCCAGGCCCATGTCAATGTCTACCGCACCGGCCATGCCGCCGCCGCGGTACTTCTCAAACTTGCGGGTGACTTTTGGCAGGGTGATGGACTCAACCAGCCCCTGCCAGTTGTTGCCTGCGTTAAACACGTTCAGGTGCTTGAGCTTGCGGGGTAATGCCATGTTTCAGTCTCCTTATGCGCTCACGCGGCTGCTGAAATCGACCAGGTACTGGTCGGTGATGCGCTGGCGCAGCAGCAGGTTTTCAAGCGGTGGCACCGGCGTGTAGTCGTAGTCGATGGTCAGCTTGCCCGCCTTCAGCGTGTCCTTGTCGTTCACGCTTTCATCCAGCCAGCAATCTGCCCCGATGAGGTAGCCCTGATTCACCAGGCTGCGCAGCTTCGCGCGGATGCTCTCGATGATGTCGCGGGCCAGCGACGGGTTCAGCGGACCGTCAACGGCCCACATCTGTGCCTCTGCCATGGTGTCCATCAGCACCTGCGCGGTGCGGGTGTAACACTCAAACTGAAAAAGCGCGTCGTCGCTCAGGCAGCGGGAACCCCAGAAGCGGAAACCGTCCTTGCGGATCAGCGTGGTGACGTCGTTCTGGTTCAGCAGGCCCGCGTCCGTCGCCGGATCCTGCAGGTCCCAGAACACGTCTTTGGAAATGCCGGTGACGCCGTTCACCCCGACGTTTGAGAGGGACTTGTGCCAGCCGGTCTGCTCGTCGATTTTGGCGCGCAGACCGAGCGCGCGGGCGGTGGCGTAGGCCGTCGCGTCCGCTTTCAGCACGGTGTCAAAGTTGATGAAGTCAGGCCAGATAAGCATCCCTTCGCGCTGGCTGAAGTTGGCGCGGTAGGCGATGGCTTCCTCTACGCTTTTGCAGCCGTAGGCCGACAGGTAGGCAAAGCCGCGCAGGCTCTGCGCCACGCTCAGCAGCTCGGTCGCAACGGCCTGCGTGTCATGTCCCGGCACGCCGAGAATGCGCGGCTTGACGCCACAGACGGCCTGCGCGGCCAGCAGCGCCTTCATGCCGGTGCGCTGGCCATCGGTCACGCCGCCGATGATGTTAGCGGTGGTTTCCGCCTCGGTTTCGCCCTGCGGTACGCGCACAACGACGGTGACGGGTTTTGCCTGGTCGGCTATGGCGTCCAGCGAGCGGGCCAGCGTGCCGGACTCGCCAGCCTTGCCGCTGGCGGTAAGCACGTCGGTCAGCAGCACCGGGCGGTTGAGCGGAAAGGTTGCCGCGTCGGCGTCGTCGCCGGTGCAGACCAGACCGACAATTGCCGTGCTGACGGTGGTGATAGTTCGGGTGCCCTCGTTGATTTCCTCAACGCGCACGCCGTGGTGATAATCCTGAGCCATGTGGCGGTTCTCCTGTAAAGGGGTTCCGCTATGGTGAAAGGTGGCGGGCGCGGGCGCACCCTGCGGGCATTGTGTGGAAAATCACACAAGGAACAGCGAAAAAAAGCGCCCCGGCGGGCGCTCATCCTGTCAGACCGGGGGCTGCGGCCACTCTTCCGGCGACTGCGCTTTCGCATCCGCGCGGCTCAGCAGGACGCGGTATTTTCTCCACGCCGTCAGCTGCACCTTCTCATCATCTGTCGCCATTTCCAGATCAACCGCGTCCTGCAGCGTGTCAATTTTCACCGTTGCATCCCGTAGCTTGGCCGTCATGATGGCTTGCTTTGCTTCATTATCTAGCATCGGCACGCGCGGCTCTCCCTGCTTAACTTCGCCGTCAATCAGCCTGGAATCTGGCCCCACCTGCTGGTAGGTTTCTGCTGACACCTCAGTTAAATTCTGGCTTTCGTACGCTTCAACTTCAGCCTGATTCACAGCAACCATCATGGCAACAACGTAGTGCTCTTCGTCCATCTTCAAAAAGAAACGGGTTTTAAATTCATGAAGCTGCGTTTCTTCACTTTGTTCAGTAGCTTTGTTTTCTTCAGCCATTTCAATCACCATACCGCAAAAACATTAATGTTCATTGCCGGGCCATCGTTATATATACCAACCGAGCTAGGCCCTATGCCGTTTAGCCACACCCTGTTACCTGAGTTAAAGTTAGTAATATAAACACCAGGGTTACCCGGAAATGTCACAGGGAAAGTCCAGGTTGTGCTGCCATTTGCATTTAAGTTGACATTTGACCTCGCCCACATTGGCCCATTGGGAAATTTGGTCCATGCTCCATTCCCGTTATTACCGGACTGAAACTGGTCAAGCCGCACGGCATGCGCTGCCTGTGTCGCACCGCCCACACTGAAAGGCGTATACTGGTTTCCGGCCAGTGCGGCATAACTCTGCAATACAAAATTCAGACGGTCATTGTTAACTCCATAAGATCCGGTGCCGCTGTTCGCCATCTGGAATGCCTGTGCCGGGTCGCCGTTAAGCAGTGCTTTTAGCGCCAGTGCTACATTCATCTGCCCACGGTTTACAGCATGTCCGTCAAGTGTGGCGTCTTTGACGAAGAACTGCTGGTTGACGTTGCCCGTCAGCAATGCGCGCGCAGCAAGCTGATTCGTCATTGTGGTAGCAAAGTTCGGGTCGTTGCCCAGCGCGGCGGCCAGCTCGTTCAACGTGTCCAGCGCCTCCGGGGAGGACGCGACCAGCTGCGCAATGGCCGCCTGCACAAAGGCGGTCGTGGCAAGCAGCGTTGAATTGTTGCCCGTCGCTGGCGTCGGGGCTTTGGGCGTGCCGGTAAGCAGCGGGCTGTCTTTGGGCGCATACTGCTTGTGCGGGTCCGCCGCTGCAATATGCTTTGCCATCAAATCGTCCGCGTACTGCCTGACCTCGATCACGGCCTGGCTCACCTTGCTGTCAACATACTGCCGCGTTGCCAGCACCACGGCTGGATCAATCTTCAGGGTGATAGCGTCCGTACTGTTCACGATGATGAGCATGCGCACGGTCTGCGTGCGGCCGCTGCCTTCCTGCAGGGCGGGCTTGTAGGTTTCCGGCGTGTTACAGACCGCAATCAGCGTCCCCTCCGCATCAAACAGCCCCATTTCCCGGATCCAGAATCCGCCCTCCGTTTCGGGAATAACCTGCTCGGCAATCACCTGGCTGGCGTTGGTGGCATCGATACTCAACGTATTAAGGGCCGCCCGGCGCATCTCGTTTACCAGCTTTGTCTGGCTGGCGTTCGGCGTGGGCAGCGTGCCGCCGCCGTCGCCTACGGCCATCTGCGTGATATTCAGTTTTGTGCCGAGCGCGGCGGCGTTGGCAATTTTCGCCGCGCCCAGGTTGGTCACGATTGCGTAAAATTTTTGTGTCATTGTCCGACTTCCATCTGGTCGATAACGTGAACCGCCGCGCCCGCATACGCCGGGCCGCTGACGGAAAGAATTTCCGGGGTGTACGGGTAAACAGAAAGATCGTCACCGTCGTAGCTCGCGGCGGCTATGCGCGTTTCGCCGCTCACCTGCAGGTTGATGGACATGCCCAGCAGGTGACGGCTGCAGGGTTTGGCGTCACTTATGAGCCGCTCCAGCTCGTGATAGGTTTCTTCCGTAATGCCCTGGTCCTGCACGCCGATGTCCAGGCGAAACGTGCCGGGCGTTTCACCAGTTTTCCACCACTCAATAACGCGGATCAGGAACCCGAACGGCTCCACCACGCGCCGGATAGCGCTGATGGTGCCCTTATGCTGATGGATATAAAACGCATCGAGCACCACCTGCCGCTTGACGCTTTCCGCCCAGCCTTCGTCCCATCGGTCCACCGAAAACGCCCAGGCGAGATACGGCAGAAAGCTGACCGGGCAGGTTGCCGGGTTCCACAGGTCGCGCAGGGGTACGTTCAGGCCGGTAATGCCGCTGCAGGCTTCCGCCAGGCGGCGCTCCAGCGCGGACGAGCCGGACGGCATCAGGCTGCTGTTGCTCATATCAGTACCTCGTCAGCCGCCACCGAAATGTCCGTGCCGGTGCAGTTACCCGCTGCCGTACGGTCCAGGATGATGTCCGCAGCCGGTTCGATCATTTCCACCCAGTCCACGCCGGGCACGCGCAGCACCGCCCCGTAGGACTCGCGGCGCACGCTGCGGCCCAGCTTTTTCTGCTCGGTGAGGTAAGCGGCCAGCTGCGCGTTTGCCGCCTCCAGGCAGGGGCCGGCCGCCACGCCATCAAACAGGTGCAGCTTTGCCTTCACGCTGTAGTCATGAATGGTCGCGCCCTGCACGGTGACGCGGTCCGCTACGGGCCGCACCGTTTCCGCGTTTAGCGCGGTGTTCACTGTAGCCAGCAAATCCGCCGCCGCTTCGCCGTTCCCTTCGCGGCTCAGAACGGTGATCAGCACGCTGGCCGGTGACGGGCTGGTTGCCGACACGTCCTGGACGCGGCCGTCCGCGCTCTTTGCGTGAAACTCATAGGCCGCCGTCGGCCCGGCCACGCTCAGCCCCACAAACGCCTCCGGCACGCGCACGCGCAGGGCATCGTCGGTTTCCATCACGGCATCGACAGGCGGCACTGCGTCAGGGTCAGCCGGGGTCACGGTCAGGCGCTGCACGTTATGGTTTGCGGCCAGCTGGTCCAGATCGCTGCCGAGCGCGTAGGCCACCATGACCGCCTGCGCCGCCTCGTTGATACGCTGGCGCAGCAGGATTTCCCTGTAGGTGTTTTCCTGCAGCGTCTTCACCATCGGATCGGACTCCAGCGCCAGCACGCGGCGCACCGCCGCCTGCTCCTCTTTCGGGTAGAGCGCGATCAGCGCCTCTTTGCGCTCGGTCAGCAGGGTTTCAAAGTCCGGCACCTCAATCACTTCAGGCGCGGGCAGCTGGGAAAGGTCAATTACTGCCACTGTTCACCCCCGTTGAAACAGACATGGCAACCGGCGAGCCGTCATCCCGCTGGCCGGTCAGTTCAACCACCATTGAGCCATCGAAGGCGCTGGTAATGTTGACGGTGTTCAGCCTGATGCGCGGCTCCCAGCGGCTGAGCGCGGTATACACTGCCGCCATCACCTGCAGGCGGATCACGTCATTTTGTGGCTGATCAATCAGCACCGACAGCAGCGAGCCGTATTCGCGGCGCTGCAGGCGGCTGCCTTCCGGCGTCATCAGAATGTCCCGTATGCTCTGCCGGATGTGATCGATGTCGGTGATCGCCTCGCCGGTGTTGCGGTTCATGCCGAGATACATCATTGCGGACCTCCTGACATATCGCTGCCGGACTTCACGCCGCCGTGCTGATGGGTATGCACCACGACGCCGTTTGAACTCATGCCGCCGCCGCCCTGCGTCACCGCGCCGTTCATCACGGTTTCGCTGTTGATCCGGGTCTGGTCAGCGTCCACGCCAAACTGCTCAGTGATGAGCCGAATCCCGTCGGCCGCCTCTATGCGCACGCTTTTGATGTTCTTTATCAGCAGCTGGCCGGTTTCCGGCTCGTACTGAAACCAGCCGCCGTCCTGAAACACGGTTGTCGCGCCGTTTTCTGAGTAGTCCGGCGGCGGAAAAGCGTCGGAATAGATGGCGGGCAGCGCAAACGCGGTTTCGAGATTGCCGCCCAGGCTCAGCAGCACAACCTGCTCGCCGACGGTGGGTTTCCACCATGTGCGGGTGCTGCCGGCGCGCATGGTGAGCCAGTTAATCCAGTTGGTTTCGATGTCGCCCGTTTTCACCCGGCACAGCCTGTTCACCGGGTCCACCTCGGACACGGTGCCGGTGCGGATCAGGTTAGTGATAAGGCGCATGATTTCGGTCAGTTTTTCGTTCATTACTAGAGATTGGCATCTAAAAATTTGAAACGGCAGCGTGTAGGATTGTGTGGCCGCTGATACAAGGTAACTTCAAAAAAGGATGAAATAATGGAAGCTCGCCAATACCCTACATATGAACTTCGCGAATTTAGTAACGCTAACGAACTATGGGATGCGCTCTCACCAACTCAAAAAATCGATCCCAATTGCGTCGATAATATTGTGTATCGTGGACAAGCAGATTCAGAATGGAAGTTAATTCCTTCAGTTTTGAGGGAAACTCCGCCCTATATAGTTTCGGGATCTGAACCTAAAGCGGACGAACTTGTTGCAAATGAATTGATTATGATAAATTCTTTTGTGAAAAACTGCGATAGAATAGGAGTTAAAGTACCAAGTGATAGCCAGCATTTCCGCAATGAATATTTGGATATAAGCAATCAAGATAAATATTTTATTAACCCTTCATTATGGCCTAATCCAGAATTACTAGACGTTATGGCTATGGCTCAACATCATGGCGTGCCAACGCGCCTGCTAGACTGGACGCGCTTAGCTTATACCGCTTATTATTTTGCTGCCAGTTCCTGCATGGCTAATTACAAAAACTGGACCAAATATTCAAAATTAGCTGTTTGGGCATTAAATACGGAGCTACTTGCATCCCATCCTCATATTACACTACATGTTTCTGCCGGATCAGTTAGCCCGCACTTAGCCGCCCAATATGGACTTTTTACTGTCCATCCAAATAATGGAAAAAGAGGCGAGGTAATTAGCCCCAAAAGTTTAGATGAGCTGGCTAATGATAGTATTCACCCTATATTTTTTAAATACACACTCCCGGTTAGTGAAGTTTTCCAGGCGGCAAGATTATTATACAAAGCTGGCTTTAGTGCGGCAGATATTTATCCGTCGGCAGATGGCGCTGGCAAAGCGATTTATGATGAAATAAATTACGAAAAAGCCAGGCGCCATATTGAGACTTTGTAGGCTATTGATTGGAGCTAAGCCAGCGCAGCAGGGTGTCGCGCACTGAGCTTTCAACCTCGGCATTTACGCCCAGCAGCGGGCGCTCCGCATATTTGACCATCGTGCCGCGCCGGTTTACCCGGTCGCGAAGGCCGTAGTGATGCACGCGGGCCAGCTTCTGCACGGCAGGCGCAAAGGCTATTTCGGCCTGTTCGGCGCTGGCCTGCGCCTTCAGGTACTTTGTGGTCTTGAGCTTCGCAAACATCTTGCGCCGGATCCGGCCCGGCTTCGTGCGGGCCGTGATGCGGCGGGGTTCCCATGCGGTGCCGTCCGGGGCGCGCTGCGCCGTGATGTTCGCCTGCTGAATGCGGCGCACGTCGCGCGCGACCTCGCGCAGCATCCTTGCCCTGGCCGACGGTTCAAGCTGCGCCAGCAGCGCATCCAGCCAGGCGTCTACCTCATGCAGTTCAGCCATGGCGGGCCGTCCAGAACTCCTCTGGCACGTCCGGCTCCGGCACGGCCTCAATGGTCATTTTTCCGTCCACCTCCCGCGCCAGCACCCGCTCGGTCAGCTTCAGGTTCATGCTGATGTCGCAGCGGTCATTGCCGAGGATGTCGGCCTCAAAGGTGAAGAGCTTTTCCCGCTCGCCGGGGTTCTGCAGGGCGTCCGGCTGATTTTCCCGCAGCCAGAACATTACCGGGGCCATCAGCAGGTTCTGGTCGCCGGTAAAGTCGGTAATCACCACGTTCAGGGTGTAGCGGTATTCCCATGAGATCGACGCGGCGGATGTGGCGACCAGCGCGCCGTTATCCACGAACAGGTGCAGCCGGTCGGGATTGTCCGCCACGTAGGGCACGGCTTTATTCAGGGCGCTTCGCAAGGACTGCGGCTTGTTCATCGTCTTTTTCCTGACAGCTGATAATGGTATCGACTTTGTCCGCGCACGCCGCCCAGGCGGCCTCGGTTTCATCCAGCAGGGCGTTCAGGTCGCCGTTACTTCGCGGCGAGGCCGGGTCCAGCTGGCAGCGGGTGATTTTGGGACAGCCACTCACGGTAAGATTCACCTCCGGCGAGGGCCGGTCGCTGGCGCAGCCGGACAACAGGATCAGGCAGAGGGGAATCAGCCCAGCGGCGCAGG
This sequence comes from Pantoea sp. ACRSC, assembly GCF_022346785.1. NCBI lineage: Bacteria > Pseudomonadati > Pseudomonadota > Gammaproteobacteria > Enterobacterales > Erwiniaceae > Pantoea > Pantoea sp. ACRSC. The sequence continues at coordinate 28,608 of NZ_JAKRNN010000024.1, forward strand.
TCTTCATTTTCACGTTTAAGCTCCTCAATGGTGCGTTGCCGGTCGCGCAGCAGCCTGCCGTTTTGCTCGGCGGCGGCATAAAGCTGCGTCTGCGCCTGGCTGTTCGTCTGCGTCAGAATGTTCAGGGCGATCAGCTGGCCGTTCTTCTGCGACAGCTTTTTGCCCTGGTCCGCAATCGCCGCCTGCTGCGTGCTGATGGTGTGGTGCGCATTGCTGAGCCGCCATGACTGCACGCCGAGCGCGGCCAGTATAAGAATGGCAAGCGCTGCTGCCAGCAGCACCCGCTTCATGCGCCCGCCCCCCTGAGACACCATGCCATTTCACGCTGGCGGCGGTTATCCAGCCCCTGATTAAATACGCCTTTTACGTACACCCAGCGCGGCAGCTGTCCGCAGGCATCACGCCATCGCCCCTGTTTCAGCAGCGCTACCATGGTCGAGCCGCAGGCGTTGCCGGTGCCGACGTTGAACGCCAGCGACACCAGCGCGTCATAAACCTGCGGCGGCATTGATACCGCCACGCAGCGCGCCAGTGCCGCCTCGACGCGTAACACGTTGGTGATGAAGTTGCCCGCCGCCTGCCGCTCGGTGATGGTTTTCCCCGGCACCACGCCGCGCGTGTTGCCGATCCCGTCGGTCCAGACGCCGGCGCTGCACTGGTACGGCTGCAGGCGGCAGCCCTCATAGTCCGCGATGAGCTTCAGCCCCTCCACGGAGGTGTGCAGCTGCTGAAAGCCGGGCAGCGTGGCGGCCAGCGCCAGCACCACGCCCACGGCGCAGCGCTTAACGGTTTGCAGATTCATAGTCCTCCCGCGTGATGCGCCCGCTTGCCAGCAGCAGGTAGGTTTTGTGCTTGTAGTACCAGCTGATAAGCGCCATCAGCAGGCCGATGAAGACACCGGCCACGGTAGAAACATCCTTCAGATCCATGCCACCCAGCCACGCCATCACTACCGCCACGCACCAGGTGATAAAGGTGCTGATTTTTTCCCACATAGTTCAGTCCCAAAGCTGGACGGCCTGCACGGTTGCCGTCGTCGTCACGTCCGGCAGCTCCACTTCCAGCCCGTGCGGCAGGATGGGGCCATGCTCAGACAGCCCCGGATTCGCCCGTATAACCTGCTCGGTCATGCCCTGCGTGCGCCCGTAGTGACGCCAGCAGAGCGCATCTACCGTGTCGTACTGCTGCGCACGCACTTTCATCAGATAAGCTCCACGGTGCTGTGCGGCAGGTTCTGCACGCGGCTGATGGCCCAGCGCGCATCCCGCCACAGGTCGCCGGTCGTGTCGGCCAGCTCCTCGCCGCGCTTCGCCGCAGCGGCGGTCGCGTCAAAGTCCTGGTAGCGCTCGTTAAGCACCGCACGGGTCCAGCACCACACCGCATTAACGTAGTGATGCAGGCGCACGCTCTCACCGGCCAGCTTTTCCGCCGGCACGTCGGCCAGGGTGTTAAACCCGCGCAGCTCCTGCCGCTCGCGCCATGAATAAAGCTCGGTATTGACCTCCGCCATCGCGGTGAGCACCACCTGCTTTAAGCGCTCCGGCGTCACGGTGCCGTCTACGCGCATTGCGGCTCTGAACTTCGCCAGATCGACGTCCGGCCAGAACGAGTTGTTGGGGATAATTTCCGGCGTTCCCGTCGCCTTCTGCGGCGCTACAAATTCCATAGCCTTGATACTCCTGAAAAGGTTGGGCGGTGGACGGGGTTTTGATAAGGCTCAGCCTGTCGCCACCCCGTGCCGCCCCGCGCGTGGGCACGTCCGGTTATCAGCTGACGTTGCGGATTTTCCGCTCCAGCTGCTCAATGTCTTTTTTCACGCCGCAGCGCTCGTCGAGCTGCAGCGCCTGCTTAAGATGATTCAGGGCCATCTGGGGCTGGCTGCCGGTGAGCACGTAGCCGATGGACTTGTGCAGGCGGGCACGCGACTGGTCCGGCATATCCAGCCCGTCGGTTGCCTCCAGCGTCTGCATCAGCAGGGCAGGATCAAAGTCGCTTTCTGCCATCAGGGCATTTTTAGCGGCGTCGGCCATCTCTTCGGCCAGCAGGGTCTGCACGTTTCGGTTAAACCCCTGCGGCATAGACCAGCCGTGCTTAAGGGCATGGCGGCCAACGGCCAGCGCCCCGGCATAATCCCCGGCGTCAATGCGCCACAGCATCACGTACATCAGCACGTCATCCTGTTGCGCGCCGTCGGCGGCCAGCACGCCGTCTACCCAGGCGGCATATTTCGGCAGCACTTCCACCTTGATTTCGGCTTTTTTGACGTTGGACTGAATGCCCTTGAGGCGGCGGCGGTCTTCACCCAGTTGCATCAGCATCAGCTCGTAGCCGTTCGCGTGCCGGGCAGAGCCGCCCGTGCGGGCGGCCTGCTCAGCCTGAACGCGCAGGCGGTGCTGCCGTGCGGGACTCAGGCTCATGGTTTACGCTCCGGCACCGGCATCAGCTGGCGCGCTAAAGTCGCCGATGGTGATGTTTTCGATCAGCGCGGCGCAGCGGTAGTCCTCCACCACGTACGCCTCGTTAACCGACTCGTAGTTCTCGATGCGGTCGCGCTTCGGATTGTCGATAACCGAGCGGCGGCGGGTGTCCTCCTGCCAGTAAATCGACAGGTTATCCAGACGGGTGATCAGCAGGGCATTAGCCGGGAAGTACGGCGCGCGCACCGCCTGCAGGCCGCCCATACGTTTCTGGCTGATGATGAGATCGGCGGCAAGCTTTTCGGTATTGGCCTGCTCGTTGTTGACCAGCGGAAAATACTTGTCAGACAGCAGCTCGCGCCCGCAGATAACCACCATTTCGTCATCGTCCTGGAAGATGGGATCGATAAGCTCGTTAACCGCATCCATGACCAGCGCGTCCAGGTTGGCATAGTCGCCACCTTTGCCGACCTTCACCGATCCGGCGGTGGTTTCGCCGTCTTTAGTCGTGCTGCCCATCACGTTGTCCGGGGCGTCTTCGCGCAGCTTCTGCAGCCAGCCTTTGTTGACGTCCTGCAGCAGCGGGTTCTCTGCGCGGTTAGAGGTTTTGGCGCGCTTCACGCCGTTGAAGCCGATCATGATGCGGTCCAGCGCCTGGCGCTTCACGATGGCGTCGCGGATGCGGGTCTGGAAGTCCTGAAACTTCGCCCACATGTCCAGCTTCGCGTAGGTAATGGCCGTGTCGAAGTTGGTCTGCTCGCACTTGTACTCGGTGTCGGTCATCGCCGTTGGATCGGTCGGCTCGCGGTCCTTAGAGCCGGTATCGGTGGTGCCCGCGATGGTGCTGCCGACGCCGAGGCCCAGCAGCTGGCCGGACTGTTCAGATACGGCGATAACGTTAACCAGCGTCAAAAACGCGGTGCTCTGCTGGATGGTGTCCTCCAGCGTCTGCGCCACAGACGGCTCCACGCTGAACTTGCTGGAAAGCTCCGCAATTTCCACGGAATAGATGCGCGCCAGTTGGCTCAGGTAGGCGTTAAAGGCAAAACGGGTCTGTTTTTTCATGGGGTGTACTGCTCCTTAGCAGTTGGTCAGGTGAGCGGCCGGCGCATCGCCGCCCGGTGCGCGCTGGCGGTAGTCGGGGCGGCTGTCTGCGCGCTCCAGCTGCTCTTTGAGTTCGTTAAAGGCTTCCTTCTGCGCCGACAGATCATCCAGTTGCGACTGCAGGCTGCTTTCCAGCTGGCTCAGGCGCTCGGCCTGCTCGCCCAGCGTTCTGTCGGTGCGGGTGCCATAGTTCTGCTGCTCGCTGGCAATCAGCTCGACCGCCTGATGCACGTCGCTGAAACGGTCGTCATCGGTCTGCTTTTGTTTGGCAAACATCGCCTTGATGCGGGTAAACAGGGCGGGCTTTTCCTCCGGCACGTCTTCCAGCTCGATCACGGTTTCGGTGGCGGCGGTAAAGAGGTTGTCCGGGTGCTGCTTGCGGTTTGCCAGCGGGTTCTTTTCTGCCGACGCGCTGAACGCCAGCATTTCGGTGCCGAGGCTCGCCGGATCGTCCGTGGCAGCCAGGCCGACCAGGTAGGCTTTGCCGGTGTCGGCAAATTTAGTGCTGACCTCCATGGAGGTGAAAAGCTTCTGGCCTTTTTTAACCAGCTCGACGAGCGAATCCGTTGGCATGATGTCGGCGTAGAGCGCCATTTTCCCGGCCAGCGGTCCGTCGGGGATTTCCTCCGCAACCAGCGCGCTCACCGAGCCGTAGCGGTTAAAGGTGCTGTCCGGGGCGTAAGACTTGATGTGCTCCAGATTAATCAGCGCGGTGTAGACCTGCGGGTTGTACGCGGCGGCCATCTGCACGAGCCACTCGCGGGAAATTTCGCGCCCGTCCGTGGTGGCACCTTCCACCCCGATCCGAAAACGCTTTGCAGTTACTGTCATGAGCCAGGCTCCGTTGTGAAAAATCGCTTTGAGGCTCTATGTTTGCGGCGGGAGGGGATCGAAACAACGCGGGGCCATTGTGCGGAAAACCACACAATGAGGAGCGGCGGAAAAGGGACCGCCGGGGCCGTATTTTGGGGCCATGACAACGACACTCGCCCCCGAAGACCTCGATCCCCGCAGGCAGGCCTTGCTCCTGTACTTTCAGGGATACCGTATCGCCCGCATTGCTGAAATGCTGGGAGAGAAACCCGCAACCGTTCACAGCTGGAAGAAGCGCGACAAGTGGAACGACTACGGCCCGCTTGACCAGATGCAGCTCACCACCGCCGCGCGCTACTGTCAGCTGGTCATGAAGGAGACGAAAGAAGGGAAGGACTACAAGGAAATTGACCTGCTGGCGCGCCAGTCCGAGCGCCACGCCCGCATCGGCAAGTTTAGCAACGGCGGGAACGAGGCGGACCTTAACCCGAAGGTGGCAAACCGAAACAGCGGCCCCCGCAAGCCACCGGAAAAAAACGTATTCAGCGACGAACAGATCGAGAAGCTGCAGGAGATTTTCCACGGCTCGATGTTCGGCTATCAGCGCCAGTGGTGGGATGCGGGCAACAAGCACCGCATCCGAAACGTGCTTAAATCCCGTCAGATCGGCGCGACGTTTTATTTTGCCCGCGAAGCACTGATCGATGCCCTGACCACCGGCCGCAACCAGATTTTCCTGTCAGCCAGTAAGGCGCAGGCGCACGTCTTTAAGCAGTACATCATGGAGTTCGCCAAAGAGGTGGATGTAGAGCTGAAAGGCGACCCGATGACGCTCAGCAACGGCGCGTGCCTGTACTTCCTCGGCACCAACGCCCGCACCGCGCAGAGCTATCACGGCAATCTCTACCTGGATGAATATTTCTGGATCCCGAAGTTTCAGGAGCTGCGCAAGGTGGCGTCCGGCATGGCCCTGCACAAGAAATGGCGGCAGACCTACTTTTCCACCCCGTCCAGCCTGACGCACAGCGCCTATCCGTTCTGGTCCGGTGCGCTCTTCAACCGTGGGCGCGCTAAGGGGGACCGCGTGGACATCGACCTGACCCACGGCAACCTGTCGCCGGGCTGCTTCTGCGATGACGGCCAGTTCCGCCAGATTGTCACGGTTGAGGACGCCGTGCGCGGCGGCTGTAACCTGTTCGACCTCGATCAGCTGCGCCTGGAGTACAGCCCGCCGGAATACCAGAACCTGCTGATGTGCGAGTTCGTGGACGACCTGGCGTCCGTGTTCCCGCTGCAGCTGCTGCAGAAGTGCATGGTAGACAGCTGGGAAGTCTGGAACGACTTCGAGGCGCTGGCGCTGCGCCCGTTCGGCTGGCGCGAGGTCTGGATCGGTTATGACCCGGCGAAGGGCACGCAGAACGGCGACAGCGCCGGGTGCGTGGTTATCGCGCCGCCCGCCGTGCCGGGCGGCAAGTTCCGCATTCTGGAGCGCCACCAGTGGCGCGGCATGGACTTCCGCGCGCAGGCCGAGTCCATCAAAAAGCTGACCCAGCAGTATAACGTCACCTATATCGGGATCGACTCCACCGGCGTCGGCCTCGGCGTCTATGAAAACGTGAAGATGTTTTTTCCGGCCGTGAAAGAATTTGTCTACAACCCGAACGTGAAAAACGCCCTGGTGCTGAAGGCGTACGACATCATCAGCAGCGGCCGTCTGGAGTTCGACGCCGGGCACCTCGACATCGCGCAGTCATTCATGGCAATCCGCCGCGCCACCACGGCCAGCGGCAACCGCCCGACCTACGAAGCCAGCCGCAGCGAAGAGGCAAGCCATGCCGATTTAGCCTGGGCGACGATGCACGCGCTGGCAAACGAACCGCTGCAGGGCGAAGCTGCCCACAGCCGCAACATTATGGAGATTTACTGATGAGCAAACGCAGGAACCGCACGCGCACCCAGTCCGTGCAGCAGCAGATGACCGGCGGCGCGGCGGCAGAGGCTTTTACCTTCGGCGACCCGGTGCCGGTACTGGACCGCCGCGAGCTGCTCGACTACGTGGAGTGCGTCATTAACGATCGCTGGTATGAACCGCCGGTGAGTTTTGACGGACTGGCGCGCACGTTCCGCGCAGCCGTGCATCACAGCTCGCCGCTCAACGTGAAGCGTAACATCCTGACCAGCTCGTTTATCCCGCATCCGTTGCTGAGCCAGCAGGCATTCAGCCGGTTTGTGCAGGACTACCTGGTGTTTGGTAATGCGTATCTGGAAAAACGTACAAATCGCCTCGGCGGCGTGCTGGCACTGGAGCCTGCGCTGGCAAAGTTCACGCGGCGCGGTATCGATCTCGACACCTACTGGTTTGTGCAGTACGGACTCAGCATGCAACCTTATCAGTTCACGCCGGGCAACGTGTTCCACCTGATGGAGCCGGATCTGAATCAGGAGGTGTACGGCCTGCCGGAATATCTTTCGGCCATTCCGTCTACGCTGCTGAACGAGTCGGCGACGCTGTTCCGCCGCAAGTATTACCTCAACGGCAGCCATGCGGGTTACATCATGTACGTTACTGACCCTGCGCAGAATCAGGAAGATGTTGACGCCATGCGCAAAGCCATGAAAAGTGCGAAAGGCCCTGGCAACTTCCGCAACCTGTTCATGTACTCGCCGAGCGGTAAAAAGGACGGCATTCAGATCATCCCGCTGTCAGAGGTCGCGGCTAAAGATGAATTTCTGAATATCAAGAACGTGAGCCGCGATGACATGCTGGCCGCGCATCGGGTGCCGCCGCAGATGATGGGCATTATCCCGAACAATACTGGCGGGTTCGGTGACGTTGAGAAGGCCAGCCGCGTGTTCGTACGCAATGAACTGATGCCGCTGCAAAAACGCTTCGAGGAACTAAATAGCTGGCTAGGTGAAGAGGTCATAAAATTCGAAAAGTATGATCTCGCAATACAAAATTAATAAAGCGGGCTATGCCCGCTCTAATAGGTTCCCGAAGATAGATACTCGCCCGAATGTTCTGCTGACAAGCTGATATATTCAACACGCCACTGATCCATTTTACGGAGAGAATAAAGCGTAAAATTTGTATCAGCAACAGGAAGACAATCCTCTAAAGCTATCATTTCAGCAGTGTCAGCTGTGCCATAATATTGTTCAAAAATCTTTTTGAGCTCACGAGCAGCAGCAGCAGCAGCCTCACGTGTTGCTGTGCCACCCTCGATGCCATCATATACAACGCTGATGGATAGCTCATATGGTAAACCTTCTGGCAGATCTTCGAATCTGGCTTCACCTAAATCAAAAAAAATGCCTACTAACTCATCTGCATACTTTTCAATGATTTTTGCGACTTCGCCTTCGAATGCGAACTTTCCTTCGTCATAGGCTCTAAGGCGGTCTTCGAAAGAATTAGGGAATGCAGGTCGGCCATATTTAGCAGCCAGCCATTGCTTTAGCCCTTGCTTTTCATCGTCAGTGATCAGCATTTCTGCATCAAAATCTTCACAGTCAAAGCTTGCCTTTGGTATGACGACTTTTTTGTCATGCCTCAATTCAATGGCAGATGTCTCATCAAAGCACAAGTGTAATATTCGAGGATGCTTAGCCCTTTTAAACTGACGCTGTGCCTTCTTAACTTCTCCGATGATAACTTCTACAAACTTATCAGACGGACTCTGCAAGTCGCAGTCGTGAGTAATCACGACTGCTTTAAGTTTGTCTTGCCCTGGCTCAATCAAGCCAAGCGAAATAGCGTCATCTGTTCTAAGAATGTGCCCCTGTCTCCAGGATGTGCCAAAGCCAAGCATGTTCCTCTCTCTTAATCTCTTACATCTGCACTAGGAATAGATACATATGACTTCCAGCTATCCGTAGATTTAGCCTTAGTTTCTCTTCCGATGACTTGATCAGCCTCGCTCTTTCTGGCTTTAGACTCATCAATTAACGTTGAAACGGCTTCGAGCCAGTCCCCACCGTTTTTTACTATATCCAGTATGGTTAAGCCATTAAAAGCCTTGATTTTGCTCAGGTTTTTCGCATCTGTAACATTAGCCTTGACGAACTCATCAGAAATTCTGCTTAGGGTTAAGATGTATTGTTCATTTTTTTTGTCTTCAGGTAAAAATTCGCCCGAAACCCATTTATACAAAGCTTGTCTCGTAACGCCTAAGTCTCTTGCAAGCTCAGACATTGATGGATTAATAACATTACGTATATTTTCAAGATGTTGAGCAATAGTTCTTACCTCAACATCATTTGCACCAGTGTCACCGTAACGAAGATCGATACCATCAAGATTAAACTCTTGATGCACTCTTGGCTTAACATATTCCATCCATTGTGGCAGGTCTTCTACAAAATAACTCGAACCTGTTCCCGACAGCAAAAAAGCAGTAGCAATCACAGTACAAGTACCTACTCCAGCTTTTGAAGTCGTTAATGGACGTTCAAAGCCACTACCAATAACTGATGTGTACATACCCCCCCCCTAAACAGTTACTTCCACTTCTCCAAAGCAAATGGTGAAACCATACTTTCAAAAGCTGATTTCAATATTCCATGAAGTGATAATAACTGTTGGTTGATTTTCTCACTATCAGGTTGCATGTTGCCCTCAACATAATGATCAGTATCAATCACACAGTGCCACCGAGCTGAGTTCTGATGAAATTTTTGAAGCATATTTACGCCATAAGGAACTACATCAGGCGGAAAAGCCAAGGTTCCATTCATCTTATACAATTTAGCAATCAGCACGCCATCATTAATCATTGGCTGAACATCTGTTTGGAACACTGCCTCGTTACCTGACTGAATAGCCTTTAAATTTGATGATACACCATGAAGCCCTTCAGCCAAGTAGTCTTCTACCTTTTCTCCTTCGGACGGTACCACAGCATCCAGATATCGAATCCCAACCCTTGTTATAAGTGCTGGCTTAGCATTTTCAAGCACTGTTTTGAGGCCAAGCATAAGCGCAGCAAAAAAAGGCTTATGAGTTATATAATCAGTAGTTTGAAAAATAATAAAATCATTACTTAAGACAAAGCCAGCGGTTTTATCAACGTTAGTAATGTACCAGCGAGTGATCGTGTCAAAGCTTGGTTCAAGCTGTTGATTGGGTGCTGTAACATCAAATCTGATCTGATTATCTTCTCTTTTTTCAAAAAGAGGATATCCTTCAAGCCTCAAGACGTCTTGAATTTCATCAATATATTTTGCCATCGCCTTAATGGGTGTGAACTTCACTTGGGCTAGAGCGAAGTATACGGGTGCGTTTACCATACGCCCGTTCACGTTAGACATATCTTTCTCCAGTAGTATTTAAGTTGAGTCAAGTTTACACCTTGATTGACACTTGCACCATTGTTTAGTTCATCAACAACATCTTTTGATATTGGAACCTGAATGCCTTGGCGCGCGCTCGTACCCCCGCCACGCCTGCCCGCTTAATGTAGTGGTTTTCATGCAGGTGCATGACATAAGCAAAAGCCCGCCATTACTGGCGGGCCGGGGCATAAACGATCCTTTCGGGATCATGCGAATTCATGCGGCATAGTCATGCAGTGCCGGGCAACATCAAAACAGGGGCAACTGGTCATCAGGCTCTGACTCTGGCACTTCAACTTTTCGCTTGGTGAAATCCATGGCAAGCAGAAGAGCCTCCCGGTAAGTCAGGGGAAACGGCCGGCCAAAGATAAACGCATTTTCGAAAGTCTGCCCCAGCCAGAAACCGCCGCCACACTCGCGCGACTGTTGAAACATAACCCATCCACCTGGACGGAAATATGGGAGGGTTTCACCACGATAAACAACCTGAAATTCAGATTCTCGTCCCCCCATAACCTAATGCCTCGCTCGCTCGTTGTTCAACCCTGCCGCCGTCAAAATCAAGCTTTTGACGTCTGCACGGTTATCAGTGTAGCCAGCTGTCATCTTTCCAGACGTTCTGGAGCAGATCATTTAGCCGCCGCCTGTCCTCGTCGAGTTTAAAGCCAGGCATTTCTATTCTTGTGTGGCTTCCTTGCCGTACCTGCACTACTGCTTCGGGGTAAAGCGCTACTACGCGCCTGTGTATCTCGTCATGAAAAGCTTCAATCACTGACTGGCTTAGTTTTTGATTTTTATCAAGCATAATTTCAATGCGCATAGTCTCCCCTCAAATCATTCAGATACTTGTATAGATCGTGAATATTCGTGGCTTCTTACCTTACGCATCAGCTCATCAGTCAGCTCTGAAACCCACTGAATCGCGAGCTGTTTCTCATCTTCACTGCAATCACTTGCTGCAACAAGTTTCATAAATAAATCAATACGTTGGAGCTTCATTGACTCCAAAAAATAGTCTCGCATAATCCCTCCGCACAATGAATAACTGGTTATGCATACAGTATATTACGAATTTCCAAATGTGAAATGATTTTTTATGGTCAATAAGACTTTATCTGAAAGCATGCTCTTGAAGTTAGGACGTTAATTGGCTTCATTCGCATCCTTAGAGGCACGAGCTAAGCGCCCTATTCGCTCCAGAATTTCATATTTTTTAGGTCCAGCATGAGGCCTCACTAACTCACCATATGCAGAACTGCGAAACAGTCGGCCAGCAATTTTCGTCTGCGTGCCGCCAATCAGGCGCACGGCCAGACCGCGGCTGATGGTTTCACCGCATAATTCCTTCACCTGGCCTATCACGTTGTCGCATGCGGCCTCGATTTTGTCCGACCGCCTTAGCTGCCGATGTCTTTTTTCTGGCTCCTGCGCCCTGATCCGGCTCAGCAGCTGCCGTCTTTCTCGTCTGCTCATGCCGTCCAGGTCGATATTGTCGAAACTTTCCGGCGGGTTCGAATCCTCAGATCTCAACCCCCCCGTACAGTTATTGACAGAACTCCGAGAGGACGCGGACGCGTCCTTAAATTCAAAACCCAAATCAACGGCACGTTTCGGCACAATCTTCCACTGTGCGAGACGGGTGAGGATCGGCGTATCTTCGCCAACTTCAGTTGCATAAACGCCCTTGATGCGCACGGTTTCCTCGCCATACTCGTTCACGTCTTCGCTGGCCTGATACCAGGTGCGCACGGCCAGCTCGTCGCGGCGTACGAACGGGCCGCCCTGTGCGTTAACGTATCCTGCCCAGTCTCCTGCGTCGGCGGCGTCATGCGCGGCCGCAAACTCAACGCTGAGGCCGTGTGCGGTATCGCTGTCTGCCAGGCGGCGCAGCTCACGGTAAACCGTCACCGGCGCGCCACCCACAAACTGGAATTGCCGGATGTGCCAGCGGGCCGCCCAGGCGGAAACGGCCGAGGCGGTTTCCTTCAGGTCTTTGCCGCTTTCGTCGTCCGCCTCGCCGTCCAGCGCGTAGCCGTCGATATTTTTGGAAATGTACTTAGCGACGTAGCCCGTCGCGCTGCCCTTCTCCGGGTCGATAGCCTCCGCGTGAAAGCGGGCCTTGCGGGCCTTGTCTGTTGTCAGCTCGCCGCTGTCTTCCTGCCAGGCGTAGTCGCGCATAATCTCGCGCACGCGCTCAACCTGTTCGGGACGCATAAACATCAGCATGTGCCAGTGCGGGGTTGCGTCGTGATGAGGCTCGGCAACGCGGATCCCGAAGATGCGGATTTCCTCGCGGTGCAGCCTGGCGCGGATTTTTTGCCAGACGCGGCAGAGATAGCGCTGGGTGTCGGCCGGGCTGGCGCCGTTCCATTTACGGTTGTGATGGCCGGTTTTGATTGTGGCGTGATAGCGCGCCGGGGCGGTCAGCGTGTAGAACTCGCCGATGAAGCCCATCTCGTTGCAGATGTTTTCGAAGCCGCGAATGCGGGTCATCAGCTCGCAGCGGCGGATCGCCGGATTGGCCACGCTGCCGTCGTACTTCTCGATCAGGCTGATGCGGTTGCCTTCCTCGTCTTCCAGCTCCATGCCTTTAAGAAACTCACGGGTGCGGCGCTTCTGCTCGCGCCATTCGGAGACGGTCATGCTGCTGGCGTAGGGGGTATGTTTTTTGCTGACGTTAGCCAGGGCAATCTGCAGGTGCTCACGCCATGACGCGGCGACGCGGCGCAGGCGGCCCTTCCACCATTTTTCGGTCTGCATGCGCATGATCGCCGGGGTCACTTCCTCCGGGTCGAACAGGCGGGACGTTACCTTTTCCCACAGCGGCGGCGTCTGGCTCAGCTCGCGGGTGATGGTGGCGGCGGTCATGTAAACGCGGTGCGTGTACCGGTAATCCGACTCGTCGCTGGCCTGCGCGTGCGCCTGTGCCAGCTCGGCGAGGATGAAATTAGCCACATCCCCGGCCAGCAGATCAACGTCAGCGCGCGCCATATCCGGCAGCCGATTAAAGCGGCGCATCAGCTCCCACAGCGTACCGGCCGCGCTGGCCGCGCCAGCCTGTTGCGCGGCATTGCCTGCCAGCAGGTTAAACGTGCCGCTGCTCATTTCTCCGAGGCGGTACTGCTCACTGACGCATTCAACGCGTGGCAATGTGCGCTCAACAAAGGTTTTTGCTAAGTACGCATTGGCACGGGCAATGCCCTGGGTCTTTTCAAGCTCGCTGACGCGGCGCTTAACGTCGAGCTGGATCAGCGTCGGCTGCTTTTCCAGTAGCTCCTGCGCACGCGCTAAAGCCGCAATCATCTGACTGCGGCTGTGCATTTCCTCATAGGTAGGATACGGGCTGGCGATGGCCTCCCGTGGAGCATTCCACGGGTAAGCGTATTCATTCGTAACGAACATTATCGGGAATACCGCTCAGCAATATCCTGACAGTCGACGCAGCGAGTTACGCCACGCACAGCGCGGCGGCGCTGTTCCGGGATCGGGGCGTCGCAGTCTTCGCAAAAAGATGCCGCAGCGCTGACCGGGCGGTTAACCACGCTGGCGATGTTGCGTGCCAGCAGTTCATCGGCACGCTGCTGCGCCATGTCGATTGAGTCGGCCATTAGTGCAGCTCCTGTGATTCGTTCTGATAACGCTCTGCCTCGCGGCGGATCAGGTCTGCAGCTTCGATGCCGGAAAGCCCTCGCTGATGTACGTGCACGGCCAGCTCAACAAGGCGCTCAGACACGGCCAGCGCGCGGTCTTTGCGCTCTTCAATGCGCGCCCTGGTGATGACTGCGGCCAGCGCCTCGGTGTCAGCGTCAAAATTAAATTTCTCGATATTTCGCATTTCACTTTCTCCAGAATTTGGGCAAAAGAATGCCCGGCGGATGTACGCCATTTATTTACTTCGGGTTAATTAATTAGGCAGAGCCATTCGCTTCGGAAATAAACTCACGACTGCTTTTAGATGATTCATTGCACGAATAAGCGCCGCTCTTTCATCAGTAGTCAGTTCACTAAATTCAGCGGCGTGCCTGTCCTTACCGATGCCAGCCAGGAAAAGAATCGCGCCCAGCGCGCGCTTGTTGTCCTGGTAATTACTGTCTGTCACATCGCGCATTTCAGAGAAAAAACGAGCCATATCTTTTTCACAGTTGCCGCCCATCAGCTGCGCGCGGATTAAGGCAACGTGATTCAGCGCCGAAACCCGTTGGCCGGCAGTAAGCTCGACCAGCATTGAATCGCCTTCGATAGCCATGTTTTACCTCTTTGCTCTTTTACCTGTACCTGCTGGCTCAGTACCGGATGCCAGCGCTTGCCGTTCTCGCCCATAATCCAGCCATGCCCGTATGACATCGACGGGCTCTGACGTTTGAGGCGTGCCGCAAATGAAATCATCGTGCGCCCTCAGCTGATGCCAATCGAAGCACCCAGCCCGCTGATAGCGTCAACGGTTGAGGCTAAAGTCGGGTTAGAGTGAACGCGGTTCTGCACGGCCAGCGCGGCCAGCATCATGCAGCGGATCCCGGTATTGGCAGCTTCCAGAATGCCGCGGCGGCAGGTTGCCGTAATACGCTCCGGGTTCGCGGCGTTAGCGGCCATATGCCCGACTTCGGCGGTCGCCTTCAGCACGTACGCCGGAAACTTCTCTTTTGCCAGCTCGTTAACCGGCACACACGGCAGACACTGCAGCTGCGCCAGCATGCCGTCCATCAGCGTGGCGTCTTCGGTCAGGTCGGTGAGCAACAGCACTTCTGGAACGGTCAGCTGATGCACCTGCTCCGGGTTCAGCTTGTTGCGCAGCGTCTGCACTTTCATACCTGCCCGCTGCGCCAGCTCCGCCATGTTGTGCGTGAGCGCAAACTTGCGGCAGGCGTCGTCGTAATCGGTATGTTTGGAAACACGAAAATCAAACATGATTATTCCCTGTCGTTATCTCAATATGGATACATCAACCCTGCATTGTGATTTCGCAGCCAGCTGCTGCTTCGATAGTTAGAGCAACCATATTGATTTCGATCAGCCCGTTTACGCCTTCTTTCTTCCGGATGGGTAAACGATTTTCGCGGTACATCTGGCGCACGGTGCCTTCCTTGTAACCAGTGCGACGACAAAACTCTTCGACAGTAATGTACGGTTCTGAGATCACAAGGTTGATTGAAGGGCGCATTGAAAGTTTACGGGTCATGATGCACTATCCTCTGTTGAGTTCTAGCCAACTCTATTCATCACTATTAAACACGTCTTGATACGACGAGTGAATATTAGGATCACAAATTGGAAAGGTCAACGAAAGATTTTACGAGTCGTAAAGCACCAACTTTACCGGAGGGTGGTAAAGATCCCATTGAACGCATCGTTCAGGCATATGGTTTTTCATCCCGACAGGCGCTGTGCCGCCATTTAAATGTCTCTCAGAGCACTATGGCTAACCGCATAATACGCGGGAACTTTCCAGCTGATTGGGTGCTGATATGCTCTATGGAAACTGGTACTTCGCTTGAGTGGCTGACGTACGGCCGTGGTGATTCAAACATCACAAAACAAAATGAAAAACCCAACAAGATCGAACTCAAAAAAATCACAAATGGGAACTTTTCATCATCTGATTGGGTTGAATATGACATTCAGCTTTTGCCAAGCGATGTTGAGGCTCCTCTGTTAGTACTTTTCGAAAAACAGAATTACCTGGTTGATATGACTGCCGCAGAGATCACCGATGGGCTATGGCTCATCGAGATTGATAAGCTCATAAGCGTTAAAGAGCTTTACCGTTTTCCTGGCGGACGCATTCGCGTTGAGAATGGAAAAGCCTCATTCGAGTGCAAAGCGGAAGACATCAAGGTTTTGGGCAAAGTCCTTGCCCGTACTGAGTATCTTTAAAGGCAAAGCATGGCGATTAGCAAATTACCCAACGGAAAATGGCAAGCTCAGGTGTTCCCGAACGGCCGAGACGGTAAACGGATACGCCGCCAATTTGCCACCAAAGGCGAAGCGCAGTCTTTTGAGAAATTTGTGAAGGATCAGGCTCAGGATAAACCTTGGCTGGGAGAGAAAACAGATAAGCGCCGGGTAATAGAGCTGGTTGAATTGTGGTTCAATACGCATGGCATCACGTTGGCGGATGGCGAGAAGCGGCGAACCACGATGGCGTTTGCCTGCGAAGCGATGGGAAATCCACTGGCTACCGAATTCAACGCGAAGATTTTCGCGTCATATCGTGAGCAGCGGCTAAGTGGGAAGATTACCCGCTCTACCCGGGTGAAGACGGTAACGCCGCGCACAGTAAATTTAGAGCTGGCGTACTTCCGGGCGATGTTTAATGAGCTGCGCCGGTTGGATGAATGGACCGCACCCAATCCGCTTGAGAACGTACGCGAGTTTAAAATCAGTGAGTCGGAAATGGCGTATCTCACTATTGAGGAAATTAAAACCCTTCTCGTCGAATGTGAAAACAGCCGATCTAAAGATCTGACGACCATTGTGAAAATCTGCCTGGCTACGGGTGCACGATGGAGTGAGGCCGAGGGCTTGAAAGGAAACCAAATCCGCGCCGGCCAGATCATCTACGTGAAAACTAAGGGCAAGAAAAATCGCGCGGTGCCGATAACTGAAAAATTACAGGCTGATCTGCCATCGAGCAGGAAAGCACAGTTGCTCTTTAAACCATGCTATTCAGCTTTTAGAAAAGCCATGCAGCGCGCTAGTATCGAGACACCTGCGGGGCAATTGACACATGTTTTACGTCACACTTTCGCATCTCATTTTATGATGAATGGTGGAAATATTCTTGTGCTTCAGAGGATACTAGGTCATACAGATATTAAGGTAACGATGCGATATGCGCACTTTGCACCGGACCATTTGGCTGAAGCGATGCAGCTGAATCCACTTAATAAAATTGAGGGTTAAGATTAAAATCCCGAAGTTCCATATCTACCGGATTACGATTCATTAAATAACATAAAAAGCACTAAGTTAAATAAATCAGCTAAATTTATCCGCAGAAGGATTTGAAGATGAGTTTCACCAAAACAATTGAATTCGCAAACTATACATTAAATTTTGGTTCTGACAAGGTTCTGCTTGATGCCTTTGAAAGTATCGTTTATCCATCCTTTCTGGATCAGAAATACATCAGAAAATTCAAGGATACGGAATACTTCTTTACAGATACACGATTGATAATATTAGATGACATTGATCCTACTTTTATAGGGCCACTTCAATTGAATGTTCCAACCATTGCTTTATGTGGTCGAATAATTAAAAAGACTATTTTCAAAAGAGAACAGATATTCCATGATGGGGAACTTATCAAGGATCCAAAAACACTTGAAAGTCATCCAAGTTCATTATTTATTTTAATACTCAACGACCATAGGCTGATGTTATGCAAAGAAGTTCCCGGCGCACCAACCTTAGAAGAGTTTGAAAACACCAGTAAACATTGCCTAGCTAAACGTTATAATTCATTCATCGATTATCAAGTCGAGAAGAATAGACGGCTAAGAAAAAAGAAACCTCATATTGGCCGACTGTATAAAAAAGAAATTTATACCATACTAAGCATCCCCAAACTACGAGTTACCCCACTAACTGACCCAAGAACTTTAAGTGATTTCGTTGAGCTTTTTTCTGTAGTAAACAGACTATCGATTGAATTATTGCCTACAAACAGCGAAAACATCTCACTGGATGACTTTTGGAGAAAGATAGAAGAAGAGAATGAAGAACTAAACAGCAATAAAGCACAGCTTTTTTTCACAAACAGAAATGAAGATGGTTTGGATCCAAATGCAGTAATTGAGAAAACTACAAGCGCAACAAGAATGGCAAATTCCAAAATAATAATATCAGGTAAAGACGAACACGGGGCCAAATTATCTGGTAATAATGATAGTTTCACACTCAAGACTCCAAGCCCAGCCATAAGTTCCGATGTAGACCAAGCAGCACTAGAGGCCTACTCATCTTTCAAAAAACTAGAGGAAGATGGCAATATAGTATCACCTGAGAGAAATTCACATGAAATATTAAAAATAAGCACTAGAATAATCTCTATTGTAAAAAGGTGGTTCTAAAATGAAATTCAACTTCAAGCCTGAAGAGCTAACGAAAGAAAAATCTTTATTTGATATTTACATCTTAACCAAACCAATTAAGATTAATAATTTTGATTTTTACTTAACAATAGTCGTTTTCTTATTGTTACTGGCAAACTCAGTATGTTTTTCTTCATCGAAGGAATTGTTAGATTCGATTAGAAGCTGGGTACCATTAACATTCAGTTTTACCACCACAACCTTGGGCTTCCTTATAACTGGATTTACAATTTTTGCGACTATTAATAAACCGGATTTGTTCCTCGCATTAATGAACATAAAACACCCTGATTATGACATGAGCTATTTGAAGTATGTTTATGGTGTATTCATGCGTGTTTTTATTCATTTTATTTTTTGGTCTATTGTTTACTTATTCATTATAATGTTCGGTCAACAAAATGGCTTAATATCAAAAATAGCCAATGGATTGATGATCCCATATGAAGCTAAAAAAATAGTCATTAAATCAACTTATGTTATTTTAGGATGCAGTGCTATTTACCTTGTTTTATCCATAAAGACTTTTATATTTAATATTTATACAATGTTGATGCAATCCTTAAGATGGGAAATGGGAAAAAACCATGAAACCAAGAAAGAATGATTAACATTTAATGTAGAGTTCAAATATATAATTTCAGCCCTCTATATGAGGGCCTTAAAGATAAATCATTTAATTACAACTATACCAGCAGTTCTTATTCACCACGTTGACGTTAGCTAAACTTAGTTTTTCTCTCTTTCGCCAGTACGCCTATTCATTAAAATCGCTGGAGCCTACTAATCTATTAGAATAATGGCAGCAAAGTGGCAGCAGAGTGCAACGCTATGCACTACTTTTCAACACTATTCGGCCTCAAGAAAATATAAAAATCAGTAAGTTACTGATTTCACTCACTTTGAATTGGGACTCATAATCGCTTGGTCGCTGGTTCAAACCCAGCAGGGGCCACCAATCATCAATGAGTTACCTCAGAAGCTACAGTTAAGCTGGATTTCCAGGATACTCATATGATACCGATCAGAAGTAGATTGAAGTAGCAATTCCCCCATCCCTCATTTAGCCAATCTCGTCACTCTAAGCTGTTTTAGTTTTAAAGCTACGTAATGATCAGGTCACCTGTGGCATAAAGCTGCTCAGCAAGCGCAATGTCCGATTTGAGCGAGAAGCGGAAGTTGACATATCTATTAAAGTAAATGGTTCGTATTTCCGGAATACTTACATTTTGTATTAGGCTTCGACGCCCATATCAAAACCGGTAACTATCAACCTTTCAAGGTCGTGAGTCAGATCAAGTCGGGACTAACACAGGTAAAGTGGCCAAATTAAGCTATCCGCTTTACTTCAAGCATACTCGGACAAGTCATGTTAACTCTTATCATTGAACTCTTTCCATTTTTCCGTCAACTTATCAGTATCAAGACTTACACGATGCGGTTGTAAGGTCTTACCCTCAAACATAGTTTTATGGATACAATCAATAGCAAAATGAACCGTTAAATCATCTGGATTAATCCCCATCAATCCTTTATCAAACATTCGGTGTAGACTTACTTCAAGTAATAGACCGTTAGAAGTGTTGTTGTTCGCCATTTCTGTTATTGCTTCAATATGTGCAGCTTCTAAGATACCTTCGGGCAGTGGATAGCCAGTGATAGCACATTTACCATCGAAGTTATCCCAAACACGGCGTTTAAAATCAGCTTGATCTCCAGCATGACGGGCTTTATGCGTAACTTCAACTGTGCGCCCTGTAACACAGGTATCATTTGCGGCCTCTAAAGGCTTAGTTAGTTCTTCATTAATAGCTATAGCACCTCCATCAATGACAAGAGAAGTTCCAATATTAGGTTCCTGTGGTGAGCTTATGTATCGATCGCTTAAAAACATCATACTAGCCTCTTCATTAGTGGCGAGTTTCCAAGCTTCTGATTGTTTCATTATTAGTAATGCAGTTTGATAAACTTGTTTATTGAAATAGCGTTTATGCTCCTTATCAATTTCTGTAATAATAGTAGAAGATTCAACCGAAAGTCTTTTATTACCAATTAAAAGATCACGTATTTCTACAGCTTCTTCTAAAGTATCAAACCATTTTGTAACACATTTGCTATTCAGTTCTAGCCCCATGAAGGGAAGAGTTACACGG
The DNA here is from genome assembly GCF_022346785.1 of Pantoea sp. ACRSC. Taxonomy (NCBI): domain Bacteria; kingdom Pseudomonadati; phylum Pseudomonadota; class Gammaproteobacteria; order Enterobacterales; family Erwiniaceae; genus Pantoea; species Pantoea sp. ACRSC. Next base: position 48,522 of record NZ_JAKRNN010000024.1, read on the forward strand.
ATTGCATTAGGATAAACTTGTAATAAATAACGTTTAGTATCTTTTGGTTTATCAGCCCAAAATGAAATATATCTTTCGCCAGTGGTTCTATTAACTCTACTATTTGTATTTTCGACAGTATCAACAGGAGCTATTACAGGCTTAGTAAGTGGGTTATCGACATGGCCTAGGTGGTTGTGTCGTAGATGCCACTCTATAGCATCATCTTTTACATGAATATTGCAGACAGGACATACAACAAGTCCCATAGATGTTACAGGTAGCTTCTTGCTACCGATTAAACGTAATGTACTTGCATTCTGGTTATGTACTTTCTTCTGATTCTGTGTAAGTACAGTACGTTTAGCCTCTAAGCGGGTAGGGATCTTAGCAAGATTAAGCGATTTACGGCTATCTTGCCTTTCACGATCATAGATCTGAATCCCTGCTTTCGTTTTGATTTTTTTCCACATGGAATTAGGGAATTTATGCCCGTGTACTTTTTCATAATCAGCATGAGCTTGCAAAGTAGCAGTAGCACTATCTAATCCTTTTTTGCGAAGTGCTGTATATTGCTGAAAAAGGTTAATAGCATGGGCAGAGATAGCGAGTCTAATTTCTCTTAGTTGCTCTTTTTTTGCTGCTTGTTCTGCTTGCAATGCTTTTTGTTCAGAGGTAAGCAACTTCTGTTTAGCTTTCTTGGTTCTTTTCTTACTCGAAGCTTTTTTGCTGATATCGTTCATTCTGCAAGCCTTTAATCTAATTCATTGGAGAGATCATACAATTGACCTGCTCCCAGTAAACTAACATAGCGCGATGTAAGTAACTTCCGCTTCTGGCACAAGGCGGACGTTCGACATGAGCTTTTATGTGCAATCAGTAACATCGAACAGCCACGTATAAGCAAACAGCCACTGCCCCTCCTTCAACCCTCTTCACTTTCCCAGCAACAGGATATTTGCATGGCTGATTTAAACCATTCGAGGCTGCCGACATGCCTACCCTACCGGCAGAGTTCATCACCATCAGCACGTTTCGAATGAGATGAGCACCTCCTAGAGAAAACAGCCTTCCCTACATGCCACGTAAGCTGTTGTTTATTCGATTCTTCGTCACTTTGGTCATCATGGCCATGCTTTACCTAAAATTCTGCATTCAGAGGCGCCAGGGATGGGCCGGAGCCCTGTGATTACTAAGCTTCACTTACATATCTTAACTGGTGTCGTATAATCCCCACCACCTCGACCCTGCTCATTTACGGATTTTCTTTTTAATATCAAATAATTAACCGCTACCCACCTGTCCCTGTTTTTGGCGAAATGGACACCTCAAAAGCCAATTTAAATCTTAAAATCAATCAGTTACGACACGTGGTGGTATCCCTATGAAAATCGCAAAACTAGCCGTTTTCTGCGGGGCCGCCGCCTCGTGGACAGGGTCCCCCTCCGGAAGGACCCGCAGGTTCAGAGCGTGCCGGGGCAATGCTTTTTTTTCTGGCCAGGCTTTTCACCGCCCAAGTCTTTGCCACGCTCAGACACTCATCGGACACTTTAATTTTTCCACCGCACGAACCTGCGCGACGGTGAAACCTCAGTGCCTCACACGCGCCAATATTCACGACGTTAATGGCGAAACCCTGACGGGTGAGTTCTGCGAACTCGATGGCCTACCACTATGGCGTTGCCATATTTACTCCAAGAAAAAACCGCCCCTGGGCGGTTAGTTGTCAGGGTGGGATTCGAACCCACGCCTTGCAGTATCGGTCACGTGCACTACTGCTTGATGTAGCTCATGTCACGCTTTGTCTCGTCAGAGCCTTCGCTCGGCCATCTCGCGCACCTGACTTCTTAATCATAAACAAACTTTGTGCCGTTTCCCAACGAGAATAACCGTTACATACAAGAGATAGGATCGCAATATTGCAGCCATTTTTGGGCAAGCGCATCAATGTTCCTCAGAAAATCTCTTCTGCTAGATGAAGGTGTTTTAAGGGGCCTGGGCACTACATATTGTGTTCCGTACAAAAGTATCGCCCAAGACGCAGCCTTTCTTGTAAAGGCACAAAGCGGAAAGATACTTAAAATGCAATGACTTTACATCTGTCTTAGTGCAGTAAATGTTTGACTCGGTTACAATGACTAAAACTTAACGGAATACATTTATGAATATTCAACCCATTATTTCTTCGCTTTCAATAAAAAAGTTATTCGGCGAACATGACCTTAGCATCAACTTCAGTAATAAGACGGTAATTGTCGGAAAAAACGGCCTCGGCAAAACAACAATTCTAAAAGTTATAAATGGTTTGATAACGGATAATAATCATATTGATTATGAAAGTATTTGTGAGAGTATTGAATTGACATTAGGAGATGGAAACCCGATTTGTTATGGCGTGATTAGTGAAAAGTTAGTGCAATCGTTCTACAAGAACGATCTTGAAGATTTAATGCTTCAAAATGAAATAATAAAAAAAACAATAAAAGAAAAATTAGAGAAAGATGATTATTTCAAAGACAAAAAATCAGAAGAGGTAATCAACTCTATAATTTCATCCTTTGCAAAAAACGAGCACTTTTTGAACGCCACAAAAAACAAAATAATGGAAACATTTAATGGAAAGAAAGATTTAATAGCAGCTGACAAGGAAGTCAGAAAAAATTTAAAAAAATCTGTTCTTGTTAGGTATATCTCTACCGTAAATATTTCCGCCAACGCTGGAAATAAAATGGATTTAGGTAATAGCATCGAGAAAAATCTCCTCGATCTTGCAATTTACGAAGAATTACGGCTTTTGCTTAAAAGTGAAAATAGCTCTGCAATTATTAGATTTGAACATCAACTCAACACATTTTTAAAAGACTCTAGTAAAAAAGTACGTCGTGACCACAATGATTGGATTTTTATTACAGATGCAGGCTTATCTCTTAGCCTCAGTCAGTTATCTTCTGGCGAACGTCAGCTTGTTTATATTTTAGCAACTGCTGCCAATACTTACGACAAACCGACTCTTTTTTTGATGGATGAGCCAGAAGTCTCCCTGCACCTAAGCTGGCAGGAGAAAATCATTGACGCAATCATGTCCATTAATTCTCAGATGCAGATTATTGCAGTCACGCACAGCCCCGGCATTGTTATGAATGGTCACATGGATGCATATGTTGAAATGAAAAACATTTTGAAGGTTAGCAACGATGCCTGATTTGACCGATTTTATGCGAAATCCGCAGTTTATACGACTATATACTAGCATTGAGTCATCAGGGCCGCAAAAAGGCATTATCCTTATCGAGGATGCATCCGATCGTTTTTTTTGGGAAAAAGTTGTAAACACCGTTTCACCCGGACGATATGATATTAAACCTTTTTCACAAAACGGTGCAGAAGGTAAACGCGCCTTAGAAAAAGAGTATGAGCATTTAAGTAAAGATAGGCTGGTTGCCGTGGACAGTGATTATGACTATTTGTGTCCTGAAAAAAATGCGTACGCTTCAGCACTAAATAGTAATCCCTTTGTTCTTCATACTTTCCTTTACTCAAGGGAGAGCTTCATTAGTACTCCTGAGGCTATTGATTTTCTTACGGGATGTATTCATCTGCATGTAAGGTTAGAAAATCAGCTCATTCAGGCAGTTCAGAGCTATTCCAGGATCGTTTATGATGCACTATATCTTTTTTCATGGCTGCATAATCTTGATCCACAGCAATACAGTGAAAACATTTTTAATAATAGCATCCGACTTCCCATAGGAACCCGGCTTTTGGATGATGAACTTAATGTCAATGATGGTGTACTGGCACAGCTTAAACAATCAGTTGATTTATATATTCATAATCACAGGCAATATATTGATGATAAAGATTGCTATGGTGCATATCAGGCAGTACTGAATAGTCGGGGAATTACGCCCCAAAACGCGATTCTATTTACTAACGGTCATTATCTACTTGATGCTGTGTTCCATCCTGTATATATGGAATTTATACGCAAGAATAAGAAGAAAGATAAGGAATGGGTAGCAGCCAACTTTCCAGATAATGAAGTTAGAAATCGTAAGAATCAAGTAGACAACCATTACAAAGATAATTGTACCGCTAAGCAACTTATTTATCGGTGTGAAGCTTATAGAGAGACACCATTTTGGCAGAAAATCACCCAGAAGTTACGTGACATAGAAAACGCTGTGTAACATTATTACTGATATTTATATAACATCCGCGGTTGGCCGCGGATGCTTCCGACAGTTGTTTATCTGATTAATTAGAGATTTTAACCGTCTTTTCAAGTGGCTGATCTATCTTGCCTGTTAATGCTAAAATATACATCACGAAAACCTTATATTATATGCATACGATACATCGAGAAATATACCCACTATGCTTACATTACGTTGAGAGTGAATAACGTCATTTTTACCGTCTAAGAAAACCAGCCCAACTCTAGTCATCTTCTGCATTCAGCGGATGAATTATATGGTATTTTTTCCATTACTTTAATCGTTATCGTTTATAATATATGATGTGCTCATCACTATCTTCCCGTTTCGAATGAGATGGAGAAACAGCCTTACCGAAATTTGACGTGAACTATTGTTTATTTTATCCATCCTCACTTTGAGGATACAGGTCATGCCCTCTGTAAATTCGTTTTTAATATGAAGAGCTTACAGTAGGCAAAAGAACGGTGTTCAGAGTAGTTCGATTTCAGAAAGAGCGGCAAAGATAAATTTCTGAACATCAAGAATGTGAGCCGAGATGACATGCTGGCCGCGCACCGGATGCCGCGGCAGGTGAAGGGCATTATTCCGAACAACACCGCAGATGTGTAACGTCTGTTTGTTGCAATTTCGGCAAGGACAAGCCCCTCTTCACATCAGAATTCCCGTTTTTAGATCGAGCTTAAAAGTTTCCCAGCCTCCGGGCGGATCCCACTCTCCCATGCCAAGCACCGTATCATCCTCTATTGATGTAATGATCACGCCATCAATAGCGCACTGACCAGATTTCCAGAGAATTCCTGCTGCAATATCAATCAGAAAAACGTGGCAGTAAGTGGCAACCAGAACTCGCTCATTTAGCCTGTCTGAATGGATGTCAGGAAGTGAATAAATATGACCAACGTAATCGCCTAGTGGATGGCTTCTGAACGCGTATGTGGCCATGTCAAAAACATGAAAGTAGTCGCCACAAATGATTGCTACGTGAGATTCATTCAGAAGAAACTCAAAGAAGGCGCTCGAAATCAGAAAGCCATCCTCATCTGCACGATTATACAACTGTAAAATCAGAACAGGCTCAGCGCTCTTACTGATTAATATTCGCCGATCCTTTTCTCCATTAGGGCCAAAAGGATTGACGTCGATGATTATTACATCTTCCGTGTCATCACCGGGCGTAGTCTGTTCAAGACAGGTCGCTTGTAATGTCATTAAGCATCCAATGTGTGAACAAGAGAAGAAATAATACTACTCTACATGTTGTTACGTTACGACCTGCCGCGCTGGCAATACCCTCTATTCGATGCCTATGTACCTCACGGCAACGCCATACTAAACATTTGCCCTTAACGACCTGCATCTCTTGATAGCCTTCTTAAAACCATCAGGCTGACATCCAGACTCAACCCGCCCTCGATATCTGCAGCCTGACCCACTCAGCAGTTCACTTCCGCCTCGATTAAGATTAATCTTAGCGCTTACTTTTTTGAGAAGGACTTCTTAATGAAATTATTTATTGGGGCTGCGCTTTTACTCACCTCTGCCGCTGCAAACGCAGGCTTTGTTCATCCACTGGACTTTGATGGCTCAGAAGCCCAGAAGAAAGAAGTGATCAGCTATATCCAGAAGCGAGTGAAAGCGGATTACTGTGACGGCCAGCTTGATATGTGCCAGCCGACCACCTTACGCATGATGGAAAAGCAGAACCTGAACGCATTTAAAAAACTCACAAAAGTGAGCGACAGGCAGGTGTTAGATCGCGTCATCAAAGATTACTGCCAGGGAACGCTGGATAAGTGCAGCTACACCACGCTTGAGATGATGTACAAACAGAACGCCAAAGCCACTAAGCAAGAACTTAGCTGGTAATAAAAAGAAACCACCTTCTCAGGTGGTTTTTTTTGCAGAGTTTAACCTGCCAGCACGTTTGCAATACCCTCTTTTGGCGCCTGCCGAATGAATGAGTCCGTAGAGTTTATCGGTAACCGTTAGTGCCAGCGCAGGCCTTCTATGGCGACAGCTCCTCTAACGACTTCCCTTTGGTTTCAATAGCGTAAAACCAGGTAATTAAGCCGCCAATAAGCGCAATGACCGCAAAAGTAATAAACACAAAGCGCATGCCAAAGCCGCTGACGATAAAACCTACCATTAGCGGGCCAATAGATGACCCCGCGCGTAGCCAGGCGCTGGAATAGGCGGTGCCAATGGCGCGCAGTCTGGTGGGATAAAGCTCAGCCGCATAGAGATAAAGCGAAAAGGCGATGGTCTGAAGAATGGCGTAGGTCAAACTTCCCAGAATAAGAATCTCAACGGCAGATTTTGCCCCCAGAACAGAAAGCGTAATCAGCGGAACGATAGCCAGCAGAAAGGCCCATGTGTACCAGCGCTTGCGACCTATGCGGTCGATCAGCAGGGCACAAATTACCGAAGCCATCACCCCGCATGAGGAGGTGATCCAGCCGTAGGCCAGGCTGGTATCAAGAGAGAGGTTAAACCAGGTTTTATAGAGGGTTGGGAACCAGGTAATCATGCCGTTGTTCACGCTGTAAACCGTCAGCCACAATCCCCAAAGCATAAAGGTTCGGGATTTATAGATGCCCCCAAAGAGAGCCTTGACCCCTTCCGGTGCCGCTTTCTGCGCGGCGGGCGCTTTAACTTCAGGTTCGGGTAACGTCATCCCACGCCTGATGACCTCAGCTTCTAAGGTGGATACGACGTTTTCCGCCTCTTGCAGCTTACCTTTTGAAGCCAGCCAGCGTGGCGACTCCGGCATTAACCAGCGCAGGGGAACAGTCAGCGCGGAGGGAACTAAGCCAATTAAAAACATCACTTTCCAGCCATAGATGGGCACCAGAAAATATCCTACCAGCCCGGCGAACATCATTCCGACAGGGAAAATCACCTCATACAGTAAAAAGAAGCGTCCGCGCTTTTTGGCCCCGACAAATTCATTGATATAGGCGCTGGCAACGGGCACCTCGGCACCGATCCCCACCCCCTGCAAAAAGCGAATAATAAGAATTGACCAGCCATTCCAGGCAAAAAGGCAGGCAGCATCCATCACGACAAACATAATAATGGTGATACGTAATACGCCAATTCGGCCTATTTTTTCCGCCAGCGAGCCAAAAAAAAGCGCGCCGCACAGCTGCCCGACATAACTGGCCGCAATAATAAGACCGACAAAAGTTGGCGTCAGCCCCCATTCCTGGGTGAGCTGGGGAAGCGCAAAGGCGATAGCAATAATGGTGTAGGCATCAAAAAAGGTAGATAAGCCGACAATAATACGGATCGCCTTCAGCCGCCGGGTAATAGGCAGACGTTCCAGCCTTGCCAGCAGCACGGCTGGTGTTGAAGCAGCTCCGCTTTCAACGACGTAATCTGAAGCAGTGGCCTGAATTGACATAATAGTGTCCTGTTAGACGTTGTCGGTGCGCATACACGTAACCTTCTGAATAACAACAGGACAACGATTCCTTATTCACATAACGTGTTGCATATAGTGCTGTCTGAATTAGCCTGTGATAACGTTACTGCAATCGATTTCATTTCCGGTGAATTCTTTGCTGGATTTAGCGCTAAGTCAATTACGCCAGTTGTATAAATGTCGAGCGGTTCACAAACTAAAAAAAACTAACGGGGAAATATCCCCGTCGATGAATTTATAAAAAGACATTTAAAAATAGCAGTTTAATAGCCATTCAACGCCGACCTGGCAAAGTGAAGCACCATTCCTTTTGTCCAGACAAAGTTTGACGTAAGATCCTTAAACCCCTCGGTTTGCACGATGGTATTCGTTGAACGGGCAACAGGGATCTTTACCCGATTGATGAGCTGGAGCAGCAGATGGATCAAGATAGTGAACTGAACGATTTGCCGGAAAAGAAGCTGGCGACAATGCGGGATGTTGCGCGTGCTGCGGGCGTTAGCGTCTCGACCGTTTCGCGCGTACTTGATGAAAGATTACCTACCTCGCGCAGCGCCTCGGCGGAAAAAATCCGCCAGGTTGCCCGAGAGCTGGGCTACCGCCGGGACTATGTTGCCTCCAGCCTGCGGCGTGGCGATACCGGCACGCTTGGCGTATTGGTTCCGAGACTGACCGATGCCGTCACCGCCTTGCTTTTTGAAGAGATAGCCAGAGCTGCAGCCCGGAGAGGCTATTTTGCGATCGTTGCCACCTGCGGCGACAGCAAAGAGCAGGAGAAGAAAGCCGTTGAGTCACTACTGGATCGCCGGGTAGACGGGCTGATTATGTCCACCTGCCGGCTAGACGATCCTTTGCCCCAAACCCTGCGCGAACGGGATATACCCCATGTTCTGGCGCTGCGCACCGACGGTTCCAGCCCTTCATCGGTCGGGGACGATGAGCTTGGCGGCTATCTGGCCACGCGGCATCTGATTGATTTAGGGCATCGTGATATCGGCCTGATTGGCGGCCCTGATTTTGCCTCTAACGCCCTTAACCGGCGTAAGGGCTACGAGCAGGCAATGCGGGAAGCCGGGCTGAAGATCGAAGCAGAATGGTGCTGTCATTCTGATTTCAATATCGCCTCAGGCGAGCAGCAGGGAATGAAAATTCTCAGCCAGCGCCATCGCCCAAGCGCGCTGTTTGCCGTTAACGACGAGCTGGCGATTGGCGTTCTTGCTGCCGCGCATCAGCAGGGCCTGATCATTGGCGAAGATCTCTCCCTGGTGGGATATAACGATATTCCACTGGTAAGCAGACTGCCCGTGGCGCTGACCTCGGTCAGAACCCCGCTGGAGCATATCGCCAGCGATGCGGTTGATATGTTATTGAATCCAGAGCTAAATAATAATATGCGGATTACCACGCCCTCTCTTATTCCCCGTAAATCCACCTCTTCTCCACGTAAATAATTCGGCCCGGATCCTCATCAGCTTTCCCACACTAAGCCGCTGAGGGTTGCATTTTGTATCCAGGATCTCATCCCGGAGGCTGATTGCTGTTCTGTTTGTGATCGTCGTTGCATTTTTAGCCAGCCTGCCGTTGACGGTTTAATTTTCGCGGTTCAATGTCAGTTATGTGAAAACGATTGCAGAAACGATTTCATTTCTGTTCTAAACGATCGCTAAACCCTGACAGACAGGCTTACTCATCAAGGAGATAGTTATGATTAACATCGATCTGAAAGGCTTAACGCCGGCTCCGGTTACTCCCTTCACTCGCGATGGTCGCGTCGACTATGACGCCATTCAGCGCCTCGGTAACTGGCTGGGAAGTATCGACGGCGTGAAAGGCCTGGTGGTGCTGGGACATGCCGGAGAGGGAACGTTCCTTACCCAGGAAGAGCAGGCGAATGTTATCCGCGCATTCGTTAAGTCTGTAGATAACAAACTGCCGATTATTGCCGGTATTACCGGTGAAGGCACGGAAGTGGCTGCGCTGGAAGCGAAGCGTGCCGTTGACGCTGGCGCATCAGCCGGCCTGCTCTATCCTTCTCACGGCTGGCTGCGTTTTGGCTATCAGGATGGCGCGCCCCAGGATCGCTACCGCGTGGTTTATGAGGAAAGCGGCCTGCCGCTGATTCTTTTCCAGTACCCGGATGTCACTAAAGCCACCTACAATCTGAAAACGCTGCTGGAGATCTCCGCTCTGCCAGGCGTATTTGCCATGAAAAATGGCGTGCGCAATATGCGCCGCTGGGACACTGAAATCCCGGTGATTCGTCGCGAACGCCCCAACCTGCAAATTTTAAGCTGCCACGATGAATATCTGCTGCATACCGCTTTTGACGTTGATGGCTTCCTGGTTGGCTACGGTAATATCGCCCCTGAGCCGTTAATTGAGATGATTAAGGCGGGCAAAGCGGGCGACTACGTTAAAGCGCGTCAGCTGCACGACCGTCTGCTGCCAGTCACCAAAAGCGTCTACCACCGTGGTTCACACATGGAGGGCACCGTTGCCCTTAAGCATGCTTTGGTTGCGCGTGGCATCCTTGAACATGCGACCGTTCGCTCACCGCTGCTGCCGCTCGAAAACGGCGCTGAGAAAGAGATCCACGACGCAATGCGCGCCGCTGAGCTGGGCCGCGTACGCTAATTTATGCTGACTCTGCTGTTAATCCGCAATACAGAAAGACTGTGTTGCGGATAATTATTGTTTTCTTCCGATCTCTTTTTCGCACGCAATTATCATATCGGGGTTCCCACCTGTAACTTTTCCAGCGGGGTGCATCAATCGATTAAGCCTTACTGTTGAGGATAAATCGGCGGGCTCTATTTCCGCTACGCCTCTGTTTTCGGAAATGGATAATTCGTTTCCCCGTGCGCTCAATAAACGAGCATTTAATTCATGCCCGACTATCAGGAGGACAGATGCCCGTAACCCGTCGACACTTTTTACAGTTAAGCTCTGCATGTGCTGTTGCTGCCACTTTTCCCGCCTTTGCAAACGTGCCTTATAGCGCAGGCGATCATCCCCCGAAATTAATTCCGCCAGCAGGAAGCGTAGATTGTCATATGCACCTCTACGACAGTCGTTGCCCCTCTGTGCCTGGCACCAAAATTGTTAACCCCGCCAATGCCTCACTGGGAGATTATCGCAGGCTACAGCAGAGGTTGGGGATCGGCCGAATGGTGATTGTGACCCCGTCGAGATATGGTACCAATAACAGCGTCTTACTGAATGGTCTGGCAGCCAGCAACGGCAGTGCACGCGGCGTGGCCGTTGTAGATGGCACGGTAACCGATGATGAGTTGCAAAAGCTGCATCAGGCTGGCGTCAGGGGGATTCGATTTAACCTTGTCTACAGTCAGTTCGACCCGAAGGACATGGCGACGTTAGCTGCGCGCATACACCCGCTTAACTGGCATATTCAGGTAGTGTCGTCAGGTGAACAGCTAGTCGCGCTGGAAAACCAGCTGCAAAAATTACCGACGCCGGTTGTGATCGATCATATGGGGCATGTTCCTCAGCCTGATGGCCTTAAGTCGCCTGCCTTTGCGACGCTGCGCCGTATGCTTGACGGGCAGAAAACCTGGGTAAAACTCTCCGGGGCTTACATTGATTCCCGGACGGGTGCGCCTGGCTATAACGATGTCGCTCCCGTTGCCCAGAGTCTGGTCAGGATTAATGCCGAACGTCTGTTATGGGGTAGCGACTGGCCTCACCCCACTCAACCAGATGAAAATAAGCCCGATGATGCGGTATTGCTCGATCTTATGAACATCTGGGCGCCAGATAGCCGCGATCGCGAAAGAATACTGCGCGACAATCCAGTTAAGCTTTATGGGTTCTGACGATCGGGAGCGGCGACTGCTCTCTGTAAAGTCACCGCGGGAAATATGTGCGTCCGGGGGATAACCTGATGCTGATTAACAGCGCTGCACCTGGGGTGCTCTTATTTGCCGCCTGGCTTCTCTGAAAATATTCATCGCTTACTGCTTCTGAAATAAATAACGGCCGCGCTGAGGACGTTAAAAAGCGCCGCGCTTCTCCTGGCATAGTGAACAGCAGGGGCTGGATGGCTGCTTTGAGGGTTTTAATCAGGGCGTACAGTTATGGCCAGCGCAGGCAAGGCAGCCGTTGCCCGCTCCGTACACTTATTGACAGCACTCCAAGGCAGCCGTTGACCGCTCCGTACACTTATTGACAGCACTCCAAGAGGCGGCGCTGCCGCCATAAAAAAACCCGCTTGCGCGGGCTTTGCTCTTTAAAGGCTCAGGCGCGAGCCTGAGTCTGCTTCTTCGCTATCGCCACCTTCTCGATTTTACCCGGCGTGACGATCATGCCGGTCACGCTTTCGTGCGTCTTAAAGGTACAGCTGCAGTTGATGTTCTGGCACTGGTTATAGCGCTCTTTGGTCTCGTTAGAGATGTAACGGCTACTGCGCGTATGGGCAGCGCTCTGACACAGCGGACAATGCATCATTTGTGAGTTCCTCCGTAGTTGACGCAGCCATTATCGCGCCACTTACTCACAAAAAGCAAATTAATTAACTATTAGTTAGTCAGTTCTCTCATATTCCACATCTGTGATGTCATTCTCCAGCTCCAGCGTAGTGGTAAACCCGTCGCTTACGTTCAGATTATGCGTCACCTTACTGATTATCCAGGCGCTGGCGTCAATCACCGCTTTAAAGCCGCTGACCCTGACCGGGGTTTCAGGATAGAGATCCGCGCGCCCTGTCGCCAGCTGAAAGGTAAAGTGAGCCGCGCCGCGCTGTATCTGGTTCCACTTCGCCTCCGCCGCCGCCATTGCCGCCTCTTCGCTGTTGAACACTTCCGGCAGCACCAGCAGGCTCTCTTTGGCGCCGGAGAGATAATCCCCTTCCTGATTACCCGTTAGCGGCGGCGCGCTCTGTGCATCCGGATGGGCGACCGCGCTGGCGTTCGCGGCCTTTGCCTTGCGCTGCAGCTGCAGCACATGCGTCTTCGCCTCCTTTGTTGAGAGCCATCTCGCCTGCACGCCGGTATAACTGGTGCGGTCGGCAACAGTAAAATTGTGTTTATCCCCATCCTGGCGCGTCAGCGTCACCGTTGGGATCGCCTTGCCGCTGGCTAACTGGCCGCTGCCGGGTCGCAAAAAAAGCAGCCGCCCCGCTTTGATAACCGCGACCGCGCCATAGCGTTGCGCCAGCCGGGTAACGAAGCTGGGATCGGTTTCGTGGGTCTGATCGATATGATCGATCTTGATCCCGGCAAACCCGTCCGCCATCTGCAAAATCAGCCCGCAGCGCTGGGCAATCTGCGTCACAATGCTGCCCAGCGTAGTGTCGTGGTATGAGAGGTCGCGCGCCTTGCCCAGCTCCCCGCGAAAATCGACGCTGCGCGCCAGGATAGTCAGCACATCGGGCGCGCCGCCGTGGCTTACCTGATCGACCGTAAAATCGCCCTTGTTATGCAGCTGGCCAACCCAGCCCAGGAACAGCGACACCACCGTGCCGCGCTGCGGCAGCTGCAGCAGCCCGTCGCTGTCGTCCAGCGTCAGTTTCAGCGTATCCGCTTCGAAGCCGCGATTATCGGTAAGCGCCAGCGAGATCAGCCGATCGCGCAGATTGGGCGTTACATCCTTGCTGCCGAGCCACAGCATAAAATCGGGTGCCGGCCGGCTGCCCGCCTTCATCGCCATCGCGCCGAGTTCACTCACAGTGTGAAGCCTCCCGTCGTGATGCCTGAAGAGAGCTTGCCCGCCGCCGCTTCTGCCTTCGCCCACAGCGCGCTACCCTGCGCTTTCAGGTCGCCGAACATCGAGACCAGCGACTCGTCAATGCGCATCAGGTCGAGGGTAAAGGCAATTACGCGCGCGCTGCCGTCGGCGTAGAAATCGCTGTGCGTCGTCTTAAAGCTCTCAATCACATACATGCCGTAGATGGTGCCGTCGCCGCCGATCAGCGGCCAGGCGCGCCCTTCGTCAGCCAGTAGCTGAAACGCCTGCGCCTTAACCGGGCCGCCGGTAAGCTCCGGGCGCAGCTCGCCGCTCAGGGAGATCTTGTCGCTGCCTTTGCCGGTAAACTGCGCTGCGTTGCGCCTGCCGACGCGGGTATTGCTGGCCCACTTCCAGTCGCTGCTGTGTATCAGCTGGCTGTAGGGCAGCGTCTGCCGCATAAAGGGCAGCATGCCGTAGATCATCATCATGGATAGAATCCTCCTGTCATGGCGCTGCGCTGCCGGTTTTGCTGCTCAAACTGCTGCTGATTTAAATGCTCCTGCACAACCCGTCCAATCTCATGGGCGTCCATTCCGGCTGGCGCATTCACCGTAATATTGTTGGTGTAGGCGTTCTGCTGCGTCATGCTGCCCGCGGCGGGCGCCACCACCGGCCGGTAGGTCGCGCCGCCGGTCAGCACTTTGGTTTGCAGCCCGCTGGCGTCGGGCACGGCGCCGCTCTCGATAGCTGCCGCGTCTGGCGGCAGATCCGCCTTCAGATCTTTGCTTTTACTGCTGACGATGCCGAGCTTGTTCAGCACCCAGTTGATGCCGCTGGTGAGCTGATCCAGCGCGTGGCCGGGGATCTTCAGCGCCTCGGCGAGCATATTGCCGAAGCTTTTCCCCATATCGCCAGCTGCGGCCAGCTGCGCCTGCGTCGCTTTCACCGGCTCCAGCAGCTGGGTAAAGCCGTTCCACACCGACTTAACCTTGTCCGTCACCCAGGCGAACACCGGCTGCAGCGGGGCAAAGGCGTCGCCGATCGGGCCCATCGCTGCGGAAAACCCCTGCGCGACGCCGCTGATAAAGGCGCTGACAGGCTCCCAGTACTGACGGATCAGCAGCGCGCCGCCGACGATGGCCGCCACGATAGCCACCACCGGCAAGGTGATGGCGCCGATGGCGCTGACGATAGCGCCGCCCACTACCGTGAACAGGCCGCCAAGGATCTCGACGCCGGCCATAATGGCGCCGACCCCACTCACCACCGGCCAGACCGCCATGCCGATAGCGCTCAGCGCGCCGACAAAGGTCATCGCGACCGCCGCCGCCGTTGCGATGCCGCTGGCCAGCGCCGGGTTATCCTGCAGCCACTGGTCGATGGTCTGCAGGAACTGCGTCGCCTCCTGCGTCAGCGTGCGCAGCGGGCCGTCAAGCGGCGCGAAAAGGTCGACGCCAATAGCCGCCTTCGAGGCATCCAGCTTTTGCAGATCCCCGCCGAGGCTGTCCTGCTGCGCCTGCGCCCTGCGCGCCGTCCCGCCGTCGGATTGCTGTACCGAGGCGGTAAGCGTCTCCAGTTCGCCGCTGGCGGCGCCCTGCGTCAGCAGCGAGGCTGACGAGACCGCCTTCGCGCCAACGATGCTCTTCAGCACGTCCGCCTGCTGCGTCGCGTTCATCCCCTTTCTGGCGAAGGCGGCCTGAATATCTTTCAGCAGCGGCAGGATCTGCCGTGCGTCGCCGTTTTCGTCGCGGGTGGACACGCCAAGCGCAGCGATAGTACGTTCGCCGTCGCGCGTCTGTAGCTGCGTCAGGATCGTGCCGACCTCGTCGCCCGCCGCCGCGCCGGTAATATGATTTTTCGCCAGCAGCCCCAGCATGGCGGAGGTCTGCTCAACGCCGACGCCGGCGCTTTTTGCCACCGGCGCAACGCTGCTCAGCGCGCTGCTCAGATCCTCGAACTTCATTCCGGCCTGGTCGAGGGTGGCGCTAAGCACATCGCCCAGATGGGCAATATCCCCGCTGTTGAGGCCGAAGGCGCTTTTTGTCTCCATCAGCAGACCAGCGTTATCCTCTGCCGAATGCTGGTTGACCTGCGCCATATTCAGCGCCACCGGCGTCGCGGAGGTGATATCGTCGATCGTCCCGCCCGCCTGGGCGATATCGAGCTGGGTCTGCGCCACCGCCTGCGCCGGGATGCCGGTCTGCACGCTGAGGCTGCGCGCCTGTTTATCCAGCGCGACCGCCTGCGGCGACCCTTTCTGCAGGCCGGTTTTGGCCTGCAGGGCAGCATCGGTGCGCGCCAGCTCGTAGCCGGGACGCAGCAGCGCGGCGCCAGCGGTGAAGCCCGCTTTCGCCAGGCCGATGCCCGCCGCGCTGGCGCTGCGGATCTTACCCGCCAGCGCCTGACCTTTGCGGTAGCGCTCCGCCGTCTGGTTTTGCCGCTCCTGCTGCTGGTTCAGCAGCTGCAGCTGCTGTTGCTGACCGTTAAGGTGCTGGCTGGCCTGCGCCGCGGCGGTTTTCAGCCGCAGCTGTTCGCTGCTCAGGCTGCGCGTAGAGATACCCGCGCCGTTCAGGCTTTCTCGCTGCTGCTGCATCGACAGACGCAGGCTCTGCGCCTGGCTTTGCAGCGCAGCGGTACGCTGACGCGCCTTTTCCAGCGCGCGGCTCTGCTGCTCCGCAGGCTGATGGCTGTTGCGCATCGCCAGCGCCAGCGCCGCCGTTTCCGCCTTCGCCTGTTTAAGCTGCTGCTGCGTGTCGTTCAGCTGGCGGCTGGTGGCGCGAAAGCCGTCGATTTTCGCCGACTGCGCCTGCAGCGCCGCCAGGCTCCGCTGCGTATCGGCAATGGAACCGGCGACTTTTTGCGTTTCGTTCTGAAGGCTCTGTAGCGGGCGCAGCGCCTGATTAACCGCCTTCAGCAGCGCCTGCAGTTTGAGGTCTTCACTCATCCGTATTTGCTCCGCTGCGGATCAGGGCTTTATGCCGCCAGTCGAGGAGCTCGGCCAGCGGCAGATCGTTCATATCAGAAAGAGGCCAGTGAAAAATGGCGGCGATATCAGCCATCAGATCGTTGACCGTCAGTCCGCCGGGCCAGTCGACGC
>NZ_JAKRNN010000025.1:0-64359 GCF_022346785.1 Pantoea sp. ACRSC
AACCCGCGGCGCACCCGCCCCCGCTCCCTACGCCGCCGCCCCCGCCCCCTAACTCCCGGAGAACCACGCGACGGCAGCGTCTCCTCTTCCCCCGCCATTTCCCGCAGGCTGATCTCGATATTGGTGCAAATCGCATCCATCGGCAGATGGTTGTTCTGATAGCCGAAAGGCATCTCCAGCTCTTCCGCCAGCGTATCGAGCGACAAAAAGGTGTAGGCGATAAACATCGATACCAGCGGCGTCATATAGTGCAGATCGGGCGCCAGCGCGAACGGCAGCAGCGTGCAGAAGAGATAGACGGTACGGTGCAGCAGCAGCCCATAGGCGAAGGGCACCGGCATGCTCGCCAGCCGCTCGCAGCCGCCGAGCACCGCCGCCAGCTGATTCAGGCTTTCGTCGATATTGCCCCACACCAGGTCGCTGATTTTCCCCTGACGACGCTGATCTGCCAGCCAGTGCGACAGCTGAAGGTGCAGCATATTGGTTGGCGAGCGGCGCGACAGCACCCACTCGGCATCTTCGCCCAGCAGCCGCTGCAGATCGGCGCGCGCGTCGCTGCGGCGCAGCTGATGCTTCAGGCTGTAGCAGAAGGCGAGCAGCAGCGCCTGAATACGCGGCGCATCCTCAGGAAAGAGCGCCAGCACCTGACGCTGCAGGGTGCGGCAGGCGATAAGCAGCGCGCCAAAAAAATGGCGCGCCTCGCTGAAGCGGGCAAAGCAGACACTGTTGCGGAAGCCGAGAAACACCGCGATAGAGACGCCGAGCAGGCTGAATGGCGCCAGCGTTAGCTTAATGCCCAGCGTCTCATACCAGTTGAGCAGCGCGAGCGCGAGCAGCGACATCAGCAAATTGAGCAATAAACGAAACGAAATATCAGGCAGCACGGAGCCGTGCCAGGCGAACAAACGAACGAACCAGTGGCGATGGGGACGAACGATCATGATAAGCAGGTGACAAGGGATTTTGCGGCGATTCTGCGACTTTCCCGGCCGGCTGACCAGCGATAAATTGTGACAATTGTCACAATTTAATCCTGACCCCGCCCCTGCTGTCAGGGCGCCATAATATCGAAGCGATCTGACCCCTGCGCGGCATCGGCCTGCATCGGCGGCTGCACCGTCAGGGTGATCCAGTTTGAGGTAACGCGCTGCTGCTTATCATCCTCCAGCGTCACCGACAGATGATATTCGTTGCTGGCACCCGGCGAGTCGTCCCAGGCGGGCACAATCAGGCTCCAGCCCTGCGGCTGGCTGTTATCCGCCGGCGGCGTCAGGCTCAGCGCCTGGGTATCGCCCTGCCAGCTCACCGCCTTGATCGGGTTGCTGTGGCGGATCTGCAGCTTCAGCGGCAGGCTTTCGCCCGGCGTCAGCTGCCACGGCGGCGTGGCGAGAAACACCGACAGGGTTTTGCGCTGGCGGAAATTGAGCACCGGTGTGTCGGAACGGGTGACGCGGTCGTAGCGGCTGCCGCGCAGCGAACGCGCCTCGGCGACGTTGCCTGGCTCCAGCTGCTTGCTCAGCGCCACGCCGAAGCGATAGTTAAGCTTCAGGCCCAGCTGATCCTGCGTTTCGCCCGCGCTGCTGGTTTTGTGGCTGGCTGAAAGGGTTACCAGCGGCACCGGCGTATAGGAGAGACCAAGCGACAGCGCGTAGGGATTATGATAGCGGTTGCCGCTGTGAAACAGATCGACGTTGTCACCGAAATATTGCTCCCAGCTCAGGGAAACGCCGAGCTGGCGATAGAATGGCAGATAGCTCTGGGTGGTGATGTCATAGCCGCGCGCCATGCGCTGCTGCTGGGTTTCGCCGCTGTTCTTCCAGCCGCCCAGCGGGTGATAGTAGTTGGCGGAGAAGCGCAGATTCTCATTCCAGGCTTCGGTGCCGAGCGAGGCGCGCTGCTGGCCGATATCAAAGCTGCGATCGAGAAAGGCGTTATAGCCTAGCAGCCAGTTCGGCGTCACCCAGCGCTGGCCCAGCCCGACGTTGCCCACCAGCCCGTCGCTGGTATCGCGCACCCCAACCTGGCTAAAGGTAAGATAGCTGCGCTCGTCCGCCAGCGCGCTGAAGAGATCGCCGCCGGTGCCGGTAAAGTTGCCCTGCATATCCACCATCAGATCGAGCTGGGCGTTGCCGTAGGGCGAGAGCAGCGACTGCCCTTCGCTCTCAACGCGGCTCGCCACCTCGTCGCGGAAATGGTTAAAGGCCCAGACGCCCGCCTGCTGGCCGAAACTGGTATCGCTGTCGCCGTTCTGGCTCGCTTCGCCGATATCTTTGGCGATAGCGGCGAGCCGCTTATTCCACTCGTCGTCGCTCTGCCCGTTGCCCAGCGACGGCAGCGCCGCCAGCTGCTGGTTAAAGCGCGCCGGGTCCTCGAAGGGCGTCTCCGCTACCGAGGCGGAAGAGGTGAAAGCCTGAGCAGCAGGCACAGCGGAAAGGATCGCCACGGCGAGAGGCGAAGAGACAAAAAACAAGCGGGCAAAGCGGTGAAAAAACATAGCGTCTTATCGGATTTTTCGGCTAATTAACGAGACCTGTCTCACAAAATGGACTAAGTCTACTTTAACACATCATGATGAATTTGCAGAGAAAGGCGGGGAAAAGCGGGTAAACCAGGGGAAAAGCTGGATAAACTCAGATTTATCCAGCCTGTAATCGCCGTCAGGAGAAGATTAGCCCGCCATCGACGTTGATGGTCTGGCCGGTAATGTAGCGCGCGTCGTCAGAGGCGAGAAAGGCCACCAGCCCGGCGACATCTTCCGGCTGGCCCGCGCGCTTCAGCGGAATATTCTCTACCCACTCCGCCATCAGCTCGCCCTTGCCATAGGTTTTCTGCTCGCTGCTGAGGATCTCGCCCCAGACGCGATCGTTGTAGTCCCACATCTCGCTTTCGATAATGCCAGGACAGAAGGCGTTGACGGTGATATGCCAGGGCGCCAGCTCCAGCGCCAGGCTCTGGGTAATGCCGATCACCCCCATCTTGCTCGCCGCGTAGTGCGGCGTGTAGATAAACCCCTGCCGCCCCTGACCCGATGAGGTATTGATCAGGCTGCCGCCGTTCTGCCGCACCATATACTTCGCCGCCTCGCGGCAGCAGAGCCAGACGCCGGTGGTGTTCACCGCCAGCACCTTGTCAAAATCCGCTTTCGGCATGGCGTCGAAGCGGTCGATGGTGATGACGCCCGCATTCTGGATCGACACGTCGATGCGGCCAAAGCGGTCGGACGCCTGCTGATAGAGCTGCTGAACCGCGGCTTCGTCGGTAACGTCCACCTGCAGCGCCAGAATATCGCTGCCGTACGCCTGCTTCAGCGCCTCGGCGGTGCTAAACACCCGCTCGGCGTTGGAAACTATCACCAGATTTGCGCCGTCGCGCGCGAAGCGCGCCGCGATGCCTGCCCCAATGCCGCGGCAGGCGCCGGTGATCACCACGGTTTGTCCCTGGAAATTACGCGTCATATTGCCCTCCCCTTATCCATGACTGACTTCAGATACCGATGTCGACTGCTGCTTTTTTTCATGGCGACGCAGCAGCACCACTTTGCTTTGCAACCGCTGCTGGAACTGGTCGATCACCACGGCGGTAACGATCACCAGCCCCTTGATCACCATCTGCCAGAAGTCGCTGACGCCCATCATCACCATGCCGTCGGCGAGGAAGACGATCACGAACGCGCCGATAATCGAGCCGGATACGCGCCCGCGACCGCCTGCCAGCGCCGTACCGCCCAGCACCGTGGCGCCGATGGCGTCCATCTCAAACATATTGCCGGTCATGGGATGAGCGGTTTGCAGCTGCGACGCCACCACCAGCCCCACCAGCCCGGCGCAGAGGCCAGAGAAGGCGTAGACGAAAATCTTCACCTTTACGATCGGCACCCCCGCCAGCCGCGCGGCCGACTCATTGCCGCCGGTGGCGTAGATATAGCGTCCCAGCGGCGTTTTGCGCGTCAGATAGAGGCCGAGCAGCAGAAAGCCCACCATCAGCCAGATTGGCAGATAGACGCCAAGCAGGGTGCCGGAGCCGAGAAAGGCGAAGCCGGTATTGCCGAGCGCCGGCAGGCCCACCAGGTTGGCGTAGGTGCTGCCGTCGTTAAACAGCAGCGCCGCGCCGCGCGCCACGTACATCATGCCGAGAGTGCAGATAAAGGGCGCGACGCCCAGCCGGGTAATTACCGCGCCGTTGATCAGCCCGATCAGCACGCCAAACAGCGCCACAGTGAGGATCACCTCCGGCACGTTAAGGAACAGGGTATTGCCGTGCCACAGCGGCACGCCGCTGGTGAGCAGCGCCCCCGCCACCATGCCGCAGATGCCCGCCACCGCGCCCACCGAGAGATCGATGCCGCCGGTAAGGATCACCAGCGTCATGCCGATCGCCAGCAGCCCGGTAATGGCGACGTGCTGGGTCATAATCAGCAGGTTTGACGGCGTGAGAAAGTTGGGCACCATCACGCTGAAAAAGCCGATAACGATCAGCAGCGCGATAAAGGTGCGCGCCTTCAGCAGGTACATATAGAGCAGGTATTTTTGGTTCATCATCTCTCCTGCGGGCGATCGGACTCGCCCGTCATGCCCGGTAAACCGGCGGCTTAGTCATGCGGCGTCGAGGCCGTAATCAGTTTCTCGCGCGTCGCGTCGGCGCGGGGTAAATCGGCGGTGATACGCCCGTCGGCCATCACCAGCACGCGGTCCGCCAGCGCCATCACCTCGTCCAGTTCGGATGAGGAGAACATCACCGCCAGCCCCTGCTGCGCCAGCGTGCCGATCAGGTGATAGACGTCGGTTTTCGCGCCGACGTCGATGCCGCGCGTCGGCTCATCCAGCAGCACCACCTGCGGCCCGGTCATCAGCGCCTTGCCCAGCACCACCTTCTGCTGGTTGCCGCCGCTCAGCGAGGTGATCGGCAGCTCGGGATCGCTGACCTTAATCGCCAGATGCTGGATCATCTCGTCGACGCGCCGCTTCTCTTTTGCCGGGTGCAGCAGACGCAGCGCGCGGCGGAAGCCGCGCAGGCTGAGGTCGGTGAGCGTCATATTGGCGGCGATCGACATCAGCTGCACCACGCCTTCGCCCTGGCGATCCTCCGGCACCAGCGTAATGCCGCGCTTTAGCCGCTGCTGAAAGCTGCTGCGCTCCAGCGCGCTGCCCGCCAGCCGCACCCTGCCCGACTGGCACGCCATCAGGCCGATCAGCCCCTTGAACAGCTCGGTGCGCCCGGCCCCCAGCAGGCCGTAGATGCCGATCACTTCCCCTTTGCGCAGCGAGAAGCTGACGTCGTTAAGCCGGTAGCCGCCGTTCTGATGCAGGGCGGTCAGCCCCTCCACCTCCAGCACGGTTTCGCCCTGCGGCGCCGCCTGATAGTCAAAATGCTTTTTCTTGTCGCCGACCATCTGTTCAATAATCCAGGGCACGCTGGCATCGCGCACCTCGCGCTCGCTGATAAAGCGGCCGTCGCGGAAAATGGTGATGTGATCGCCAATCTCCATCAGCTCCTCCAGCCGGTGCGAGATATAGATAATGGTGACGCCGCGCCGCTTCAGCTGCTCGATGACGTTGAACAGCACCCTGACCTCTGACTGGCTGAGCGCGCTGGTCGGCTCATCCATAATCAGCACCCGCGTATCTTTGGAAAGCGCCCGCGCAATCTCCACCAGCTGCTGATGGCCAATACCCAGCTCGCCCAGCGGCGCCCAGGGATCCACATCCAGCTCCAGCCGCTCCAGCAGCGACTTCGCCAGCGCATACTGATACTTTTCGTTAATCACCCCGCGCTGAAAGAACTCGTTGGCGATAAAGATGTTGTCCATCACGTTCATATTGGGAAAAAGGTTCAGCTCCTGAAAGATAATGCTGATGCCCTGTTTTTCCGCCTGCTGCGTTGAGGAGAGCGATACCGGCTGGCCGTCGAGCAGGATTTCGCCGCTGGAGGGGGTCTCAACCCCCGCCAGCATCTTCATCATGGTGGATTTGCCCGCGCCGTTTTCGCCGATCAGCACGTTGACCTTATTGCGATAGACGCGGTAGTTGACCTGATCGAGGGCGGTGACGCCGGGATAGATGCGCGACAGGCCGCGCGTCTCGATAATCACCTCGCTGGCCGCCTCTGCTTGTGAATGCTGCATAGCCGCTCCTTACTGCCGCGCGATGGCGACAGGCGTCACGTTCGGGATCTGCTGCGGCACATCCCAGCTGCTGAATACGCCCGTCAGCTGCACCTTGTCGCCCACTTTCGGCTTAAAGGCGGTCATCATGCTGGAGGCCTGCTGATTGATGGCGCGGCCGTAGTCGCCAAACAGCACCTGGTCGTTAAAGTCCTGATAGCTTGCCCCTTTATAGGCGTCGCGCAGCGCGGTGCCGGGAATAATCGGCCCGGTTTGCACCGTGACGGTGGTGCCAGAAGCCTGTTTCACCGTCATACGGCCGCTGCGCGAGGTGGTATTGACCGCTGTTACCTCGCCGCTGAGGCTGACGCTGAACACGCAGGGGTTCTCCGCCTGGCTGCGGTAGCCCAGCGTGCTGCAGGCGCTGTCGAAATCTTTCGCCGCCTGCAGCGCCTTCAGCAGTTCGTCTGCCGGTTTCGCGTCGCGCTGCACCTGTGGCACCAGCTGTTCGCGCCAGGTCCGGTCGATATTGGCCATCTTCGGATTAGGCGGATTTTTCAGATCCGCCAGCTCCTGCTGCGACACAATGCGGCACCCGCTGAGCACAACCAGAGGAAGCAGAAGCCAGAGTCGTCTTTCCATGGGGTTCTCCTGACGCCCGTCTGCAACGGGCGCCGCTGCGAGGGGTTACGACTTAAAGTTGAAGTCCTGCACGCCGCTGGCGTTGTCCGGCGTAATCAGGATGCCGCGGAACATCACGCGCTGCTTCGCCGGCTTAACGCCCTTCTGAATAAAGTTATCCAGATCGGTGACGCCCTGCGCGGCGATCGCCTGCGCCTGCAGCATCACCGTGGCTTTCAGCGTGCCCGCCTTCACCGCGTCGCGCTCGTCGTTGCTGCCGTCGATGCCCACCACGGTCACGTCGTCGCGGCCCGCCGCCTTCAGGGCGGCGATGGCGCCCAGCGCCACCGGCCCGTTGCCGCAGATCACCCCTTTCACATCGGGATGCGCCTGCAGAATGCTGTCCATAATGCGCTTGCCGTCGATCAGGGTACCTTTCGCATCCTGGCGCGCCACGCTCTGCATATCGGGGTACTGGTCCAGCACCTGATGGAAGGATTTCGATCGCGTTACGCAGTTGTTGTCAGCCAGGTTGCAGGTCAGCTCGGCATATTTGCCCTTCTCGCCCATCTTCTCGACGAACACGGTGGCCACGTCGGAACTGGCCTGGAAGTTGTTATGGGTGATCTGCTCCAGCGCCACGTCGTCTACCGGGATTTCACGGTTGATCAGCACCACCGGGATACCGGCGTCTTTGGCCTTTTTAATCGCCGCGACGCTGGCGGTGGAGTCGGCGTTATCGAGAATGATGCCCTGCACTTTTTTGCCGATGGCAGCGTCGATCAGCTCGCTCTGCTTCTTCACATCTTCGCCGTGCGACAGCACCGAGGTTTTGTAGCCCAGCGCTTGCGCCTTGAGGTTGGCGCCTTTGGCTTCCGAGGCGTAATAGGGATTATCCAGCGAGTTAACGAGGATCATAATGGTGCCTTTCTCCGCCGCGAAGCCGGCGCTGGAGAAGAGGCCGGCGGCGATAGCGCTGCACAGCAGGGAGCGGATTTTCATGGCGATATTCTCTCTTCTGTTTATAGGGTGGTGAGGCGTCAGGCTGGTGCTGCATTACCAGATAGTGAAACCGCCATCGATCATCAGATCGGCGCCGGTAATCATGTCGCTGCCGTTGCTGGCGAAAAAGAGCACGGCGGCGGCGATTTCGTCGGTATAGGCGAAGCGGCCTAAGGGGATCAGCTTTTTCATCTGTTCGCCCTTTTCGCCGCGCCAGGCCTTTTCGCCCATCGGCGTCAGCACCACGGTGGGCGACAGGGTATTGACGTTGATGCGGTGCGGTGCGAACTCCTTCGCCATCACTTTGGTCATGCCGAGCAGCCCCGCCTTCGCGGAGGTGTAGGCGACGTGGTTGTCGATGGCGATGGAGGCGGCCTGCGAGGCGATATTGATAATCTTGCCGCCGTTGCCCGCGGCGATCATCCGCCGTCCCGCCGCCTGGGCGCAGAGAAACGGCCCGGTCAGGTTGACGGCAATCTGCTTCTGCCATTCGGCAAAATCGGTTTCCAGCACCGGCTGCAGCATCACGTAGCCAGCGCAGTTAACCAGAATATCGATCTGGCCATAGTGCTGCGCCACCTCGTTAAACGCCCTCTCCACCGAGCCAGGATCGGTGACGTCGCACTGCACAAACTGCACGCTGTCGGCGTCGAAGGCGTCGCGCAGGCTGGCGACCTTGTCCGCTTCGAAAGGAGGATAGAGCAGCGCCAGCCGCGCCCCTTTCGCCAGCAGCATCTCGTTGCTCGCCATGGCGATGCCGCCAAGCCCGCCGGTCACCACCGCCACCTTGCCGCCAAGATCCATCGTGCTGTCGACGCCGTAGCGCAGATTTACGTCATATTCGCTGCTCATCTGTTCCTCACTTGTATCGTTGCCGGCGGCCGCTCCAGTTAAAAACGGATTTTTTCCGGGCTTACGGGATAATTGATTTTCGAACAAAAATATAAGCTATCGAAACGCAATGGTATGTGGGTGAGATCAAATTTCATACACCTGACAGAAATTATTTTTATCCCCTTGTTTTCCCGTGATATAGCGTAAACAGCCGCTAACAGGCATGGATAAAGGCGCTAAGCGAACCCTGCACTTTCAAAGAGATGGGCGAAATACATTTTCGTTCGAAAACAAATGGCGCAGCAGGCTACCTCGCATTCGCCAAAAGTGCGGGGTAAACTCAGCGACAGGCATCAGTTCGCCGGATATAACCGTGATTGAGAAGAGGGAGCGTTTCGATTGAAAAGCAAAAGTGAGCAGCTTGCCGATATGCAGCAGCGCCGCGAAAAGATTCTGGAGATGATCCGCGAAGACGGCACGGTGACGGTAAAGGCGCTGACGGAGGCGTTCGGCCTGACGGAGGCGACCATCCGCACCGACCTGAGAATGCTGCAAAAGCAGGGCTTTGTGCAGCGCTATCACGGCGGCGCGACCCTGATGACCGGCAAGCAGAACACCGGCGCGCTGCTGCTGGAGCGGCAGACCCATCTGGAGGAAAAAGAGGCGATTGGCCGGCTGGCGGCGCAGCATATCGAAAACGGCGACACGGTGATTTTCGATTCGGGCACCACCACCACCGCCATCGCCGAGGCGATCGGTCATATCCGCCGCCTGTCGGTGGTGACCACGGCAGTGAATATCGCCCTCAAGCTGGGCGGCGAGCCGGGCATCAACATTCTGCTTACCGGAGGCACCTTTAAATTCCCGACGCTCTCCACCTCCGGCGAAAAGGCGGCGAGCTTCTTTGAAAACGTGCTGGCGCAGAAGCTGTTTCTCGCCACCGCCTGCATCTCACCGCGCCTCGGCCTCAGCTTTCCCAGCGAAACCGATATCAAGGTGAAGATGGCGATGATCAACTCCGCCAGCACGGTTTATGTGGTGGCGGACTCAAGCAAAATCGACAAGGTGTCGATGTTCGCGCTGCCCTGCGACTGGAGCCATATTCACTATCTGATCACCGACGACGGCATCAGCGCGGCGCAGATTGCCGCCTTTGAGGCGCTCGGCGTTAACGTGCTGGTAGCCTCGCTGCCGCAGGCGCAGCGGCGTGCGGTTTAAGCCTGCGCGGCGGCGGCCTGCTGCGCCGCCGTCGCGTAGCGCACCACCTCACCGACGATCAGCAGCGAGGGTGAAACCGGCTGCTGCTGCGCCACCGTCTGCGCCAGCCCGGCCAGCGACGTGATCAGCACCCGCTGATCCGCGCGCGTGCCGTTCTCGACGATCGCCACCGGCGTCTCCCCTGCGCGGCCCTGCGCCTGCAGCTGGGCGGCGATCGAGGCGCTCCAGCGCAGCCCCATATAGAACACCAGGGTTTCGCGCGGGTCGCCATAGCTGCGATCCGCCAGCTGCGGCTCGCCCAGCCTGCCGTGGCCGGTGATAAGGCGCAGCGACTGCGCGCAGTCGCGGTGCGTCAGCGGAATGTTGCTGGCGGCGGCGCAGCCCACGGCGGCGGTTATCCCCGGCACCACCTCGCAGCGCACCTGCGCCTGCTGCAGAAACGCCAGCTCTTCGCCGCCGCGCCCGAAAATAAAGGGATCGCCACCCTTCAGCCGCACCACCTCGCGGCCGCCGCGCGCCAGATCCGCCAGCAGCTGGTTGATCTCGCCCTGCTTCAGGCCGTGGCGGCCGGGCTGCTTGCCAACGTCGATGCAGAGCGCCGAGGCCGGCACCTCCGCCATGACCGCTTCGCTCACCAGCCGGTCATACACCACCACCTCCGCCTGATGCAGCAGCCGCAGCGCTTTGACCGTCAGTAGCTCAACGTCGCCCGGGCCTGCGCCAACCAGCCAGACGCGGCCCTCCCGGTCGCCGGTGGACAGCAGTTTGTTCAGTGAATCAATTGCGTGGGTCACAGGCCTCTCCGTTACGCCGTTGCAGGCGTGAGTAGCAGTTGTTTAAGTTCAGGAATGCAGGAGCCGCAGTTGGTGCCGCACTTCAGCGCGGCCCCCAGCGCCGCAGGCGAGTCGCAGCCCTCCTCTATCGCCCGGCGGATCGCCGTTTCGCCGACGCCGAAACAGCTGCAGATGATGCGCCCCGCGTCGTTGCCCTGTGCGCTGCAGCCCGCCAGCAGCGCAAAGCGTCCGGCGGCGTCGGCGGGCGGCGCGCAGAAAGCAGCGCTAATCAGCCCCTGGTCAAGCGTCGGCAGACGCGGCGCGGCGTAGAATGCCAGCTGCAGCTCGCCTTCGCGCCACGCCAGCAGCCGGTACTCACCCGCGGCACCCGTCGCCTGCTGCAGCTGCATGTTCTGCGTCGCCAGCTGCGCCTGCGCCCAGTCGCTGGCGGCGCCATCGCCCGCCAGCGTCAGCCGCTGCGCGCCTGCCTGCGGCGCGCGTGCCCAGTAGCGCAGCCCGGCGGGTGGGTGGATATCGCGCTGCCACAGCCAGCCCTGCCAGTCGGTGCGCAGCGGCTGGAGACGCACCGCCGTCTGCTTCAGCGCCGGCTGGCCCGACGCGGGACAGCAGCGCGCCGTCACCAGCGCGCCGACGCTGCTCTGCAGGGCGAACTGGCGGTTCCAGTGCATCGGCGCAAACAGCTCGTCAGGCCGCATGCCGCTGTCGATCCGCACCCGCGCCACCATCCAGCCGCGCGTCGACTGCACCCGCGCCAGGTCGCCGTCGGCGAGGCCCCAGCGCTGCGCCGTCACCGGATGCAGCGCGATAAAGGGCTCGTCGATATGCTGCATCAGACGCGGCACCGCGCCAGTGCGCGTCATGGTGTGCCACTGATCGCGGATGCGTCCGCTGTTCATCAGCAGCGGACAGGCTTCGTCAGCCGCCAGCGCCAGCGGCGCGGCGCAGGGCAGCAGCCGCGCCTTGCCGTCGGCATGGAAAAAGCGGCGATCGCCAAACAGCCGGGCACAGCCGTGGGGAAAGCGCGCGTTGACCGGCCACTGTACCGGCTTCAGCCGATCCCAGCTCTCATCGCTGAGCTGCGCCAGAGCGCTGATGTCGAAAGCGCGCTGGCCCTGGTTTTCAAAGCCGGAGAGCGCAGCGTGCTCGCGAAAAATCTCCGCCGGATGCTGCCAGGCGAAGGCGTCGCCAAAGCCGAGCCGCTGCGCCACCTGCGCCAGCAGCCACCAGTCTGGCTTCGCCTCGCCGGGCGGCGGCACAAAGGCGCGCTGGCGCGAGATGCGCCGCTCGGAGTTGGTAACGGTGCCGTTTTTTTCGCCCCAGCCGAGCGCGGGCAGCAGAATATCGGCGAACGCCGTGGTGTCGGTCTGCGCCATCACGTCGGAGACGATCACCAGCGGACAGCTCGCCAGCGCCTGCGCCACGCGGTTGCCTTCCGGCATTGACGCCGCCGGGTTGGTGCCGAGGATCCACACCGCCTTTACCTCGCCGCGCGCCACCGCCTCGAACAGCGCCACGGCGGTAAGGCCTGGCCGCCGCGCCACCGTCGGGCTGCGCCAGAAGCGCTGCAGCCGGTCGCACTCGGCGTCGCTGAAGCCCATATGCGCCGCCAGCTGGTTCGCCAGTCCGCCCACTTCGCGTCCGCCCATGGCGTTAGGCTGCCCGGTCAGCGAAAAGGGGCCGCAGCCCGCGCGGCCCAGCTTGCCGCTCAGCAGATGGACGTTAAGAATGGCGTTATTATGGTCGCTGCCGGCGACCGACTGGTTAATGCCCATGCACCAGAGCGTCAGTACGCGATCGCTGCCGCTAAAGAGCTGGTAGAACTGCGTCAGCAGATCGCTATCCAGCTCGCAGGCCGCCGCCGTGCGCGCCAGCGTCCAGGGCTGCGCCGCCGCCAGCGTCTCCTCTACGCCGTTCAGGTGGGGCAGCATGCTGCTGTCGATGCCGCTATGCTGCGCCAGCCAGTTGAGCAGGCCAGCGTACAGTGCGCCGTCGCTGCCCGGCCGCAGCGGCAGATGCAGATCCGCCAGATCGGCGCTCGCGGTGCGGCGCGGATCGATCACCACCACCCGCATCGCCGGGCGCTGCTGCTTCGCCTGCACCAGCTGCTGATAAGCCACCGGATGCGTCCAGGCGGCGTTGGACCCCACCAGCACTACCAGATCCGCCTCGGCGAAATCGGCATAGCAGCAGGGCACCGCGTCGGCGCCAAAGGCGCGCTTGTAGCCCACCACCGCCGAGGCCATGCAGAGCCGCGAATTGGTATCGATATTGGCCGCGCCGATATATCCCTTCATCAGCTTATTGGCGACGTAATAGTCCTCGGTGAGCAGCTGGCCGGAGGCGTAGATCGCCACCGCCTCCGGGCCGTGCCGGTCAATAATGGCGCGCAGTCGCGCGGCGGCACTCTCCAGCGCCCTCTCCAGCGCTACCGGTTCGCCGTCGACCCGCGCCCGCAACAGCCGCCCGCTGGCATGCAGGGTGTCGCCCAGCGCCGCGCCTTTCACGCACAGGCGACCGTGGCTGGCCGGATGGCTGGGGTCGCCGGTGACGACGCCGCTGGCGCTCACGCTGACGCCGCAGCCGACGCCGCAGTAGGGACAGGTGCTCTTCATGAGGCTTCCGCCATCAGGTTCAGCGGCCGGTTCGCCACCCAGATCTGCCCCGCTTCCAGCTTCACCGGCCAGCAGCGCAGCCGCTGCTGTGGATCGTCGAGGCTCTGCCCGTCGCGCAGCCGCACGCGCTGTTTATAGAGCGGCGAGATCACCACCGGCTCCCCCGCCACGTCGCCGAGGATGCCGCGCGACAGCACGCTGACCTCGCTGCCCGGCTCGCGATCCTCCAGCGCATAGAGGGCGTCGCCGAAGCGGAACAGCGCAATGCGCTCGCTGCCGAGACGCGCGCCGATGCCCGCCTGCGGCGGCACCGCCGCAAGATCGCACAGCGCGCTCCAGGGCTCGGCGGGCAGCTCGCGCAGCGGGATACGCGCCTGCGTTGCGGGCTGACGCTGGTCGCGCACCCGATGGTAAGGCGGCGTCTCGTCCGGCCCGTCGCCGTTAACGGCGGTGGTAAAGAGCGCGCGCCGCGAGGGATCCGCCAGCGTGGTTCGCCATTCGCACTGGTAGCTGTCGACCACGCGCTGCATCTCCGCCTCCAGCGTCGCCGCAATGTCGAGGCTGTCCTCGATTACCACCTGGCGCAGGTAGTCAAGCCCCCCTTCAAGGTTATCCATCCAGACGCTGGTGCGCTGCAGCCGGTCGGCGGTGCGCACGTAGAACATCAGGATGCGGTCGACGTAGCGGATCAGCGTCTCGTCGTCGAGATCGCTGGCGAAGAGATCGGCGTGGCGCGGCTTCATGCCGCCGTTGCCGCAGACGTAAAGATTCCAGCCTTTCTCGGTGGCGATAACGCCGATATCTTTGCTCTGCGCCTCGGCGCACTCGCGGGTGCAGCCCGACACCGCCATTTTGATCTTGTGCGGCGCGCGCAGCCCTTTGTAACGGTGCTCCAGCGCGATGGCGAAGGCGGTCGAATCCTGCACGCCGTAGCGGCACCAGCTGGAGCCGACGCAGGACTTCACCGTGCGCAGCGATTTGCCGTAGGCGTGGCCGGTCTCAAAGCCCGCCGCCAGCAGCGCCTCCCAGATAGCGGGCAGCTGATCGAGCCGCGCGCCGAAAAGATCGATACGCTGGCCGCCCGTAATTTTGGTGTAGAGATCGTAGCGCGCCGCCACCTCGCCGATGGCGATCAGCCCCTGCGGGGTGATCTCACCGCCCGCCACGCGCGGCACCACCGAGTAGCTGCCATCTTTCTGGATATTGGCGAAGTAGCGATCGTTGGTCTCCTGCAGCGGCAGGTGCGCCGGCTTCAGCAGGTAGTCGTTCCAGCAGGAGGCGAGCAGCGACGCCGCCAGCGGTTTGCACACCTCGCAGCCGTGGCCGCGCCCGTGCGCCGCCAGCAGCGCCTCCCAGCTTTTCAGCTCGCCGACGCGCATCAGGTGATAAAGCTCCTGGCGTGACCAGGGGAAGTGCTCGCAGATATCTTTTTTTACCACGACACCCAGATTCGCCAGCTGGTGCTCCATCACCTGCTTTACCAGCGCCGAACAGCCGCCGCAGCCGGTGGCCGCGCGGGTACACTGCTTCACTGCCGCCATATCGCCGCAGCCCGCCTGCACCGCGGCGCAGATATCGCCCTTGCTGACGCTGTGGCAGGAGCAGACCTGCGCGCTTTCCGGCAGGGCCGCCACGCCCGATGCCCGGCCCGGCGATGCCGCCAGTGCGGGCAGGATCAGGCTCTCCGGCGCGGCGGGCAGCGCCATCTGGTTAAGCATCATCTGCAGCAGCGTGCTGTAGTCGCTGCTGTCTCCCACCAGCACGCCCCCCAGCAGGGTTTTGCCCTCGCCGCACACCACGATCTTTCTGTAAATCCCCTTCGGCTCGTCGGTCCAGTAGAGGCTCTGGCTGCCCGGCGTGCGGCCGTGCGCGTCGCCGAACGAGGCGACCTCAACGCCGAGCAGCTTGAGTTTCGTGCTCATATCCGCGCCGCTGAAGGTGCTGGCCTCGCCGGCGAGCTGTCCGGCCAGCACCCGCGCCATCTGATAGCCGGGCGCCACCAGGCCGAAGATCTGCCCGTTCCACAGCGCGCATTCGCCGATGGCAAACACCGCCTCGTCGCTGGTCTGGCAGCGATCGTTAATAGCGATGCCGCCGCGCGCCCCCAGGCTCAGCCCCGCCTCCCGTGCCAGCTCGTCGCGCGGACGAATACCCACCGAAAAGAGCACCATATCGGTGTTGAGCCTCTCGCCGTCGGCAAACTGCAGCGTCAGGCTGCCGTCCGCTTCGCGCGCAAGGGTTTGCGTCTCCTTCGCAGTATGTACCTGCACGCCGAGCGCCTCAATTTTACGCCGCAGCATCTGCGCGCCGCCCTCGTCGAGCTGTACCCCCATCAGGCGCGGCGCGAACTCAACCACATGGGTCTCCAGCCCGAGCTGACGCAGCGCATTGGCCGCCTCCAGCCCCAGCAGGCCGCCGCCGATCACCACCCCGCGCTGGCTGCGGCGCGCGCAGGCGGCGATGGCGTCGAGATCGTCCAGCGTGCGGTAGACGAAGCAGCGGGCGTCGTCATGGCCGGGAATGGGCGGCACAAAAGGACGCGAGCCGGTGGCGAGCACCAGCTTATCCCACGCCAGCTCGTCGCCGCGGCTGTCGCGCAGGCTGCGCTGCTGGCGATCGATGGCGACCACCCGACAGCTGCTGCGCAGCTCGATACCGTGCGCCGCAAAGAAATCCTCGCCGACCAGCGACAGGTCGGCGGCGCTTTTGCCCTCGAACCAGGATGAGAGATGGACGCGATCATAGGCGGGCAGCCGCTCTTCGCCGTAGACCACGATGTGATAGCGCTGGTGCAGCGCGCGCGCCACCAGCTGTTCGAGGAAATAGTGGCTAACCATGCCGTGACCGACCACGGCTAATACCGGTTTACTCATCATCGGGCTTCCTGCAGCCTGCGGCTGCGATTCGGGTGGAGTGTCAAAAAGGGTGTGCAGCGCGGCGGGTTCGCCCGCCTGCAGCTTTGCCAGCAGCGGCGCGGCCTGCCGACAGTCGCCGTAGAGCAGCACCCCTGTCAGGCGGCCGTCGCGCAAAAACAGACGGCGGTAGTCGCCAGAGAGCGGGTCGAAGCTGATGCAGCTCTCCGCCTCGCGAATATCCCCGCAGCTGAACAGCGAAATGCCGCTGACCTTGAGGCGGGTGCCGCTTTCCTGATGGTGAAAATCCGCAGCCGGCTGCCCGGCCAGCTGCGCCGCCAGCACCGCCGCCTGCGCCTGACCGGGCGCCGCCAGGCCGAAGGTTTCGCCGTCGATTTCGCAGCACTCGCCGAGCGCGTAGACGCCGGGCACTGCGCTACGCAGCTGGCGATTCACCAGGATGCCGCGCCCACAGGGGACGCCCGCCGCCGCCGCAACGGCGATCTCCGGCTCAATACCGATGGCGATCACCACCTGCGCGGCCGGCAGCGCACGGCCGTCGGCGAGCAGTACGCCGCTTTCCGTCACTGCCGCCAGCCCGCTGTTAAGCGCTACCCGTAGCCCGCGTGAACGCAGCTGCGCCTCCAGCAGCGCGCCCGCCTGGGCATCCAGCTGGCGATCCAGCAGCCAGCGCTTAGGGTGCAGCAGCGTGACCTCGCGCCCCCTGGCGCACAGCGCGGCGGCGGCCTCAATGCCGAGGAAGCCGCCGCCCAGCACCACCACCGGCCCCTTCCCGGCCAGCAGCGCGTCGACGTCCGCCCTGGTGCGAAAGCCACAGACCTGCGGCCGGTCAATGCCGGGTATAGCGGGCAGCCGCGGGCGCGATCCGGTGGCGAACACCAGCCGATCCCACTGCAGCGCGCGGCGGTCGGTTTCCAGCCGCCGCGCCGCAAGGTCGACGCGCTGCACCGTTTCGCCCGCCAGCAGCGTGACGCCCTGTTGCTGATACCACGCCGGCGTGTGGATCAGCGTTTCTTCAAAGGATGTCTCGCCCGCCAGCACCGGCGACAGCAGCACGCGGTTATAATTGCCGTGCGGCTCACGCCCGATCACCGTAATGGCGTAGCGATCCGGGGCGAGCCGCAGCAGGCACTCAACCATGCGCATCCCCGCCATACCGTTGCCCACCACCAGCAGCCGTTGCTTCATATGCCGCTCCTCAGGCTGCGGTCTGTTTTTCATAAAGAAAGTGCAGGATCTGCTGGCGCAGCTGGTGATAGCGCGCGTCGTCCGCCAGCGCCACCCGCGATCGCGGCCTGGGGAGATCGACGGCGAGGATCTCGCCCACTTTCGCCGCCGGGCCGTTGGTCATCATCAGCACCCGGTCGGAGAGCAGCACCGCCTCGTCGACGTCGTGGGTGATCAGCACGATGGTGGTGTTCAGCTCCTGCTGGATGCGCATCACGCTATCCTGCAAGTGGGCGCGCGTCAGCGCATCGAGCGCGCCGAACGGCTCGTCGAGCAGCAGCACGCGCGGCTTCATCGCCAGCGCGCGCGCAATGCCGACGCGCTGCTTCATGCCGCCCGATATCTCGCCGGGACGCTTGTGCATCGCATGGCTCATCTGCACGCGATTGAGGTTGTGCTCTACCCACTCGCCCATCTCCGCCTTGCTCATGCGTCCCTTAAAGACCTGGCGCACCGCCAGCTCGACGTTCTGCCAGGCAGTCAGCCAGGGCAGCAGCGAGTGGTTCTGAAACACCACCGCGCGCTCCGGG
Source organism: Pantoea sp. ACRSC (assembly GCF_022346785.1). Lineage (NCBI taxonomy): Bacteria > Pseudomonadati > Pseudomonadota > Gammaproteobacteria > Enterobacterales > Erwiniaceae > Pantoea > Pantoea sp. ACRSC. The sequence continues at coordinate 17,812 of NZ_JAKRNN010000025.1, forward strand.
CCTGGCCCGGCGATTTCGCGGTTGTCGCACAGCAGCACGCCGCTGCTCGGCGCGCTCAGCCCGGCGATCAGGTTGAGCAGCGTCGATTTGCCGCAGCCGGAGTGGCCAATCAGGCTAAGGGTTTCCCCTTCGTGAATATCGAACGAGACGTTGTCCAGGGCGAGAAAGTCGCCGCCCGCCGTGGTGAAACGCTGGCTGACCTGCTGAACGCGAATAATCGGTGACATAGCGACTCCTTATTTATCCCAGCTAAAACGACGCGCCAGCAGCATCAGGCCCTGCTCCAGCAGCAGGCCCACCACGCCGATAAGCAGAATGGCGATGAGGATGTTCTCGACGTTAAGGTTGTTCCACTCGTTCCAGATCCAGAAGCCGATGCCGAGCCCGCCGGTAAGCATTTCGGCGGCGACGATCACCAGCCAGGCGATGCCGATGGAGAGCCGCACGCCGGTAAGCACCGCTGGCAGCACGGCGGGAAACAGGATGCGGCGCAGGATCGTCCACTCGGAAAGCTGCAGCACGCGCGCCACGTTGAGGTAGTCCTGTGGGATGCGCTGCACCCCTTCGGCGGTGTTGATTACCATCGGCCAGACAGAGCAGATAAAAATGGTCCAGCTGGAGGCGGGTTCGGCGCGCTGAAACAGCAGCAGGCCGATAGGCAGCCAGGCGAGCGGGCTGACCGGGCGCAGCAGCGCGATAATCGGGCTGAACATGCGCGACACAAAGGTAAAGCGCCCGATCAGAAAGCCAGCGGGAATGCCCACCAGCGCCGCCAGGCCGAAGCCGACGGCGACGCGCTGCAGCGAGGCGAGCACGTTCCAGCCGATGCCCTGATCGTTTGGTCCGGCGTTATAGAAGGGAGCGGCGAACAGCGTCAGCGCCGCCTGCCAGGTGGCGTAGGGCGTGGGAAAGCCGCTGCTCCACAGCGCGGCGATCTGCCACACCAGCAGCATCAGCAGCAGGCCGCACAGCGCCGGAATAAGGCGCTGCATCAGCGGACGCAGGCGCGCCGGGCGGGCCGCGCTTTTCGGTTTCAGATTCAGGGTGATAACGGTGCCGGGTTCGACCGCCGCCGGGGCGCTGATCTGCGCGACTTTTTTCATTTCTGCCTCTCTTAGCGTTTCAGGGCGAAGCTGGCGGCGTAAGCGGCGGGATGCGTGCCGTCCCATACCTTGCCGTCCATCAGGGTGCTGCTGCGCAGCTCGCTTTGCGGCAGCGCAACGTTGCCGACGGCGCTGGCCGCCTGTTTGTAGATATCGATGCGGTTAACCTGGCGCGCCACCGCCAGATAGTCGGGATCGGCGCTGAGCATGCCCCAGCGCTTCAGCTGCGTCAGGAACCACATGCCGTCGGAGAGCCAGGGAAAGCTCACCGCGCCGTCGCGGAAAAAGCGCATCGGATGCGCGTCCTGCCAGCTTTTGCCGAGGCCGTTCTGGTACTGACCGAGCATCCGCCCTTCCAGCGTCTCGACTCGGGTATTGATCCAGGCGCGCTGCGCCAGCACCGCCGCGGTTTCACGGCGGTTATCGTCAGAGGCGTCGATCCAGCGCGCCGCCTCCAGCACCGCGGCGGTAAGCGCGCGGGCGCTGTTGGGATTGCTTTTCACCCACTCGGCGCGGGTGGCGAGGATCTTCTCCGGGTGATCGGGCCAGATCTGCTGCGAGGTCGCGGCGGTAAAGCCGATGTTGTCGCTGATGGCGCGCTGGTTCCACGGCTCGCCGACGCAGAAGCCGCTCATATTGCCGATCTTCATATTCATCACCATCTGCGGCGGCGGCACGACAAGGGTGCGAACGTCGTTAAACGGATGAATGCCCGCCTCGGCGAGCCAGTAGTAGAGCCACATCGCGTGGGTGCTGGTTGGAAAGGTGTGGGCGAAGCTAAAGGTGCCTTTTGGCTGCGCCGCGACCGCCTGCTTCAGGCTGGCGGCGTCGGTGACGCCCTGCGCTTTCAGCTGGCTGGAGAGCGTAATCGCCTGGCCGTTGTTGTTAAGGGTCATCAGGTTGGCCATGTCGTGCTGCGGCCCCGCCACGCCCAGCTGCAGGCCGTAGATCATGCCGTAGAGCGCATGGGCGGCGTCCAGCTCGCCGGCGGTGAGCTTGTCGCGTACTGCCGCCCAGCTCGCCTCTTTGCTCGGCTGCAGCGTCAGGCCGTACTTTTTATCGAAGCCCTTGACCGCCGCCATCACCACCGGCGCGCAGTCGGTCAGCGGAATAAACCCGACGCGCAGGCTCGCCTTCTCCGGCGCGTCGGAACCGGCGGCCCAGACGGCGTTACGCAGCCCTGGCAGCAGATATGCGCCGCCGACAGCGGCGCCGGCGAGTAACAACTTGCGCCGTGAGGCGGAAAAAGAGGAGTGGCTCATCGCTCGCTTCCTGAAAAAAGGGAATAAAAAAAGGCGTCCGACCGACATGCCTGCGCATGCGGATGGACGCCTTTATCCAAAGCACTGTTTCGCCGCCGTTGGCGAAAGAAGTGCGAATACCCTGTAAGTCCAGCAAGGAGCGTGCCAGGTTAATGAACCCGCCGCGCCGCGGCTCCCGGCGCGGCCAGGCCAGAGGGATGCACTTTGTTAACGCGGCCTGCGCACAGCGGTTGTGCATCTACCTCTGCAGAGGTAGCTGCCCCTTACGGCTGCGCGGGGGGCTGCGTCATCGCGGCCACCGCCAGTACCGCCTGGGCGATATCAATAATGCGTTTATTCTGGTTCATGGCGCTTTTGCGCAGCGCCTGCCACGCCGCCGGCTCGTCGTAGCCGTGCTGCTGCATCAGCCAGGCCTTCGCCTGATCGATAGTTCGCCGCTCCTCTAAGGTGGCGCGCATGGTCGCCAGCTCATCCGCCTGGCGCTGCAGACGCTGCGCCTGCTCGCGCACCAGCGACAGCACCGAGCGGCCAAGCTGATGCGCCAGCCCGTCGCTGTGCAGGCGGGTCTGATCCTCCGGCAGCCAGTCGGCGCCGGCGATATAGAGGCTAAAGCTCTGGTCCGCCGCCGGGACCGGCTGGGCGGCTTCGCTCTGCGCGGTCTGAATCGCCTGGCGACAGCGCGTCATCAGCGTGGCGGTAAGGTGATCCTCCAGCGTTTTCATCTGATCGATGCGGGCGCTGAGCAGCGAGAACCAGCGCAGGGTGCCTGACTCTTCCGCCTGGCCGAGGGTGCAGGCGATGCGACGCAGCCGCTCTACCTCGCGGCTGGCGGAGGCCAGCGGACGCCAGCGGGCCAGCGCGTCGGCGTCGGCGAACTGGCTGAAGGTGGCAAAACTCTGCTCCTGCGCCGCGATCAGCGCCACCATACGCTGACGCTGCTCTTCGCTGAAGCGGCCGGCGGCGAAGCCGGCCGATCCGGTGGCGCGCTCCTGCCCTGCCAGCTCTTTGCCCTGCATAAAGCTGAACAGCGCAATCAGCGCGCGGGAGATATCGGGATGGCTGGCGGTATCCGCCGCCTCAAATACCAGGGTCAGCAGGGTGCGGATCACCTCGTTGAACGCCTGCATCGCCTGCGCCTGATCGCGCTCGCCCGCCAGCATCTGCGTGCGCAGCCCCGGCAGCGCCGCCAGCGCCTGCAGCGCGGCGGCGATCAAATTGCAGAAGCGGCTGTCGCCGGGATGGGCCGCCGCGGGCGGCAGCGCCCGGGTAAAGCGCCGGATCGCCTCGCCTACCTCACCCTCGCGCGCCAGGCGCTCCTGGCTAAACAGCCGCCCCTGCGAACAGATCCAGATATTGCTGGCGCCGCGCTCGCGCTGCAGCTGGTGGATCAGCTCGCTCAGCGCCGCAATCAGCTGGCCGGTGTGCAGCAGCCGTTGCAGGCTGGCGATGTCGCTGTCGCGCGATGCCTGGAGGTATGCCAGCGCGTCGGTCATAGGGGTCACCTTTTACTCAGAGTCGCCTTGTCTGGGCAATACGAAGCAAAAGCCATGCCGCTTTACAAAAAAAAGGCGATCCCCCTCACCCGGATATTCTGAAAATAGCGGGCGTCCAGCCGAGCCTGGCGACGTGGCAAAAAGTGGAAGCAATTAAAAAAATTTAATAATTTCCTATTCCTGGTGGCCCATGACAAAATAAGCTGCTTCATAATTCATCGCGTTACGTCATTCATTAGTTAAACGGGTTTAACTGAACTGCCCAGCGACGTTTTTCGGCATTTTTGCGCGCCGCGCGCCTGCCCGGCTAGCATGACTTTAGCGACAGCGCAATAGTTTGAAATCTCAAAAGTCTTAGGTAGACTGGTCGCAGTACTATCCTGATGTAATTTGTCTGTTTTTTTAGCTGATGCTGTGAAGGCATGATGCAGCGCGCAGGTCGTCACCAGGATGACGATGGCGGCGTATTATGCAGTTACTCTGATGAAATCGAGGAACATGGTGAAAAAGAGTCTTGCGTTAATGCTGCTGGCGACGTTGACCCTGGCGGGCTGCAAAGCGCCGCCCCCGCCGGTCACTGATGACACGCTGGTCACCAGCGAAGTCAATGGCGTTAAGTTAGTGCATCGTCATGCGGTGGTCGCGCCTGCCGAATTTACCCCGGTGAATGAGACCTGGCGTGCGCTCTATGCCGCCTCGGTGATGACCACGCCCGACTACGGCGGCAAAGTGGTACGTTACCTTGAAACCGGCAAGCCGTTTGAGGTGCTGGGCAGCGTCGAAAACCACTGGCTGGCGATCGCCGACCAGGCCGACGGCCCGCTGATCGGCTATGTTCCGCTGAAAGCGGGCGTAGAGAGCAGCCGCTACGACGCGACGCTGCGCAGCGATCGCCCGCGCCCGCGCGGTAAGAATAAGCAGGTCTGCGTCGATGTTGGCGGCGCCAGCAAGGCGTGTCGCACCAACGATACCGCGACCTGGATCTTAGACTGATAATGAAATCCGGCGCATATTGCCAGTTTGTTATCCCTGAGCTCGCCACTCAGGGATCTGTTCTTGTCTGGAAGAATCCCCGTTAATGACACAAGAATCGCAGGCCGCAGAGGCAAACGCCTCGGGCAACGATAATCTTTTACTTCAGGCTGCGGCGCCGCTGCTGAACGCCGTGGTGCAGCTACGCCAGGCGGTCACGCACGACGACCCCGCCGGCCTGCGTCAGTCGCTGATCGATGAAATTCGCCAGTTCGAGCAGCGCTGCAAACAGGCCGGGCTGCCGTTCGAGATGATTATCGGCGCGCGCTACTGCCTGTGCAGCGCGCTGGACGAGGCGGCGGCGCAAACCCCGTGGGGCACGCGCGGCGTCTGGTCCGGCAACGGCATGCTGGTCACTTTCCACAACGAAAGCTGGGGCGGCGAAAAATTTTTCCAGCTGCTGTCGCGCATTTCGCAGAGTCCGGCCCAGCACCTCTGGCTGCTGGAGGTGGTGCACTACTGCCTGCTGCTCGGCTACGAAGGCCGCTACCGCGGCAGCGACAGCGGACGGGTGCAGTGCGACGCCATTCGCAAGCGCCTTGCGAAGCTGATCGAAGAAACGCGCCAGCCGCAAAGCGAGAGCGCCAGGCCGCTGGTCGAGGTACATCCGCTGGTCAGCAGCATCTCGCGCCCGATGATCCCGCTCTGGGCCTGCGCCACCGTCGCCGCGCTGCTCGCCTGCCTGCTCTACAGCGCCCTTAACTGGCGGCTCGGCAACGACGCCGAACCGCTGCTGCGCGCGATTTATCAGACGCCGCTGCCGCAGATCACCGTCGGCCGCCGCCCCTCTTCGCCGCAGGCGCTGCTCGATCTGCGCCAGCGCCTCAACGACGTTATCGCCGCCGGTCAGCTCGAAGTCAGCGACGGCGCGTTCGGCAGCAAGGTGATTATCCCCGCTGACAAGCTGTTCGCCGAACAGGGCACCGCCATCAATCCGGTGGGTCGCGCGCTGCTGGCCCGCGTCGCCACGGCGATGAAGAACGTTAAAGGCACGGTGCTGGTGTCGGTCTTTACCGACAATCGTCCGGTGGATAACAGCCGCTTCGCCTCCAGCTATGAATTCTCTTTCGCCCGCGCCCGCGCCGTGACCCAGCTGCTGCAGTCGCAGCTCGCCGACGGCCATGCGATCCGCTCTGAAGGGCGCGGCGACAGCGATCCGCTGCTGCCCAACGACAGCAACGAAAACCGCACGCGCAACCGCCGCGTCGAAATTACGCTGTTCGCCGCGCCGGAAACGCTCAGTAATCATCAGGAAACCCAGTAATGCGCGCATCATTACGCCCTGCTCTCACCCATCGTCTGCTGTGGAGCTTTATTGGCGTGACGGCGCTGAGCTGTCTCGTCTGGATCCTCGGCCCCTTCTGGAGCTGGGGAGAAACCCGGCCGCTGGAGCCGGCGCTGCCGCGCCAGCTGACGGTGGGTCTGCTCTTTTTCATCTGGATTTTGTTTCAGTTTATCCCCTCGCTCTATCGCGCCTGGTTCAACAGCAAGCTGCTCACTAATTTGCAGCAGGCGGGCGCGGAGGATCTCTCCGACCGTCAGGCGACCGAAGAGCTGCTCACCCAGCGCTTCAGCGAAGCGGTGATGCAGCTAAAACGCATGCCCTTCAGCCGCAAAAGCAACAGCCGCTGGCTGGCGCGCATGCAGTCGGGCTATCTCTACCAGCTGCCGTGGTATCTGGTGATCGGCGCGCCCGGCGCGGGCAAAACCACCGCGCTGCTCAACGCCGGTCTCGACTTTCCGCTGACCGACAGCGTCGGCAAGACTGCCATCCGCGGCGTAGGCGGCACCCGCCACTGCGACTGGTGGTTTACCGACCAGGCGGTGCTGATCGACACCGCCGGGCGCTATACCCTGCAGGAGAGCCAGCGCGCGCGCGACGCCAGCGAGTGGAACAGCTTTATCAATTTGCTGAAGCGCTACCGCACCCGCCAGCCGATCAACGGCGTGATCATGACGCTCAGCGTGGCGGATCTGCTGAGCGAGTCGGCCGAGACGCGCTATGCCCAGGCGAGCGCCATGCGCAACCGCCTGAGGGAGCTGCACCAGCAGACCGGCATTCACTTCCCGGTCTATGTGATGGTAACCAAAACCGATCTGCTGAAAGGCTTTATGGGCTATTTCGGCGCGCTGGAGAAGCGCCAGCGTGACGCCGTCTGGGGCTTTACCTTTCCCTGGGAGCCGGGCAAGCCGCATAAAGATGACTGGCACCGCAGCTTTCATCAGCAGTTCCACCGTCTCGAACAGCAGCTGCTGCAGCAGCTGGGTCACAAGATGGCGCAGGAGCGCGATCTCAGCCAGCGCGCCGACTGTTTCCTCTTTCCGCAGGAGTTCGCCTCGCTGCGCCCGCTGCTGAGCGAATACCTTGACGTGGTCTTCTCCGACCAGCAGGAGTCGATCGCCTGGAGCGCCCGCGGGCTCTTCTTTACCAGCGGCACGCAGGAAGGCCTGCCCTTCGACCGCATTATGGGCGAGCTGAGCCGCAAGCTGCAGCTGCCGCAGGCGGGCGGTCAGACCATCGCCGCCTGGGACAGCGTCAACCGCAACAGCCCTATTCCCGGCAACAAGGGACAGAGCTTTTTTATTCGCGATCTGCTTAGCGACCTGGTGTTCCGCGAGAGCGGTCTCGCCGGCAGTAACCGCCACTGGGAGCACCGCAACCAGCTGTTCCACTGGATTGGCTACGGCGTGCTGGCAGGCGCGCTCACCATCGCTTCGGGGCTCTGGATGATTAGCTTTTTCCAGAACCAGCGCTATCTCAGCCAGGTGGCGGAGCGCGTGCCGGTTATCGCCACCCAGAGCCAGCAGGTGATCCATCAGCCGGCGGATAATATTTTTGATCTGCTTCCCTTTTTGAACAACCTGGTTAAACTGCCGCTTTCGGACCACTTTTCTCTGGATAATCCGCCAGTTACCATGCGCGCCGGGCTTTATCGCGGCACCCAGGTGAGCGATGCCGCCTGGGCGCTTTATCAAAATGCGCTAAAGTCTTTGCTATTACCGCGCGTCGCGCAGCAGATCACCAACCTGCTGCGAAACGACAAGGGCGACGACAATGAATACAGCCGCAACGCGCTGCGCGCCTATCAGATGCTCTATCAGCCGCGCAACTACGACGGCGAATTTTTACGCGCCTGGCTGATGCAGAATTTGCAGCGCTCGCTGCCTGAGAACGTCAGCGCGCGCGATCTGCAGCAGCTTGACTGGCACCTCAGCCAGCTGCTGGATCAGCAGATTCAGTCTTCGCCCTATGCGCGCGACAATGCGCTGATGATGCGCAAGCTTGCGGAAAATCTTAAAAATGCGGGTCGCGAAGGCAGCGCGCTGGCCGTTACGCCAGCGGCGGACGCGCAGCGATTGACCACGCATAGCGAGTAATGATGAGGTGAGTATGGCTGCGATCGTCGCCCCCGGCTGGTACGGGAAGCTCCCTTCAACCGGCGATTTTCTGCGCCACCGGTTGAGCGAGAAACATATCGCGCCCTGGACCCACTGGTTTCAGCAAGGGCTGATGCACTGGCACAATCAGGAGCAGGCGGCCACCAGCTGGTTTTTACGGGCGCCGGTGTGGAACTTCGTTCTGCCGATCACGCCGGGCGTGCAGCAGGTGCAGATGGGCTGCCTGATGCCCTCTTGCGATCGCGTGGGCCGCGCCTGGCCGCTGCTAGCCCTGCGCACCTTCCCGCTCAGCCAGTGGCATCCGGCGCAGCTCGCAATTTCCGGCGACTGGTTTCAGGATTTAGGCGCCACGCTCTACCAGGCGGTGCAGGTTCAAATCCCCCCGGCGCAGCTGGAGCAGCAGATGCAGGCGCTGCCGCCGCTGCTGGTGCCGGAGAAGCAGCGTTCCGATATTATGGATGTTATCGGCTTCAGCGACCTGCCCTGTACGCTGAGCTGGCGCGAGGTGGCGGACCGCTTCGATCCCCAGCAGCATATCAGCTACTGGTGGACCAACCGCTGCGACGGCTTCGCTCATGCGACCCACAAGCACAGCGGCAACCTGACGGCGCAACTGTTTTTACTTCTTTTTAACCCGGCGGCAGGTACTCAGCCGGGACGTAACGGCCTCTATCCGCCAATGTTCGAATAACGGCCTTGCGTTTGCCCATCAGACACGGGATGACTCATGCAATTTACCATTGTGCAGTGCAATACGGATGTTCCGGTAAAAACCGTGGCGTTTCAGCCGCCCGGCGGCACCATCGGCCGTAGCCAGGATAACGATCTGGTGCTGCCGGACGAATCGCGCGCCATTTCGCGTTTGCAGGCGGTGGTGCACCTTTCCGCCGACGGGGAGTGCCGCCTCACCAGCCAGGGCAGCGTAACCGCAGTGGTACACAACGGCGTCGCGCTGGAGCGGGGAATGCAGGTGCAGCTGCGCCATGGCGACGCGCTGCAGATTGGCGAATACCAGCTTGCCGTAGAGGATCCGGCGCGTGCCGACGCGGCGAAAGATGACCCGCTGGCGCTGTTTGTCAGCGAGCTGCAGCTGGAGGGGGATCCGCTGGGCATGCTTGAGGTCGAACCGGCGGGAAGCGTCCTCTCCGCGCCCCCTCCGCTGTCGCGCCACAGCGACGCACGGCTGGCGATCGATCCGCAGCAGAGCGAGTCGCCGCGTGCGACGGGCGTCGCGATGCAGGATCAGGAGAAGCTGATCGCCGCGCTGCTGGAGGGCATGGGGCTGAACAACGGGCACGCCACGCCGATTGATGAAGAGCAGATGCGCGTCACGGGACGGATGCTGAGCCTCTTCTCACAGGGCACCGTGGCGCTGCTGTCGTCGCGCCAGATCCTCAAGCGCGGCGTCAAGGCGGACATGACGATGATCCTCAACGAGGCGAACAACCCCTTTAAGATCCTCCCCTCTGGCAAAACCGTGCTGATGCAGATGTATCAGAGCCAGATGCCCGGCTTTATGCCGCCGGAGCAGGCGGTGCGCGACGCGCTGGTGGATCTGCAGGCGCATCAGCTCGGCATGATCGCCGGCATTCGCGCCATTATCGCCGCCATGCTGCAGTCGTTTAACCCGCAGCGCCTGGAAGAGCAGGCGCGCAGCGAGGGCGTACTGCCTAAACTCCCCTTCTCCGTCGCCCGAAAAGCCGCGCTCTGGGACTATTTTACGCGTAGCTATCAGCGCACCGCCGGCGAGATTGAAGATGACTTCCACACCCTGTTCGGCGAAGCCTTTCTGCACGCTTATGATGTGGAAGTGAACCAGTATAAAGATTCGCAGACCCGGACGGACGACGCATGAAGATTGTATTTGCCAGCCGCTGCCAGCAGGGGCTGCGCGATGAGAACCAGGACCGCACCGGCGCGGAGATCACCGACGAGAAGGCCTGCTTTGTGGTCTGCGACGGCGTGGCGGGCCTCGCCGGCGGCGATCGCGCCGCGCAGCTGGTGCGCGACACCCTGCTGGCCGATCTGCGCGACCAGCCGCGACTCACGCCGGAGAACACGCACGCAGCGATTGAGCGCTGCCGCGCGGCGCTGCGCGAGGCGCAGGCGCAGCAGCCCGGCTTCGCCCGCATGAGCACCACGCTGGCGGCCTTGTTTATCGATCGCCCGCAGCGGCGCGCCTGGTGGGCGCACGCCGGTGACAGCCGGGTATATCACTTTCGCCACGGCACGCTGTTCGACGTCACGCGCGATCACAGTCTGGCGCAGCAGTTGAAGGATGCGGGCTATGAAAATACCGGCATTAACAGTAATTTACTCTATAATGCGCTCGGCGCGGATCCGGCGCGTCCCGTGACCTTCTCCGCCGTGCTGGCGCTGGAAGATGGTGACGCCTTTCTGGTCTGCACCGACGGATTCTGGCTGAACCTGACGGCCAGAGAGATGGAGCAGGCGCTGCGCATGGTGAACGCCTGCGAAGAGTGGCTGGCGCTGATGGAAAAAGCGGTCAGCCGCAGCGTGAAAAAGGATAATCTCAGCGCGCTCTCTGTGTGGATCGGCGAACCTCAGGACGCCACGTTGCTTTATTCTGCGGCGGATTCGGCACGTTTTCTGCCGCCCCGCGACTGATATCAAGGATCCTTATGAAATTGTGGTTGTCCGGCATTGCGACCTTGCTTATCGCTTTCAGCGCGCAGGCCGAAGATTATCGCGTGGTTTACTCCCCCAGCCTGGCGCTGGAGGTCTTTATCGACGGCGTGAAAAGCAAAGCCCCCGACGACTGGTGCAGAGAGTCGCTGCCGCTGCGCATCGTGTCGGGCAAAAGCACCGATTCCGCCGTGCTGACCACCTTTCTGCCGCGCGTCGGCACGCTGCTGGCGAACCAGTGCGGCACGCTGGATGAGCTGCCCTGGCAGATGACCAACAAAGAGGGCGGCGTGCTGGCCAGCGGCAGCGCCAGCAAGCTGCAAAACTGGCGGCCGATTGTGATGGCTGACGCCACCGCCAGCGCCAGCGCCGCTAACGCCGCGCCGCTCGACCTGTCGCGTCCGGCCAGTAACGCGCCGCTACAGCATTTTGATCTGCCTGGCGGCTGCCGCTTCCGCACCTCGTGGGACGCCGACGGCGCGTCGCTGTTTATTCCCGATGTTGCGCAGGCGAAGTGTCCGCACGACGGCTGGCTGGAAGGTAAAAGCGAGTTAGTGCTGGCCAGCATGGGCAAAAGCACACCTCTGCCGGTGACGTTCTATCAGGGCTACCCCATTGCGAATCTGCTGATTACCGGCAACTCGCTGCAGGTGGTGGCCGCAAATAAAGAGCGCATGATCGTGACGCGCGCCGATGCCGCGGAGAGCTGGCTGGTGCTGCCTTTCGACGAGGCGACCCACGTCTGGCGCTTTAACGGCGCCCTGCTGGTGAAAATGGACAAGAATACGGCGCAGCAGGATCCGGACGCCGTGAAATCGCGGGTGGAAACGTTGCGTGGTCTTTGGGGACCGCAGTTTATGCCACAGCAAAAAGTGAATGTGTTACTGATCGACACCCTGCACGCCGATCTGGTTGATCCGGCGATAGGTGCGTGGCGTAACATCAATTAATTACAGCGCAGCCTGGCTGCCAGGCGGTGTTCAGAGAGTTCACTATGTCGGCAAATGATAATCAAAAAGCGGTGCCCAACGCGCTCCCTGCGGGATACCGTTTTAACGAGTTTGAAATCAAGGAAGTGATTGGCGGCGGCGGGTTTGGCATCGTTTATCGCGCCTGGGATCATCAGCTTGAACGCACCATCGCCATTAAAGAGTATATGCCGGTGTCGCTGGCGGTACGCGCAGAAGATCTGTCGCTGGAGCTGCGCGGCGAACGCTATCAAAAGCTGTTTAACGCCGGCCTGACCAGCTTTATGCAGGAGGCGCGTCTGCTGGCGCGCTTCAACCATCCTGGCCTGCTGCACGTGCTGCGCTTTTGGGAACAGAACGGCACCGCCTATATGGGCACGCTCTACTACCCCGGCATGACGCTGAAAGAGTGGCAGCAGACCAGCCCCGAGGCGGTGAGCGAAGCCTGGATCCGCCGCCTGCTGCCGCCGCTGTTTGGCGCCATCAACACTATCCATCAGGCGGGCTATCTGCATCGCGATATTTCGCTGGATAATATTCAGATTCAGGAAAACCAGCTGCCGGTACTGCTCGACTTCGGCTCGGCGCGCAAGGAGATCGGCAACCTGTCGGATGAAACCGAGATTATGCTCAAGCCGGGCTTCGCACCGATTGAGCAGTACAGCGAAGAGGGTGAAAACGAACAGGGGCCGTGGACCGATATTTATGCGCTCGGCGCGGTGCTGCACAGCCTGATCACCGGCAATGCGCCGCCGGTAAGCGTGGTGCGCTGCATCGAGGATAACTACCAGCCGCTGGTCGAGCGCCAGCCGCCCGGCTATTCGCTGCCGCTGCTGCACGCGGTGGACTGCGCGCTGGCAATGAAGCCCGCCGATCGTCCGCAGTCAATTGACGCCTTTGCGGCGCTGATCGACCTGCCCGTCAGCGACGTGGAGGCGGTGGTCAACAGCCTGCAGCCTGCGCCGGAGCCGCCGGTCGCAGCACCTGCGCCTGCGCCCGTGGTCGAGGAGGAGGAGACGGTAACGCCCGCGCCGGTGGTGATGGCGGTCAATCACGCCTCGGCCAGCGTTGAGCCGGTGACGCCGCGCAACGTGCGCCGCCTCTCGCCGGGGCTGATCGCCCTGGCGGCCGCGGCGCTGCTGGCGGTTGTGGTGGTGGCCTGGCTGGCTAACCGTCACGACGCCGCGCCGGAAAACGCCTCACCCGCCGTGGCGGAGAACCCTGTAGTGAACAGCACGCCGCAGGCCACTGCGCCCGCCGCGCTGGCGACGGTCTACCTCAAGCTGGAGCGCGACGCCAGTGTGGTGCTTAACGGTCAGCCGGTAGAGGTGAAAACCGGCAGCAACGGGTTCGCCACGCTCAATCTGGCCGCGGGTCAGTATCGTATCGAAGTGCATTCAGGTACCAGCATGCGCGCGCAGTCGCTGGTGATTGACAAGCCAGGCACCTGGCTGCTGAATCCGGGAAATTAATGGGTTTTCGCGGCGTGGATCGTACGCCGCGAGCCTTGATGTTTATCCCTGCGCACAGTGGACGCCCGCCTGCAGCGCGCGCACCTGATGCGCCAGGCGACTCAGACTCTCCTCTTCCATCCCGCGCTTCGCCAGCTCCTGCTCAAGGGAAAAGAGATACTGCGCGTTGCTGCCCAGCGGCCCGCTCGCCGCCGCAATCAGCGGCGCGATCGCCTCGGGACAGGAGTCCGACTCATAGAGCGGATGGCGCGGATCCATAATAAAGGCCAGCGCGGTGACGCTGCGCCCATCCTCCAGCGTTAATTCGCACCAGGTTGGCAGATAGCAGCCGGTGATCATTTCGCGCTTCCACAGCAGCTCCAGCTCTTCATGCAGGCGCGTCTCCGGCAGGCGAAACGCCAGACCGCTGGTTGACCCGCCCTCTTTCAGCGCCAGCATACGGCCAGGATGGGACGAGGTGCCGCGCCCGGCGATCAGGCGCAGGCAGAAGGCGCGATGCCAGCCCTCCAGCGTGCCGGAAGCGACCTCGTCCGCCTCAAAAACCGGGTTCCACATCAGCGATCCATAGCCAAAGATCCAGACCGGACTCTGGTCGGGGCGGCAGGCCAGCGTGGCCGCCAGCGACGCGGCGCGCTGCTCGCAGCTCCAGAGCAGGGACTCCTCAATATCGCCGAATGACGTTTTGCAGTCAGCTTTTAATAAAAATTCTCGGGTTAACAATGCGACCTCCTGACTTCTTTAACGTCCTGTCCGACGGGCTCCCTTATAAAATCGGCTGGCGGGCGGCATACTTGAGCCGCAACATTCACTGACAGTATGCATTTTCCACACCGCTTTCAAGGCCGCGCTCCGCTGAGAAATTAAAAAATCGCCGCGTCAGGCCAGCCCCGCTGGCCCGTTCTGCAGGTGGCTACTTTTTCGGATGCCACTTGTCGTCATCCCCTTTTTCATACTCTTTTTTTACCGCCGACCAGGCGACTTTGTGCGCAACCTCTTCCTGAGACTCATCGCCGCGGCGCTCATCTTTGTCTTTATACTGATCCCAGGCGCTGTTAAACGCCTTCTGATAGATCTCCTGCGCGTGCGGCGGCAGCACATGTTTTACGCTATCCGGCAGCGCTTCACGATTCTTGTAAGGCATTGCATTTCCTCCATTATGGGCCTGCTTTAAGCCTGGCGTATGGATAAAAAATTACAACCTTGCTATTCAGCCTCCCCTTTTGCACAAAACCGGCAAGGTGAATGAAAACAGGCCTTTTCTCCCAATAAACTGGCGTTTAACCGCCGGATGAATGGGTAGCTGATGTGGCTAACACAATGAACAGGAAGATATAAAATCTGCTTGCTTGCACTTTTGGCGCTGTCGCGCATTAAATGATAAAAAGTAAAAACCGGTAAATTTTCCGGCGGATAAACGGTGAAAAGTTACACTGTCGGATGTAATAAAAGTTCTACTCTTTTGTGAGGCCCCGTTGGGCTTCGCCGACGCATTTCTCTGGAGAGGATGGTGAATGACTACGCATGAAAAAACACGTCACAAAGAGTTCTCGCTGATACTTCCCCTCGCCGCCCTGGGCGTGCTGTTTTTCTTCGGCGGACAAAACTCCCTGCCGGTGGTTATCGGCATCAACCTGCTGGCGCTGGTGGCGATCCTCAGCAGCGCCTTTAGCGTGGTGCGGCACGCCGACGTGCTGGCGCACCGGCTGGGCGAACCCTACGGCTCGCTGATCCTCAGCCTGTCAGTGGTGATCCTTGAGGTGAGCCTGATCTCGGCGCTGATGGCAACCGGCGACGCGGCGCCCGCGCTGATGCGCGACACGCTCTACTCTATCATTATGATTGTCACCGGCGGTCTGGTGGGCTTTTCGCTGCTGCTGGGCGGACGCAAATTCGCCACCCAGTATGTCAATCTTGCCGGGGTTAAGCAGTATCTGATCGCTATCTTTCCGCTGGCGATTCTGGTGCTGGTGTTCCCTGATGCGCTGCCGGGCGGCAATTTTACCCCCACCCAGGCGCTGCTGATCGCGGCAATTTCGGCAGCGATGTACGGCGTTTTTCTGCTGATCCAGACGCGCACCCACCAGAGCCTGTTTGTTTACGAACATGAAGATGACAGCGACGATGGCGACCCGCACCACGGCAAGCCCTCGGCGCACAGCAGCGTCTGGCACACCGTCTGGCTGCTTGTGCATCTGATTGCGGTGATCAGCGTCACCAAGATGAACGCTAACACGCTGGAGCATCTGCTGACGGAGTTTAATGCGCCTGCGCAGTTCACCGGCTTTCTGGTGGCGCTCTTGATCCTCTCGCCGGAAGGCCTGGGCGCCCTGAAGGCGGTGCTGATGAATCAGGTGCAGCGCGCCATGAATCTCTTTTTCGGTTCCGTGCTGGCGACCATCTCGCTGACCGTGCCTGCGGTAACCATTATCGCCACCCTGACCGATCAGCAGCTGGTCTTCGGCCTTGAGCCGCCGCAGATGGTGATGATGTCAGCGGCGCTGATTCTGTGTCATATCTCGTTTTCAACCGGGCGTACCAACGTGCTGAACGGCGCTGCACACCTGGCGATTTTTGCCGGCTATCTGATGACGATTATGCTGTGAATTAAAGGCTTCACACCGCATTCAAATCTAAAAGACAAAGCGCCCCGGCACGACCTGTCCGGCAGGCGAAAAAAAAGAGCGATCGAGGTCGCTCTTTTTTATTTCGCCCGCTAAGGCACCCGTTACTTGCTGGTATCCAGCTCCGGGAAGCTCTTCACCAGATCGTCAATCGCCTTCATCTGTACCAGGAACGGCTCCAGCTTATCCAGCGGCAGCGCGGAGGGGCCGTCACACTTAGCGTGATCCGGGTCCGGATGCGCTTCAATAAACAGACCGGCAATGCCGACCGCCATACCGGCGCGCGCCAGCTCGCCCACCTGGGCGCGACGACCGCCGGAAGCGGCGCCGAAAGGATCGCGCGTCTGCAGCGCGTGGGTCACGTCGAAAATCACCGGGCTGTTGTTGCTGACTTTCTTCATCACGTTAAAGCCGAGCATATCGACAACCAGATTGTCATAGCCGAAGTTGCTGCCGCGATCGCACAGAATCACCTTATCGTTGCCGCCTTCAGCGAACTTATCCACGATATTGCCCATCTGGCCAGGGCTGACGAACTGCGGCTTCTTGACGTTGATCACCGCACCGGTCTTCGCCATCGCTTCCACCAGGTCGGTCTGACGCGCCAGGAAGGCGGGCAGCTGAATAACGTCGACCACGTCGGCCACCGGCTGCGCCTGTGACGCCTCGTGCACGTCGGTAATGATCTTCACGCCGAACGCCTGCTTCAGCGCCTGGAAAATCTTCATGCCCTCTTCGAGGCCGGGACCGCGATAGGATTTAATGGAAGAGCGGTTCGCCTTGTCAAAAGAGGCCTTGAACACGTACGGAATGCCGAGCTTGTCGGTGATCCTGACGTAGTGTTCGCAAATACGCATGGCGAGATCGCGCGATTCCAGCACGTTCATGCCGCCAAACAGCACGAATGGCAGATCGTTAGCGACCTTGATATCACCAATAGTGACGACTTTCTGAGTCATGCCCTTTCCTTAATGGTGTGGTGCGCTTAGTGCAGCGTCACCTGTTTCTGTTCAATTGCGTGAATTTGTACTTTGATCATCTCGCTGACCGGATCCTCAGGACACTGCTCAACGAAATAGGTTAAATCGTTTAGCGCAATATGATCGCACTCCAGCTGCGCGTAGATCAAACCGCGGTCGCGGATCTCATAAGGGTCATCTGGATCGATCTGCAGCAGCACCTGGCTTACGCCCAACGCCAGCTCCATCTGCTTCTCCTCCATCAGCGCCGCCTTCATGGTGTCGAGCATCTTGCGCATCACGCTAATGGTCTTCGCCTCTTCCAGATCGTCGTCGTAGAGCTTTGCCGTCGGGCTGATATTGCCCTTCAGCCACACTTCCAGCGTATGGGTATCCAGCGTCTCACCGTTAAACGGGTTGATCAGCCACATATCGCCATCGATCCAGTCGGCGCGCAAAATCAGCTGCGTAGGGAAAATAACCGGCATCAGCGGGATGTCGAGCGCCTGAGCGATATGCAGCAGGATCACGCCCAGCGACACCGCGGTGCCCTGACGCGTCTTGAGGACTTTATCGAGCCACAGCGCGTCGGAGAGGTTATAGACGCCGCTGGCGCCGCCGAAGCCCCACTGGCGATAGAAAAGCTCCAGCAGCTTCTCCAGCTGCATATCGGCGTCCTGTTCGCTACTCACGTAGCGGCGGGCTTCCGCCACCAGGGCCGCCAGCTGCTCCTGCACGGATGAGGCGGGAAAATCGGCGCGGATCGCGCGGGTGGCGCCAATCACCGCTTCACACAGCGGCGTCTGGCTAAAATCTAATTGTTCTGTGGAGGTCATACTATCCCCAATAACGGCATTTTGGTCACCGCCAGCTTAATCACTGTCACCAGCGCGACCAGCGCGACCAGGAAAGCGATCCAGCGGGTACGGCTGGTACGCGGGCGACGACTCAACGCCACGGAACCTAAGGCGATGTAGATAATAACGCCTAAAAGCTTCTCCGTCAGCCAGCTTCCTTGCGGCGAGAACGGGTAAAAGTGGGTGATCGTCACCAGCAGCACGCCGGTAAGCAGTAAAAAGGTGTCGTTAACGTGCGGCGCAATGCGCACCCAGCGGCGCTGCAGCAGCGCCGAGCCGCTGCGCAGCCAGTAGAAGCGCACGACGAAAAGCGCGATGCTGATAAACACCGTCAGCAGGTGCAGTTGCTTGATAAGCGGGTAGTAAGCGGCCATGGAACGTCCTTTTTAAGAGGGAATGCGACCGAGCGTGACGCGCGGATTGCCGCCGTAGTCATTTACGGTCGCAACCTGAAGAAAACCTTGCTGCTGCATTAGCGCGCGCACTGCCGCATCCTGCTGCCAGCCATGCTCCAGCAGCAGCCAGCCGCCGGGCGCGAGCCACTGCGGCGCCTGAGCGATAAGCAGGCGCAGATCCGCCAGCCCCGCCTCATCGGCCACCAGCGCGCTGCGCGGCTCAAACCGCACGTCGCCCTGCGACAGATGCTGGTCGCACGCGTCGATATAGGGAGGATTGCTGACGATAAGGTCGAAGCGCCCGGCGGGCAGCGCGTCGAACCAGTGGCTCAGGAGGAAGGCGGCATTGGCAATCGCCAGCCGTTCGGCATTGCTTTGCGCCAGCGCCACGGCGGCCTCGATGCGGTCGACGCCCAGCACCTCGCAGTCGGGACGCTCGCTCGCCAGCGCCAGCGCGATGGCGCCGGTGCCGGTACCGAGGTCGAGAATGCGCGACGGCGCGGCCGGCAGGCGCGCCAGCGCCTGTTCCACCAGCACTTCGGTGTCGGGGCGCGGGATGAGCGTCGCGTCGGAAACGCGCAGCGGCAGCGACCAGAACTCGCGTTCGCCGATAAGATGCGCCACCGGCTCGCCGCGCACGCGCCGCGCCAGCAGCGCGTCGAGGCGCGCCTGCTGCTCGGGCAGCAGTTCAGTCTCGCCGAACGCCACCAGCCAGCTGCGCGATTTGCCGGTGACATGCCCCAGCAGGATCTCCGCGTCGCGCTTCGGGCTATCCCCGCCCTGCAGGGCGGCGACAGCCTGTTTCAGCCACTCCTGAAACTCCATTACTCCTGGCCAGCCAGCGCGGCCAGCTGATCGGCCTGATATTCCTGCACGATCGGCTCAATCAGGCTGTCCAGCTTGCCTTCCATGGTTTCGTCAAGGCGGTAGATGGTCAGGTTGATGCGGTGATCGGTGACGCGCCCCTGCGGGAAGTTGTAGGTGCGAATACGATCGGAACGGTCGCCGCTGCCCAGCAGGTTGCGGCGCGTGCTCGCCTCCGCCTCCTGGCGTTTTGCCATCTCCGCGGCGCGGATGCGCGCGCCGAGTACCGCCAGCGCTTTGGCTTTGTTTTTGTGCTGCGAACGCTCATCCTGACACTCCACCACAATGCCGGTCGGCAGGTGGGTGATGCGGATGGCGGAGTCGGTGGTGTTGACGTGCTGACCGCCCGCGCCGGAGGAGCGGAAGGTATCTATTTTCAGGTCCGACGGATTGATCTCCGGCAGCTCCGCTTCCGGCACCTCCGGCATTACCGCCACGGTACAGGCGGACGTATGGATACGCCCCTGGGATTCGGTTTCCGGCACGCGCTGCACGCGGTGGCCGCCCGATTCGAACTTCAGACGGCCATAGGCGCCCTCGCCGGTGACGCGGGCGATCACCTCTTTATAGCCGCCATGCTCGCCCTCGTTGGCGCTGACGATCTCGACGCGCCAGCGGCGGCCTTCAGCGTAGCGGCTGTACATGCGGAACAGGTCGCCGGCGAAAATCGCCGCCTCGTCGCCGCCGGTGCCGGCGCGCACTTCGATAAAGCAGGCGCGTTCGTCGTCAGGATCTTTCGGCAGCAGCAACAGCTGCAGCTGCTGCTCCAGATGCTCACTCTGCTGGCGCGCCTGCTGCAGTTCTTCCTGCGCCATATCGCGCATTTCGGCATCGTCCAGCATCATCTGGGCGGTTTCGATATCTTCCTGCGTCTGCTGCCACGCGCGGAAACATTGGGTCACGTCGGTTAACTGCGCATATTCGCGCGAGAGCGCGCGGAAGCGGTCCTGATCGGCAATAACGCTGGCGTCGCCGAGCATCGCTTCCACTTCTTCGTGGCGCTCCTGCAGCGCTTCCAGTTTGGCAACAATAGAGGTTTTCATGTCGTGATGGGATTCTCGTCACAGAGGGCAACAGCCCGGAAGTCTACTCGAGACCGAGGCTGTCGCGAAGCAATTGCAGGCGTTCAGTGTCGCCGTCGCGGGCGGCCTGCTGCAGGGATTTGGTTGGTGCGTGAATTAAACGGTTGGTCAGCTTGTGCGCCAGCTCCTGCAGTACTTTCTGCGGATCGGCGCCCTGCTGCAGCGCGGCCAGCGCGCGCGATTCAAGATCGGCGCGTACGCTTTCCGCCTGAGAGCGGTATTCGCGAATGGTCTCGACCGCGCTCTGGGCGCGCAGCCAGGACATAAATTCGCTGCTCTCCTGCATCACGATGCTTTCGGCTTCGACGGCGGCGGCTTTGCGCTGCGCCATATTCTGCTCGATGATCGCCTGCAGGTCGTCGACGCTGTAGAGATAGGCGTTAGGCAGCTTGCCCACTTCCGGCTCAACGTCGCGCGGCACGGCGATATCCACCAGCAGCACCGGCTTGTTGCGACGCGCTTTCAGCGCGCGCTCCATCATTCCCTTGCCGATAATCGGCAGCGGGCTGGCGGTGGAGGAGATAACGATATCGGCGTCGGCCAGGCGCGCGTCGATGTCGGCCAGGCCGATCACTTCCGCGCCCACCTCTTCCGCCAGGCGCTCGGCGCGCTCGCGCGTGCGGTTGGCGATAAGCAACTTCTGCACCTTATGCTCGCGCAGATGGCGCGCCACCAGCTCAATGGTTTCGCCCGCGCCGACCAGCAGCACATTGACCGTTGAAAGCGATTCAAAGATCTGGCGTGCCAGCGTACAGGCAGCAAAGGCGACCGACACCGCGCTGGCGCCGATTTCCGTCTCGGTGCGCACGCGTTTGGCGACCGAGAAGGTTTTCTGGAACATGCGCTCCAGTTCGCTGCTCAGCGCATGGCCGCGCTGCGAATCGGCGAAGGCTTTTTTCACCTGGCCGAGAATTTGCGGTTCGCCCAGCACCAGCGAGTCGAGACCGCTCGCGACGCGCATTAAATGGCTGACCGCTGCGTTGTCCTGATGCCAGTAAAGACTTTGACGCACGTCCTCTTCATTGAGATGGTGATAATCACACAGCCAGCGCACCAGACGCTCCTGCAGATCCGCCTGCTGTTCTACGCTAAGGTAGAGTTCAGTACGGTTACAGGTAGAGAGAACGACGCCGCTCTGCACCATTGGCTGGGAAAGAAGGCTGTCGAGCGCCTGTTCCAGCACGTCCGGCCCGAACGCAACGCGTTCGCGCAGCGCAACAGGTGCAGTTTTATGATTGATTCCGAGTGCGAGCAGCGTCATGGCGATAAAAGTTGGGATGTCCCAATAATGTCAGGGTTTTGTGATGCGCATTCTACAAGATGCGGCAGATCATGAAAAGCCATACAAAGGCTATGACAGTAATAAGATTAAACTGATCGTGCGCAATTTTGCGCTAATCAGCATTGACGGTTTATAAGCGGATCGCTAGCGTTATCCGTTACGAATTAAAAACGTGTCCGAGGAGATGACCACGTGATGACCTATTCACCACGCACTATGTTGCGCCTTTTGCCGCTGGCGAGCGTTCTGCTCACCGCCTGCGCCGTTAATCAGCCTCAGGGCCCTGGCCCGAGCACGACCGCGCCGCAGTGGCAGCAGCATCAGCAGGAAGTGGCGAAAGTCACGCACTACCAGACACGCGGCGCCTTCGCCTATCTTTCCGACAAGCAGAAAGTCTATGCGCGCTTTAACTGGCAGCAGACCGCCCCGGACCGCTATCGCCTGCTGCTGACCAATCCGCTGGGCAGCACCGAGCTGCAGCTCGATGCCCAGGGCGACACCGTGCAACTGGTGGACAACAAAGGCAAACGCTACGTCAGCAACGACGCGGAGAAGATGATCTCTCAGCTGACCGGCATGGATATTCCGCTCGCCAACCTGCGCCAGTGGATGATGGGCCTGCCGGGGGACGCCAGCGACTACCAGCTAAACAGCCGTTACCAGCTCAAGAGCCTGAACTACAGCAGCAACGGTCAGACGTGGCAGGTCGCCATCCAGGATTACGACAGCAAAACCACCCCGCCGCTGCCGGCGAATCTGGAGCTGCGCGAAGGCGACCAGCGCATCAAACTGCGTATGGATAGCTGGACCCTGCAATGATCACCACCTGGCCCGCTCCGGCAAAGCTCAACCTGTTTCTCTATATCACCGGCCGTCGCGCAGACGGCTACCATAATCTGCAGACGCTGTTTCAGTTTCTCGACTACGGCGACAGCCTGCATATCACCCCGGACAGCAGCGGTCGCGTCAGCCTGACCACGCCGGTTGAGGGGGTTGCCCATGACGACAACCTGATCGTCCGCGCGGCGACGGCGCTGCGCCAGGCGGCGCAGGCGCAGAACCGACTGCCGGCCGACGCCGGCGCGCAGATCGCCATTGAGAAGCGGCTGCCGATGGGCGGCGGACTGGGCGGCGGCTCCTCCAACGCCGCCACCGTGCTGGTGGCGCTCAATCACCTGTGGGGCGTCGGTTTTTCTCTGGAAACCCTGGCGGAGCTGGGCATTAAGCTGGGTGCGGACGTGCCGGTGTTCGTCAGAGGTTTCGCCGCTTTTGCAGAGGGCGTCGGCGAGCAGCTACAGCCTGCCGATCCGGCGGAAAAGTGGTACCTGGTGGCGCATCCTGGCGTGAGCGTGCCAACGCCGCTGGTGTTTAACGATCCGCAACTTACGCGCGATACGCCGGTGCGTTCGCTGGCGGCGCTTTTATCGACACCTTTTCACAATGATTGTGAGGCAGTGGTAAGAAAACGTTTTCGCGAGGTTGATGAGCTTGTTTCCTGGCTGCTAGAATACGCGCCGTCGCGCCTGACTGGCACTGGCGCTTGCGTGTTTGCCGAATTTGACACCGAGTCAGCCGCTCGTCAGGTGCTGGAACTCGCCCCGAAATGGGTATGCGGATTTGTCGCGCGAGGCGTTAACGTCTCGCCTTTGCATCGCACCCTTTCCGGGCTGTAAGCGCATGTGTGACAGTGTCACCCCGTTCCAGACGCTGCACGCTGTGCATTAACACACCCGTATGAACATGCGTTGCGGTATGCGCCGGTTACCGTAACGCCGTTCATTCTCTGGACGCCAAGCCTGAGGTTCTTCTCGTGCCTGATATGAAGCTATTTGCTGGTAACGCCACCCCGGAACTAGCACAACGTATTGCCAACCGCCTTTACACCAGCCTTGGAGACGCCGCAGTGGGCCGTTTCAGCGATGGCGAAGTGAGTGTACAAATTAATGAAAATGTACGCGGTGGTGATATTTTCATCATCCAGTCCACCTGTGCTCCCACCAACGATAATCTGATGGAACTGGTTGTGATGGTCGACGCGCTGCGTCGAGCTTCTGCTGGTCGTATTACCGCGGTTATTCCCTATTTCGGCTATGCCCGTCAGGACCGCCGCGTGCGCTCCGCTCGCGTACCGATTACCGCTAAAGTGGTCGCGGATTTCCTTTCCAGCGTAGGCGTCGATCGCGTTCTGACGGTCGATCTTCACGCCGAGCAAATCCAGGGCTTCTTTGACGTCCCGGTTGATAACGTTTTCGGCAGCCCAATCCTGCTGGAAGATATGCTGCAAATTGGTCTGGAAAACCCGATTGTGGTTTCCCCGGACATCGGCGGCGTTGTGCGTGCCCGCGCCATCGCCAAACTGCTTAACGATACCGATATGGCTATCATCGATAAACGTCGTCCGCGCGCGAACGTTTCTCAGGTGATGCATATCATCGGCGACGTGGCAGGCCGCGACTGCGTGCTGGTCGACGATATGATCGACACCGGCGGCACGCTGTGCAAAGCGGCGGAAGCGCTGAAAGAGCGCGGCGCGAAACGCGTCTTCGCCTACGCCACTCACCCGATTTTCTCCGGCAACGCGGTTGAAAACCTGCGTAAATCGGTTATCGATCAGGTGATTGTCTGCGACACCATCCCGCTGTCTGAAGAGATGAAGTCGCTGCCGAACGTGCGTACCCTGACCCTGTCGGGCATGCTGGCTGAAGCGATCCGTCGCATCAGCAACGAAGAGTCTATCTCGGCGATGTTCGAGCACTAAGGATTCGCTAACTAAAAAACCGGGCCATGCGCCCGGTTTTTTTATGGCTGGAACAACAGGTTAGTGATGCGGCGTGCGGCGGCAGCGCTTGTCGTAGTGACGGTGCCAGAAGTAGCGGTCTTCGATCTTTTCGCGCCCGCTAACGCGCGCGCCGGCCAGCCACAACAGCGCGCCGATAAAGATACCGAGGATAGCGCCCTGCGCCAGCAGCGCCGGCATCTGAATGCTTGGCAGCTGGTTGAGCACTGAGAAGAAGATGCTGGAGACCATCACAATCAGCCCCACGATCATCAGGGCGTTTCCTGCGTGTCGACAATGTTGATGTTTCATAACTCACCTCTGTCCATATGAACAAGCCAAACAAACCGCACATAATGTTAACTTGTCATAAGTTTAGGCAATGACCTGCTTACAATTTGCGTCCAGGATCACAAACAATAATAAAGGCTGACCTAAATTTACGCGTAGCAGCTTGATTTAAAGAATAAAATAGTTAGTCACGCGACGTAATCACTCGCTTTTTGTGATGTTTGTTCTCTGCTCTGCCGCGAAGTACACTAACGCCTTTTCACCACCTGAGCAGGATAATCATCGTGAGCAGCATTAAACTGATTGTGGGTCTGGCCAATCCCGGCGCGGAGTACGCCGCTACGCGGCATAACGCGGGCGCCTGGTATCTCGATTTACTGGCGGAGCGTCATAATCAGTCGCTAAAGGAAGAGGCGAAATTCTTCGGCTATACCGCGCGTATCAGCCTGGCGGGCGAAGATGTGCGTCTGCTGGTGCCGACCACCTTTATGAACCTCAGCGGCAAGGCCGTGGCGGCGATGGCGACCTTTTTCCGCATCGCGCCGGAGGAGATTCTGGTGGCGCACGATGAGCTCGATCTGCCGCCTGGCGTCGCGAAATTTAAACAGGGCGGCGGGCATGGCGGCCATAACGGCCTGAAGGACATTATCAGCAAGCTGGGCAACAACAATAACTTTCACCGCCTGCGCATCGGCATCGGCCATCCGGGCGACCGCAATAAGGTGACGGGATTTGTGCTGGGCAAGCCGCCCACCAGCGAGCAGAAGCTGATCGACGACGCGATTGATGAAGCAGCGCGCTGTACCGAAGTGTGGCTCAAGGAGGATCGCCTGAAGGCGATGAACCGGCTGCACGCGTTCAAGGCGAGCTAAACGCCCTGCCCGCGCGATTTCTGTGTATAATGCGCCAACTTTTTTTCGTTTCCGGCAATGCCTGCAGCAGGCGTTGCACCTCAAGTTAGAAGGGTAATCAACCATGGGATTCAAATGCGGTATCGTGGGCCTGCCGAACGTCGGTAAATCCACCCTGTTCAACGCGCTGACAAAAGCGGGCATCGAAGCGGCTAACTTCCCCTTCTGCACCATTGAGCCCAACACCGGCGTGGTGCCGATGCCGGATCCGCGCCTTGATCAGCTGGCGGAGATCGTCAAACCGCAGCGCCTGGTGCCGACCACCATGGAGTTTGTCGATATCGCAGGTCTGGTGAAAGGCGCGTCGAAAGGTGAAGGCCTGGGCAACCAGTTCCTGACCAATATCCGCGAAACCGAAGCGATCGGCCACGTGGTGCGCTGCTTCGAGAACGAGAATATCATTCACGTCGCGGGCAAAGTCGATCCGGCGGAAGATATCGACGTGATCAACACCGAGCTGGCGCTCTCCGATCTGGAAACCTGCGAGCGCGCCATTCAGCGCGTGCAGAAGAAAGCTAAAGGCGGCGACAAAGATGCGAAGGTCGAGCTGGCCGCGCTGGAGAAGTGCCTGCCCCATCTGGAAAACGCCGGTATGCTGCGCGCGCTGAAGCTGGACGCCGATGAGAAAGCGGCGATCCGCTATCTGAGCTTCCTGACGCTGAAGCCGACCATGTATATCGCCAACGTCAACGAAGACGGTTTCGAGAACAACCCATACCTCGATCAGGTGCGCGCCATCGCCGAAGCGGAAGGTTCAGTGGTTGTGCCGGTCTGCGCCGCCGTTGAGTCAGATATCGCCGAGCTGGACGATGAAGATCGCGCCGAGTTTATGGCCGAGCTGGGTCTGGAAGAGCCGGGCCTGAACCGCGTGATCCGCGCTGGCTACGCCCTGCTGAACCTGCAGACTTACTTCACCGCAGGCGTGAAAGAAGTGCGCGCCTGGACTATCCCGGTTGGCGCCACCGCGCCGCAGGCGGCAGGCAAGATCCATACTGACTTCGAGAAAGGCTTTATCCGCGCGCAGACCATCGCGTTTGAGGACTTTATCGCTTACAAGGGCGAGCAAGGCGCGAAAGAAGCAGGCAAGATGCGTTCAGAAGGTAAAGAGTACATTGTCAAAGATGGCGATGTGATGAACTTTTTGTTTAACGTCTAAATAAGTTTTGTTTTCGCATGAGGTGTCAGAGCACCTCATCAAGTTCACAAAAACCTATAAAATCCACGCAACTGCGTGGATTTTTCATTTCTTAGTGTTTCAACTCATCTCGTCACGACGCAGTGAAAAATGAGAACAAAGATGAGTACAACATGCTTCCATCTTCATTTTAAGTGAGTCTTTAAAAAAAAGAATATCTTGCATATCGCTACTGGCAAAACTTTTGCTGCGTTCACGCTCGCTCTGCCGCGCCGCCCCCCTGCGCCCTGCTTACCGTTAAAAAGGTTTTCAATTCTCGCCGGAAAGGGATAATACCCCACCGCTTTCCGATAAAGGACCGACGATGCGCGACACACCGCAAGGCAACCTGACCCGCAAAAAACATATGAAGCTCAGCACGCTAGTCACGCTGATGATCGGCGCGGTAGTGACCTTCGTGCTGCTCAGCGTGCATCTGCTCTACTTCTTCCAGATCGGCAACGCCACGCAGAACCAGCTGGAAGACAAGGCGATGGCCGTGGCGCGCACGCTGGCGGACGTGCCCGCCATTCAACAGGCGCTGAGCGGGCCGCCGGACGCCGGCATTATCCAGCCTATCGCCCGCGCGGCACAGCAGCACAACAATCTGCTGTTTGTGGTGGTGACCAATATGCAGGGCATCCGCTACTCCCATCTGAATCCGGCGCTTATCGGCAAGCATTTTATCGGCGACGACATCAACCCGGCGCTGCAGGGCAAAGAGAACGTCTCGGTCAATCGCGGCTCGCTGGCAGAGGCGCTGCGCGTCTTTACGCCGGTCTATAACGCGCAGCAGCAGCAGATCGGCGTGGTGTCGATAGGTATCTCGCTGGAGGCGGTCAGCGTGCAGATCAACCAGAGCCGCTGGAGCATTATCTGGACCATCCTGATCGGCGCGCTGGCGGGCACGCTGGGCACGCTGGCGCTGGTAAAAACCCTGAAGCGCATCCTCTTTGGGCTTGAGCCCTGGGAGATCTCCTCGCTGTTCGAACAGCGCCAGGCGATCCTGCACTCGGTAAAAGAGGGGGTTATCGCCGTGGACGCCCACGCCGAGGTGTCGCTGATCAACGAGGCGGCGCAAAAGCTGCTAACGGAGGAAGGCTCCGGCAGCATGGATGACGCCAGCGTGATCCACGCGCAGCTGCGGGATACGCTGGCTACCGGCCGCGCGCGGCGCGATGAAGAGCTGAATATCAACGGCCAGGTGCTGCTGAGCAATACCGTGCCGGTCTACAGCCAGCAGCGGCTAATCGGCGCGGTCTGCACCTTCAGGGATAAAACCGAAATCACGCGGCTGCTGCAGCGCCTGAGCGGCATGGTAAACTACGTCGACGCGCTGCGTGAGCGCTCGCATGAGTTTATGAATAAGCTGCACGTTATTCTTGGCCTGCTGCATATGAAAAACTATGAGCAGGTCGAAGCCTATATTTTAAAGACGGCGAACAACTACCAGACCGAAATCGGTTCGCTGCTCGATAAGATCAAGTCGCCGGTGATCGCCGGCTTCCTGCTGAGTAAAATCAATCGCGCCTCGGACAGCGGCCATCGCCTGACGCTGAGCGACGCCAGCTTCCTGCCCGATATCGGCAACGAGCAGCAGATCGCCGTGCTGATCACCGTGCTCGGCAACCTGATCGAGAACGCCCTCGACGCGCTGGGCAGTGAACACAACGGCGATATCCACGTGATGCTGCACTATCAGAACGGCTGGCTGGCGTGTGAGGTCAGCGATGACGGACCAGGCATACCGACCGACAAGCTGGATGCTATCTTTGACAAAGGCTTTTCGACTAAAGGCGAGGATCGCGGCGTTGGGCTGTATCTGCTGAAGCAGCAGACGGAAAGCCTGGGCGGCAGCGTCAGCGTGGAGTCGGAGCCGGGCGTGTTTACCCAATTTTTTGTACAACTTCCCTGGGATGGAGGCAACAAAACCGCATGATCAATGTGTTAGTGGTCGATGATGACGCTATGGTCGCCGAGCTGAATCGCGTTTACGTCGGGCAGGTGCCGGGCTTTCACTGCGTCGGCACGGCGTCGACGCTGCAGCAGGCGAAAGAGATGATCCTCCACAGCGAGCCCGCCGTGGATCTGGTGCTGCTCGATATCTATCTGCAGCATGAGAACGGGCTGGATCTGCTGCCGGAGCTGCGCGAGGCAAAGCAGCCTGTCGAGGTGATCATTATCTCATCCGCCGCCGACGCCGCCACCATCAAAACCTCCCTGCACTACGGGGTGGTGGATTACCTGATCAAACCCTTCCAGTTCCCGCGTTTTGAAGAGGCGCTCACCAACTGGCGACAGAAGAAGTCGCTGATGGATAACCACCTCTACTATCAGCAGGCGGAAGTCGACCAGCTGATCCACGGCAACCCGCCCACCAGCAACGACAGCAAACGGCTGCCAAAGGGTCTGACGCCGCAGACGCTGCGCACCCTCTGCCAGTGGATCGATGCCAATCCCGGCAGCGAGTTCTCTACCGACGAGCTGGCGGCGGAGGTGAATATCTCGCGCGTCTCCTGCCGCAAGTACCTGATCTGGCTGGCGCAGATCAATATTCTTTTCACCAGCATCCATTACGGCGCAACCGGCCGACCGGTCTATCGCTACCGCCTGCAGCCGGAATACCATTCGCTGCTCAGGCAGTACTGTCAGTAATCAGCTGATAGCGGCGGTCATGCAGGCGAAACGCGAACTGGCGCGACGAAGAGCAGATCACCTGCTGGTCGCGGGTCACGAATATCGCCTCGATGTGCGGCGCGTCGCGCAGCGCCTCGAGGCTCTGCTCCACCCCCAGCCCGTAAAGCAGCGTGGTGTAGATATCGCCGTCTATCGAGCGGTCGGAAATCACCGTGACGCTCAGCAGCTCGTTGTCGAGCGGATAGCCGCTGCGCGCGTCGAGAATATGGTGATAGAGGCGCCCGTCCAGCTCGAAATAGCGTTCGTAGATCCCCGAGGTCACCACCGATTTACCCGCCACCTCAATCACGCCGATAAGCGCGTCGGCCGCCCCGAAGGGGGTTTTCAGCCCTACCGACCAGCCGGCAGCCTGCGGCGGCGCGCCGAGCGTCTGCACGTTGCCGCCCAGGTTAATCAGCGCCCTTTCCACGCCGTGCTGGCGCAGAAAGCTGCGTACCAGATCGGCGATATAGCCTTTCGCGATAGCGCCTAAATCGATCTCCATGCCCGGCTGGCGCAGAAACACGCTGCGCCGCGCGGGATCCAGCTCCACCTGGCGCGGATCGGTCAGCGCCATCAGCCTCTCCAGCTCGGCGTGCGGCGGCACGCTGCGGCCCTGAAAGCCAATCTTCCAGCGCTTGACCAGCGGGCCGATGGTGAAATTAAACAGGCTCTGCGGCAATAAACTCACCTGGTGCGCGCACTGGATCAGATCGAACACCTCGCGGCTGACGCAGACCGCCTCTTTGCCTGCGGCGTGGTTGATCGCCATCACTTCGGAGTGGGCGCGGTTGACGGTGAGGATATTCTCCTGATGGCGAATAAGACGGAAGACCTGCGCGGCCAGCGCCGCATTATCGTCAAAGAGTTTAAGAAGGATGGGCGAACCCATAAGCACTGCGGAATAGGCGTAAACGCCTTCGTCGGCTGACATACTCGCCTCGGCTGTCTAAGTGGATCCGGGCGCGGCGGCAACGGCGCGCCGGGCGTTGCTGCCCTGCGCGCCGTGCGCCATCCCTGGCGCGGCTCTCGTAGCCGCCAGCGGCGGGCTAGCCGCGCGCCAGGGCCGCCGCGTTACGTCCGGCAAGGATACCAAAGATAATGATATCCGCTACAGCGTTGCCGCCAATGCGGTTGGCGCCGTGGATGCCGCCGACCACTTCCCCCGCCGCCCAGGCACCACGGATCACCTGTTTGTTGCTGTCGAGCACCGCAGTGTCGGTGTTGATGGTGACACCGCCCATGGTGTGATGCACCCCTGGCGCGATGCGGATGGCGTAAAACGGCCCCTGATTAAGCGGATGACGCAGCGCGGTGGTACGGCCGAAATCCTCATCCTTCTGGTCCACCACAAACTGGTTGTAGCGCGCCAGCGTCTCTTCAAGCGTGGTGTGCTCCATATTGAGCTTCACTGCCAGCTCGCCCACGGTGGGCGCGCTGATGACAAAGCCTTTGGCGATATACTCATCCGCCGCTTTGTTGTTTGCGCGGACCTGCTCATCAAAGACCACCCAGGCGCTTTTCTCCGGCAGCGCGATAATCTGCGCGGAAACTTTGTCGCGCGTCTCCATCTCGTTAAAGAAGCGTTTGCCCGCCTGTGAAACCAGGATAGCACCGCCGCCGCGAATCGACTCGGAGATCAGATAGGAGGTGGTCTGTTCCACCGTCGGGTGGATCTGGATTTCGCCCATATCCACGGTATCCGCGCCCAGCTTCTGCAGCATAGCGATGCCGCTGCCGGTAGCGCCTTTGTGGTTAGTGGTGACAAAGCCGTCCAGCTCAGGGCGGTATTTCACCACCATCTCGCGGTTGGCGCTGAAGCCACCGGTGGCGACGATAACGCTTTTCGCATAGAGGATGCGGCTGTCGTAATACTCATCCACCACCTTCACGCCGGTCACCGCGCCATTCTCGGTGAGAATTTCCGCGACCGAGGTATCGAGCAGCACTTCAATATTGCGCTTGTTGATGTTTTTCACCAGGCCGCTGATCAGGTAGCCGCCGACCGCCGAGCGGTCCGCAGGACGGTGTGTACGGTCGATACTCATACCGCCGGTGATGGTGATATCGTTCAGCTCAATGCCGTGATCCGCCAGCCAGTCGATCGCCTCCGGTGCCAGATCGACAAACTCACGCAGCAGCGCCGGGTTGTTTTTGTGCTGGCCGCCCTTCAGCGTCTCCTGATAGAAAAGCTCTTTGCTGTCTTTGATGCCCTTCATCGCCTGGAAGCGGGTTTCCGCCGCGTTCATGCCCACGGAGGCTTTGATAGTGTTGCCGCCGATGGTCGGCATCTTCTCGATGATCACCACGCGCGCGCCTTCGTCGTGCGCCTGAATCGCCGCCGCCAGGCCTGCGCCGCCGCTGCCGATCACCACCACGTCGTAGTTCTGCGGCGCGGAAGGATTACCGCCCTCTTCAATCACATACTCTTTGCTGGAGGTAGAGAGCGCGCGCGATACTGCTTTTTTCAGCGCCTCGCTCTGGGTTGTGGCGCCGCTGATGGCGTCAACGTGCGGGCTGTTAGCCACCAGAATACGGCTACGCAGGCTCTCAAAGGTCTCGGTGAAATCGACGTCCAGCGTATCGTCCGGCACCAGCGAGATATCGGTGATGCGGTCGGTATCGAGGGTGACGTTGATTTTCAGCTTCAGCGCTTCCGCCTCGACTTTTTCCTGATAGACGCCCGCTTTATATTTGCGGCCCGGCGCGCTGACTTCGCGGATCATCGCGTCCACCAGCGAGAAGCGCCACAGCGGCTCCGGGATCATCAGCGCTTCGCGCTGGGTGCTGTCAATGTAGAGGTCGAGATGCTCGTTGTTGAGCACGCGATCCACCCAGTTCGGGTAGGCGATACAGGCTTTGCCGATCGCCACCAGATCGTAGCCGTGCTCCAGCGCCATCTCGGCGTCAGCTTTATTCACCACGCCGCCCACGCCGATGACCGGCACTTTCGCCAGGCGTTCGGAGCGCTGTGCGATATATTTGTCGATCAGCGGCGTCGGGTCGCGGGTATCGACGATAGAGGGACGCAGCAGCTGGCCCACGGAGAAGTGCACGTAGTCAAGGCCGCGCTCCGCCAGTTTCTCCAGCAGATAGAGCGTGTCGTCAAAGCGAATGCCGGGTACCTCAATCTCTTCCGGCGAGAAGCGATAGCCGATAATAAAGGTGTTATCTGCGATGCGCTCCGCCATTTTATGGGCGATATCCAGCACCGCCAGCGGGAAGCGGGCGCGGTTTTCACGGCTGCCGCCCCACTTGTCGTCGCGCTGGTTAGAGTTAGGCGAATAGAACTGCTGAATCAGGTAGGTATTGGCGCCGTGCAGCTCTACGCCGTCGAAGCCCGCCTTGATGGCGCGGTTCACCGCGTCACCGAATTTAGTGATCATTACTTCAACTTCATCGGCGGTCAGCGCCTGCGGTTTGGTCGCGCCTTCGCGCGGCGCGGCGATGGCGCTCGGGCCGACCGGCGTTTTACCGCCAATCAGCTCCGGCTCTACCATACGGCCGCCGTGGTAGATCTGCAGGATAGCGGTCGAACCCTGGGATTTAATCGCGTCGGCGATGCGCGCCAGTCCCGCGATTTTGTTGTCGTTGTCGATGGCGATAGCGCCGGGAAAGGCGGGCCCTTTGGCGTCAATAAAGCAGCACTCGACGATGACGGTACCCAGCGTGCCTGCGCGCGCGCGATAGTACTCAACGAGCTCGCTGGTCACGGTGCCGTCATAAAATCCCGTACAGGTGGTCATCGGCGCCATGACCAGTCGATTTTTTAATACCGCGCCGTTAGGCAAAGTCAGCGGATTTAAAAGCGGGGTGCGAGTATTCATTTAGATTAACTCCGGAAATTAAAAGCTGAGAAATTCTGCGGACGAGGCACTCTGGTGAATTATTAAAAAGTCCGGCTTGATGCAACTAATATACCAGCAACTTTAGTTACGAAAGAAATGAATATAGTTATAAAACTTTTAAAGCAGCGGAGTTATTTATTTTGCAAAGCCAGAGAATCTGGTTATAGTAATGTTAGCGAAAGCGCTAAAAAAATCAAATTATTGTTATAAGTAAAAAATTTTCCCATACTTTTCAATAAGGTAAAAGAGATGAAATTTATACCAAAAAGCGCCGATAACCTCATTTCCCAGCATAAAATCCTTTTATGCGTGCCGCACGCATTTTAAAGCAGCTGATTCAAATTAACGCCGCACTCACTCTTTGATCTAGATCAAAATTTACAATTATGGCAGGCGCATCATATAGGCACGGAGCAAAAGTTTATTTAATAAAGTTGTCATGTGAAGACGTTATTCAATAAGGTTTTGCTGAAGGCGTTCTACGCGCACGAATAAATAAAGGGCGCATCAACAAAGCCGACACTCTCTTCTTTATAACTTGCAGACCCTTACTATGAATATGAAAACGACGCTGAACAACGCCGCGCAACCTGCGGCTGTCCCGCCGCCGGGACAACATAAACGCTGGATCATGCTCGCTCTGCCCATCGTAGTCGCCATCCTGCTACTGCTGGTGCCGACACCCGCCGGACTGGAGCCCTACGCCTGGCACTTTTTCGCCATTTTCGTCGGCGTTATCGTCGGCCTTATTTTCGAACCGCTGCCGGGGGCAGTTATCGGCCTGACCGGGGTTGTGGTTATCGCCCTTTTCAGCCAGTTTGTGCTGTTTAGCCCCGCCGAGCTGGCGAAGCCCGGTTTTAAAGTCGCCACTGAGGCCTTTAAGTGGGGCGTTAGCGGCTTCGGCAACTCCACCGTCTGGCTGATTTTCGGCGCCTTTATGTTCGCTGCCGGCTACGATAAGACCCAGTTCGGCCGCCGCCTGGCGCTGATTCTGGTGAAATATCTCGGCCGTCGCAGCCTGACGCTCGGCTACGCCATTACCTTCGCCGATCTGCTGCTGGCTCCTTTTACGCCGTCAAATACCGCGCGCAGCGGCGGCACCATCTACCCGATTATCGCCAACCTGCCGCCGCTCTACGGCTCTAAACCCAACGACCCGAGCGCGCGCCGCATCGGCTCTTACCTGATGTGGGTGGCGATTACCGCCGCCTGTATCACCAGCTCAATGTTTCTGTCGGCGCTGGCACCGAACCTGCTGGCGCTGGCGCTGGTGAAAAGCGTCGTCGGCTTCGATATCTCCTGGGGCATGTGGTTTATCGCCTTCCTGCCGCTCGGCGTGCTGCTGATCCTGACCATGCCACTGCTGGCCTACTGGCTCTATCCGCCGGAAGTGAAGGTTAACGACGAAGTGCCGCGCTGGGCTACCGCCGAGCTGCAGAAGCTGGGCAAACTGTCACGCAATGAGATTCTGCTGCTGATTTTCGTGGTCTGTGCGCTGCTGATGTGGATTTTCGCCACCGCCTGGATTGAGCCTGCGATGGCCGCGCTGCTGATTATCATCCTGATGCTCTGGACCGGCGTGCTGAACTGGAGCGACATCACCAGCAACAAGGCGGCGTGGAACACCTTCGCCTGGTTCGCCACGCTGGTGGCGCTGGCGGATGGTCTGGCGCGCGTTGGCTTTATCGCCTGGCTGGGCAAAGAGGGCGGCCTGCTGCTGCAGGGCTATGACCCGCAGATCTCCGCGGTGGTGTTGCTTATCGCCTTCTATCTGCTGCACTACCTGTTCGCCAGCACCACGGCGCATACCACTGCGCTGCTTCCCGCGATGCTGACCATCGCCGCGGCGATCCCTGGCATCAATATGCCGGTGTTCTGCCTGATGCTCTGTACCTCCCTTGGCGTGATGGGCATTATCACCCCTTACGGCACCGGCCCCAGCCCGATTTACTACGGCAGCGGCTATCTGCCGACCAAAGACTACTGGCGTCTGGGCACCATTTTCGGCCTGCTCTTCCTGGTGCTGCTGATGCTGATCGCCTATCCGTGGATGGTAATGATGTTCTAAACCAGGCGACGAGACAGGTTAATAAAGTGTAAAATCTTTTCCCTTCAGCTTACGCCAGCCGCGTCCTGCACGGCTGGCGAAATAAAAACCAACAATATTTGCGGCTGTTTGTTTCGCCCTGAGCGAGCCGTCGCCGCATAAGTGAGCCGAGATGTCGAACAAACCTTTCTACTATCAAGATCCCTTTCCGCTGTCCCACGATGAGACCCAGTACTACCTGCTGACGCGCGAGCACGTTTCCGTCGCCAGCTTCGAGGGTCAAGAAGTGCTGAAGGTCGATCCGAAAGCGCTGACCCTGCTGGCGCAGCAGGCGTTTCACGACGCCTCTTTTATGCTGCGTCCGGCGCACCAGCAGCAGGTTGCCTCTAT
The DNA here is from genome assembly GCF_022346785.1 of Pantoea sp. ACRSC. Taxonomy (NCBI): domain Bacteria; kingdom Pseudomonadati; phylum Pseudomonadota; class Gammaproteobacteria; order Enterobacterales; family Erwiniaceae; genus Pantoea; species Pantoea sp. ACRSC. The sequence goes on from NZ_JAKRNN010000025.1 coordinate 53,360, forward strand.
CCTCGCGGACGATGAGGCGAGCGAGAACGATAAATATGTCGCGCTGCAGTTCCTGCGCAACTCGGAGATTGCCGCCAAAGGCGTACTGCCCACCTGCCAGGATACCGGCACGGCGATTATCATGGGCAAGAAAGGCCAGCGCGTCTGGACCGGCGGTGGCGACGAAGCGGCGCTGTCGCAGGGCGTCTATAACACCTTTATTGAAGATAACCTGCGCTACTCGCAGAACGCCGCCCTCGATATGTATAACGAGGTGAACACCGGCACCAACCTGCCGGCGCAGATCGATATCTACAGCACTGACGGCGACGAATATAAGTTTCTCTGCATCGCCAAAGGCGGCGGCTCAGCCAATAAAACCTACCTCTATCAGGAAACCAAAGCGCTGCTTTCTCCGGGCAAGCTGAAGAACTATCTGGTGGATAAGATGATGTCGCTCGGCACCGCCGCCTGCCCGCCCTATCACATCGCCTTTGTGATTGGCGGCACCTCGGCGGAGGCCACGCTGAAGACGGTGAAGCTCGCCTCGACCCACTACTACGATAGCCTGCCCACCAGCGGTAACGAGCATGGTCAGGCGTTTCGTGACCTGGCGCTGGAGCAGGAACTGCTGGAGGCGGCGCAGCAGCTCGGCCTCGGCGCACAGTTCGGCGGCAAATATTTCGCGCACGATATCCGCGTGATCCGCCTGCCGCGCCACGGCGCCTCCTGTCCGGTGGGCATGGGCGTCTCCTGCTCGGCGGACCGCAATATCAAAGCGAAGATTAACCGCGACGGTATCTGGATCGAGAAGCTGGAGGATAACCCGGCGCAGTATATTCCAGAGGCGCTGCGTCAGCAGGGCGAAGGCGACGTCGTCAGCGTCGATCTGAACCGGCCGATGAAAGAGATTCTGGCACAGCTTTCCGCTTATCCGGTCTCTACGCGCCTGTCGCTGAGCGGCACCATTATCGTGGCGCGCGATATCGCACACGCCAAACTGAAAGAGCGCATCGACAGCGGTGAAGGTCTGCCGCAGTACGTGAAAGATCACCCGATCTACTACGCCGGTCCGGCGAAGACCCCGGCAGGCTACGCCTCCGGCTCGCTTGGCCCGACCACGGCTGGCCGCATGGATTCCTACGTCGATCTGCTGCAGTCGCACGGCGGCAGCATGATTATGCTGGCGAAGGGCAACCGCAGCCAGCAGGTTACAGATGCCTGCCACAAGCATGGCGGCTTCTACCTCGGCAGCATTGGCGGCCCGGCGGCGGTGCTGGCGCAGCAGAGCATCAAGAAGCTGGAGTGCGTGGAGTATGCCGAACTGGGGATGGAGGCAATCTGGAAGATTGAGGTTGAGAACTTCCCGGCGTTTATCCTGGTGGATGACAAAGGCAACGACTTCTTTAAGCAGATTCAGGACAGCACCTGCGCGCGCTGCGTGAAGTAAAGCTTAACTACCTCGCAGAAGGCGTGACATTTGTGCTCACGCGGCTGGCAGGGCGCTTTACGCATCCCTGCTCGCTCGACCCGCGACATCGACGTCGCGGGTCGCTTTGCTCCCCGACCCCGTTCAGCCGCGTATTAAGCCTCTGCGCTGCCTGCAACACTCTGTTTCAGGCGCATTGTGCTTGTCTGATACGCCGACAGCTTACCAGAAGCGCGGCACTTCAGCCGCCTCGCCCGCCTCTGCTGTCAGCCGCCGTGCGGCGTCGCCGCTATCGCGCAGAGAGACCGCCTGCCGGGTCGGCAGGTTAACAGCAATAATGCTGTACTCCAGCCCATCCAGCACCTCATCATGTTCGGTCAGCACATTATATAATTCGTTCATCAACATTCCTTATTCAGTTCGGCCTCAGGCCCGGCGGGAACGCCTCTCCAGACCATGCCATAGCAATCTTACGCGGTTATGACAGTTAACAATGGGTCGAAAAAACGCGAAATGCGTTGAGATGAATATGGAACAAAAACGGCGCGTTGCCCAGAGAGCAGCGCGCCGCAGGCCGCGAAATCAGAAGAAACCGAGCGGCTGTACGCTGTAGCTCACCAGCAGGTTTTTGGTCTGCTGATAGTGATCCAGCATCATCTTGTGCGTCTCGCGCCCGATGCCCGATTTTTTATAGCCGCCAAAGGCGGCGTGCGCCGGGTAGAGGTGGTAGCAGTTGGTCCAGACGCGCCCCGCTTTGATGGCGCGGCCGACGCGGTAGGCGCGGTTGATATCGCGCGTCCAGACGCCGGCGCCCAGCCCGTAAATCGAGTCGTTGGCGATAGCGATCGCTTCCGCCTCATCCTTAAAGGTGGTGATGCCGACCACCGGCCCGAAGATCTCCTCCTGGAAGACGCGCATACTGTTGTCACCCTTCAGCAGCGTCGGCTGAATGTAGTAGCCGCTGGCGAGCGAGCCTTCCAGCTTCTCTACGCCGCCGCCGGTGAGCACCTCTGCCCCCTCCTGACGAGCAATCTCCAGATAGGAGAGGATCTTGTCGAACTGCTGCTGCGACGCCTGCGCGCCGACCATGGTTTCGCTGTCCATTGGGTCGCCGCGCTTGATGGTTTTGATGCGCTTCATCACCGCCGCCATAAAGGGCTCATAGATCGACTCCTGCACCAGCGCGCGCGACGGACAGGTGCAGACCTCGCCCTGGTTAAGGAAGCCGAGTACCACCCCTTCAGCCGCCTTCTCAATAAAGCTCTCTTCCGCCTGCATGATATCTTCGAAGAAAATATTCGGTGATTTGCCGCCCAGCTCAACGGTAGAGGGGATCATGCTCTTCGCCGCCAGCTCGAGAATATGGCCGCCGGTCGCCGTCGAGCCGGTAAAGGCCACTTTAGCGATATCGGGATGGGAAGCCAGCGCCTCGCCCGCCTCTTTGCCGTAGCCGTGTACGACGTTAAGCACGCCGGGCGGCAGCAGATCTTTGATCAGCTCGACAAACAGCGTAATGCTCAGCGGCGTCTGCTCGGCCGGCTTCAGCACCACGCAGTTGCCCGCGCCCAGCGCCGGGGCCAGCTTCCACGCCGCCATCAGCAGCGGGAAGTTCCAGGGGATAATCTGCGCCACCACGCCGAGCGGCTCATGGAAATGGTAGGCGGCGGTAAACTCGTCTATCTCGGCGGCGGTGCCCTCCTGCGCCCGCACGCAGCCGGCGAAATAGCGGAAGTGATCCACCGCCAGCGGCATATCGGCGGCCAGGGTTTCGCGCACCGGTTTGCCGTTATCCCAGGTCTCGTTCACCGCCATATATTCCAGATTTTGCTCCAGCCGATCGGCAATTTTTAGCAGCGCCAGCGAACGCTGCTGCGGCGAGGTTTTGCCCCAGGCCTCGGCGGCAGCCTGCGCCGCGGCGACGGCGTTATCCACATCCGCCTTGTCCGAACGCGGGAACTCCCCTGCAACCGAGCCGTTTACCGGCGAGGTATTGGTGAAATAGTTGCCGTTCACCGGCGTCACAAATTCGCCGTTAATAAAGTTGCCGTACGTTTTCTGCAGCTGAATCAGAGAACCCTGTTCCCCGGGAGAGGCGTAACGCATGGTAAATCTCCTTAACATGGCTGGGATTTAAACAACATTGAAACTTGTTGTTAACAATGGATGAACAAACCCAGCCTGTCAGATGTTGCCTTCGGAAACTGTGACCGCCGCAAAGGAAAAGCGCGCCGACCGGGCACACAGAAAATTCTGAGAATAAGCCGAAGCGGCAAAAAAAAGCGAAACCCGGGGTCGAAACAGGGTCAACAGATAAGGTTAATCACAGGAGAGAGTGACATGCTGGCTTCGGCTTTTACCCTTATGCGCGCAAAAGCAGAATTTATTCATCAGTTTATTCGCAATCCGCGCAAGATGGGCAGCATTACGCCTTCCTCGGCGGCGCTGTGCCGCACCATGAGCGACAGCGTCTGCTGGCACAGCGCGCTGCGCGTCGCCGAACTCGGCGCGGGCGACGGCGTGCTGACGCGTTATCTGCTGGCGCGCATGCAGCCGCAGGCGACGCTGGATGCGTTTGAGATTAGCGCGCCGCTGGCGGATAAACTGCGCGCGCTGGGGGATGCGCGTTTGCAGGTGCGCACCTGTTCGGCGGAGTATCTGAGCGGCGAGTATGACGCGATCTTTTCCGGCCTGCCGTTGCTGTCGCTGCCGCCCGCGCTGCGCAACAACATCCTGCGCGCGGCCTTCGAGGCGCTCGGGCCGGGGGGCGTTTTCGTGCAGTTTCAGTACACCTCGCTCACCCAGCCCGATCTGTCGCGCTACTTTATCTGGCAGCGTCAGCGGGTGCTGAAAAATGTGCCGCCCGCCTGGGTTTATCGCTGCCGTCGCAGCTACGCGCCCTGAGCCTGGCTCGCCTGCGGGCGCGTCTGCTGCCAGAACGCCATCAGCAGCTGCCGCGCCCAGTCCGCGCCGTCGATATCCGCGCCGCTGTCGCTGATCCCCGCCGGCAGGCAGGCGCTCATAATCTGGCGTGAAAATTCCGGGTGAAACTGCACCGACAGCGCCTGCGGCGAGTAGCGCAGGATCTGACAGGCATCTTTCTGCGATGTCGCCAGCACCTGCGCCTGCGGCGGCGGCACAATCACCGACTGGCGGTGCGACAGCCAGACGCTGAAGCGTCCCGGCAGCGCCGAGAGCAGCACGTCGCGCTGCGCCGCCGCGTCGCACGTCAGCGGCAGCAGCCCGCGCTCCCAGCCGTTGGGGTTGTCCGCCACCTTGCCGCCCAGCGCGTAGGCCATCAGCTGGTGGCCGTAGCAGACGCCCAGCAGCGGCAGCTCTGCGTCGATCGCCGCCCGCACCCACGCCGCGCTGCGCTCGCTCCACTCGGCGTGGTCGGTCACCATCGCCCAGGAGCCGCTGAGGATCGCGCCGCTGATGCGATCGAACTGCGGCAGCGACTCGCCCAGATGGGGACGCACAATAAGATAATCGTCGGGCTGCAGGCCAAGCGCATCGATAAACCAGCGCGGCTGTTCGCCGATACGCGCCGCAACCTCGGCAGGGGGAACCTCTAACTGAATCAGGGCAAGGGGCAAAGCGGAAGTGGATAGCATACCGAACCGGATCCTCTACGGGTGAGCGTCTCGGTGAATCAGTCTGACAGCAAAGCGGCGGCGTGTCTTATGATTTTCCTGCACGGGTCATAACAGAAAAATATTTGTCATCGCCTGTCGGCCTCTCCCCGCTTCGTGCCATCATTAGGGCGTAACGAAAAATAACAGCGAAGGACGGGATTGTGGCACTGCGGCATTTTTTTCTGATTTTGATGGTGGTCTCTATCTGGGCGTTCAATAACGTAGCGGTGAAGTGGGGCCTGCTGGAGCTGCCGCCGCTGTTTCTCACCTGGATGCGCTTTGTGGTGGTGGCGATTGTGCTGATCCCCTTCTGCCGCATTACGCGTCAGCAGCTTCCCTGGCTGGTGGCGCTCGCCTTTACCTTCGGCTTTATGCACTTTTCGCTGCTGTTCGTCGGCATGCGCTATACCGACGCCGGCACCGGCGCGATTGTGGTTCAGCTCGGCACGCCGATCGCCATGCTGCTGGCGATGGTGGTGCTGAAAGAGCGGCTGCGCGCGATCCAGCTGGTGGGCATCGCCATCTCCCTGTGCGGCGTGGCGGTGCTCTCCGGCAGTCCAACCATCCCCGCCTGGTGGGTGCTGGCGATCCTGCTCTGCAGCGCCACCGGCTGGGCGGTGAGCAACCTGATCGTGAAAAAATCGCCGCCGATCCAGCCGCTGACCATGACCGGCTGGATCGCCTTTCTGGCGGTGCCCATCGTTGGCCTGTCGAGCTTTGTGATGGAGTCGAACCAGTTTTATGCGCTGAGCCAGGCGGGATGGCGCGGCTGGTTTGGCATTCTCTACAGCGCGATCGCCTCGTCGATTGTCGCCTATACCCTCTGGTACGGATTGCTGAAGAAGTACAACGTCAATCTGATTATGCCCTACTCGCTGCTGACGCCGGTGCTGTCGGTACTGATGGGTATTGTGGTGCTGGGCGACAGCCTCAACCGCTTTAAAATCATCGGTGCCTCGCTGGTGGTGTGCGGCACGGCGATAGCGGTGATCAATCTGCGCAGCCTGCGCATGCACGCGCGCTTCCCGCGTTTGCGCCGCCGCTGAAAAGCGGTGCTATGCTCTGGATACCGTCTGTTTCTGGAGAACGATTATGGATCATCAGCTTGCCGCGTCCCTGTGGCAGCAGCTGTGGCAAGGATTGCGTGGCCCCGGCGACGCAACCGCCCCGCCCACCTTTCTTGATACCGCGACCTTCTCATCCGCTTTCGCCGTCAGCGAGCTGGCGGCCACCAGCATCGGGCTGGCGACTCAGGCGACGGCCGCTTTTATCGGTTCCCGGCAGCCGGTCAGCGTAAACGTCCGCCTCGCCTCGCGCTGGTTTCAGACCAGCTTCTTTCCCCGCAATCGCCCTTCGCCTGCGCTGTGGGACGCCTTTGCCGGTGACTACCCCTGCGCCGACGGCTGGATCCGCCTGCACACCAATGCGCCGCAGCATCGCGCGGCGATGGAGCGCGTGCTGGGCAGGCATCCCGACCGCGACGCGCTGGCGCAGCAGGTGGCGCGCTGGCAGGCTGACGCGCTGGAGCAGGCGGTGGTCGACGCCGGCGGCTGCGCCGCGCGCATGCGCAGCGAACAGCAGTGGCACCAGCATCCGCAGGGCCAGGCAGTGCGCGAGGAGCCGCTGATCGCCTGGCAACAGGGTGATGCCGCCCCCGCGCGCAGCTGGCCGATGCCCGCCGCGCGACCGCTGCTCGGCGTTCGGGTACTGGATTTGACGCGCGTTATCGCCGGGCCGGTAGCAACTCGCTTTCTCGCCAGCCTCGGCGCGCAGGTGCTGCGTCTCGATCCGCCTGGCTGGGGCGAGCCGACGCTCGACGAAGAGATCGCCTGTGGCAAACGGCGCGCGGTGGTCGATTTCAAAACAGCGGCGGGCAGCAACAGGCTGCGCGCGCTGCTGCAGCAGGCGGACGTGCTGATACACGGCTATCGCGCCGACGCGCTGGAGCAGCTGGGATTTGACGCTGAGACGCGCGCCCGGCTGGCGCCGGGCCTGGTGGACGTCAGCCTGAACGCCTGGGGCTGGCGTGGGCCGTGGCGCAACCGGCGCGGCTTCGACAGTCTGGTACAGATGGCGAGCGGTATCGCTGACAGCGGCATGCGCTGGGCAGAAGCGGAGAAGCCGACGCCGCTGCCGGTACAGGCGCTGGATCACGCCACCGGCTATCTGATGGCCGCCGCGGCGCTGGAGGGGCTACGCCAGCGCCACACCACCGGCTACGGCGTCAGGGCGCGGCTGTCGCTGGCCCGCACCGCCCTGCTGTTGCAGCAGCATCCCTCTCGGGACGCAAGCCTGGCCGCAGGCATCAAAGCGCATGCGCACGATACGCTGCCGACCACAGAGCTGACGCCCTGGGGCATCGGCGAACGGCTGCGCGCCGCTGCCCGGCTGCCCGGCACGCCTCAGATCTGTGCAACGCCAGGCTGCGAGCCGGGTACGCACCCGGCGCGCTGGTAGAGCTGCGCGCCGGAGTGCTACATCACGCTTCGCCGTCGTCTTCGGCGGCTTCGTTCAGCTCGTCCCACATCGCCTGGATCGCCTCACGGCTCAGCATCGCCAGCGTGCGGTAAAAGGCGGTGGTGGCGTGCGCCTCGACCTTGCCGAGAAACGCGCCGCACCAGGGCAGCAGGTAGCTGTCAAACAGGGCGCACTGCGCCGCGCTCTCATCTTCCGCCGACTGATCTTCCAGCCAGGAGGCAGCCAGCATCAGCACGCCGAAGTGGTCGGCGGGGGCGTCGCTGAGCGGCATACCGCGCGAGGCGAGAAAGGCGCGCACTTCCGGCTCCGGCTTGCCTTCCGGCCACTGCGACGCGTAAGGCGGTACCTTACAGTCGGGGCCGACGAACAGCGCATTGTAATCCGCCGCCAGCGCCTGCGGATCGCTGTTCTGCTGCAGACGCTGCAGCAGCTCGTCCTGCTCCAGTGGCCACTGTGCGCCAAGTTTGCCCTCGCGCAGCAGGGTAAACAGCGGGACCAGCAGCGGATCCTGCGGCTGACGGTTAAACAGGGAGCCGATAACGCGGCAGAGGATGGAAAACTCGTTCATGCACTATTCCAGAGGCTAAAGGGTTAGAAATCTGCCAGTTCGGCAATCTGTTTGCCGGTGCGCTGTTCAGGAAAATCGAGCAGGCGGCGCGGCGTGACATTTAACACGCGATCTTCAGGAAAATCCACTGCGCGCGTGATGCGCAGACAGTGCTCGAACTGCCCCAGCGTAAAGGCGGTGTGGGAATCGGCGCCAAACGCCAGCTTGCCGCCGGCGTCGCGCACCGCTTCAGCGATGGCACGGCAGTTCGGCGACCGCGCGGATATCCATCGAAAACTCAGGGTTAGCGAAAGTTACTGGTGAACCCATCATATTCCACTGTTAAACCCTCTGACAATCAAGCAATTAAGGTACTTACAGGTTAGTCATTAACCCTAAGATATCATGCAGATCTTTACCAACCTCCAGGTATATACACTTTCATACTGCATAAGAAAATAACATTAGATAATTAGAAAAATTATCTTGATGCAATTAAATACCAACCCTATTATCTAATCACCCCAACGGGATATGTTCTTCAGGATTTGGAGGCATAATGGTTGAAGTGGTTTGGTCTAAGCGTGCATTGAAGCACCTGACTAAGATCGATAGCCGCTACCGGAAAGTCATTAACGAGAAGACCCAGCAGTTAGTCACCTTCCCTCTTGTGACTTTAGACATAAAGAAGTTACAGGATACCGATAATCAGTACCGGTTACGAGTTGGTGACTACCGGGTAATCTTTGAGTTGATAGAGGGTGAGCCGGTAGTACTAAGAATCGAAGAAGTGACACGCAGAACATCAAGGACTTACTGATACAAGGCGGGGCGCCCCGCCATTATGCTCCATGACATTAACCGCGACGCTAAGACACCCGGATAAACTATGTCAAAACAGTATATTTATGATGAAGCAGGTAAACCGCAATTTGTGGTACTTCCTGTAGCAGAGTATGAAAAGCTTCTCTCAGACGCTGAAGGCGAATGGGAGAGTATACCTATTGAAGCAAGCCCAGAAGATGATGAAACCGTACCGCATGAAGTGGTAGGAATCATGATTGATCAAGAAGTGAGCCTACAAGCTGCCTGGCGTATCCATCGTGGCTTAAGCCAGTATGATGTCGCTGAAAAGTTGGGTACGACTCAGAGCGCTATCTCTCAGTTAGAACGCGCAGAGAGTAAGCCACAGAAGAAGACGCGTGAACGGCTTGCGAAGCTCTATGATTGCCGTCCAGAACAGTTAGTACTTTAAAAGATACAGGCCACCTCTGCGGTGGCCTTTGTATGAATATAATTACTATTATCCAAAGACATATATTCTCCTTGCGTGATTTTTGAGAATCCATCTTATTTAAGTACTGGCAACTTAATGCCAGTACTTTTTTATTTTATTTTCTTATAAATTCGTACATATCCTGTTTTGGATTCAATTGTTTGTAGAGCAGATACGTGCCTAAACCTCTCATGATCTCGCCACTCCAGATTCCAAAAAACATACCATTATTCTCTACACCATTGCCGGTATCCAGACGTACAGCAGGACTCCATGAGCCATTCATTATGTGCCCAGGGATTCCGGTATCAATGAAATTCCGCTCAAGTTCCCCTACCACATCCTCAATAAACTCAGGCAGTACAGAGAGTGTTGAGCCTGCCAGTACTGCGAAGCATGAACCGGCTAACCATAAACCTGACATATGCCCTGTGAAGTCTGTGGTATCGAATACGCTACTCCCATCAGTGTTCCAGTCAGTAGGCGTACACCCATGCTCTTTGAATTTCTGAGCTAACCAGGTAGCCCAGTTCTCAACATACTGTTGTAACTTAGGCGGCACTGGTTTGTTCTGGACCGCCAGCTCGTACCAGGCACGTGCAGCATTGCAGTAAGCACGAGGCTGATAGCCTGGCCATGCATGATCATCCCTCCAATGGAACATAGTCCAGGTATCAGGTTCGCCGTACTGAAGGTTGTCCCAACGGTTCCAGATGTATGCACTCATACCAGGCCCCAACTCACCAAAATTATCAAAATAACTTTGCTGGGAAGCCCATAAAAATTCGACCATATTATTAAGGTGAGTAGTCCATTCATTGGGTACTCGATCATGGGTATAGATGAACGGATGCATATACCCCGGATAAGGCATCCCACGCCATCCATCGAACCGAACGTTGCCTGGTACAGAAATATTACTGAACGGAATAACGCCTGGCGTAAATGCTAAATTATTTGGCTTGTAGTCGAGAATAGTACAGTCACCGAGGCGGGCAGTATATGCAGCATCCCCTGAGATCGTTACGCTGTACTTTATGGTGTAGCCATCATCCAGTGAGAACGTTGGCGGTACATCATTCACGCAGTACCAGTAGAAGTGTGTTTCAGTACTATCTACAGGCGTAATTGAGAACTCTTCTAGTACTGAGTATACCGGCGTGGACGGCCTTTCTTCAGTATCAGCATGGTTAGGTTGATAATCTCTGAGTACTAACTGGCTTGAGACCAGATTTTGAGTAACGTATGTCTCTGTTGGCTGTAATGTCCACTGCCAACGCCAGCCGTTATCATCTTCAATACCAATCTCTACCTGCCTGGTAGCTTTGTACGTAATGCTGTTCAGTACTGATGTACCTGCATCCAGTAACCAGAAACCAATACCCATACCTGCACTGTCTGATGTGAATACCGTATGGTTCACTGAACCCTGACGTGATCCAAGGATGTTGTAGTCTGTCATCATCGACGTACTTACGTCTGGCTCACCATACGTATAGACGCTTCTCAGATCAGCCATGAAGTATTCTTTCCCGTTATGAAGTGGTTTACTGAATTTGGCCACCTGAACAGAGGTGATATGCTCACCTCAGAACATTACAGGTGCCTCAATGAAAAAAAGAAATTTCAGCGCAGAGTTTAAACGCGAATCCGCTCAGT
>NZ_JAKRNN010000026.1:0-64025 GCF_022346785.1 Pantoea sp. ACRSC
CAGTCGAACCTGCGCAGGTTCTCATCCTGCACGCTAACCCGCGGCGCACAGAAACGAAAAAAGCGCCATAAGGCGCTTTTCTCTGAACTGGTGGGTCGTGCAGGATACGCCTCGGCCCATCCAGGGCCTCGCCCTGCGGGTGATGCTGCGCATCAGCCTGAATCGCTCCGGCGATTCAGTCGAACCTGCGCAGGTTCTCATCCTGCACGTTAACCCGCGGCGCACAGAAACGAAAAAAGCGCCATAAGGCGCTTTTCTCTGAATTGGTGGGTCGTGCAGGATTCGAACCTGCGACCAATTGATTAAAAGTCAACTGCTCTACCAACTGAGCTAACGACCCGAAGTGGTGGGTGATGACGGGCTCGAACCGCCGACCCCCTCCTTGTAAGGGAGATGCTCTACCAACTGAGCTAATCACCCACTTCGGTACTGCTTAACAAGAGCGTCATCTGACTGAGATATGGTGGGTGATGACGGGCTCGAACCGCCGACCCCCTCCTTGTAAGGGAGATGCTCTACCAACTGAGCTAATCACCCATATCTTATCTCTTGTTCACTGCGGGCCACCTTTAGAGTGGTGGGTGATGACGGGCTCGAACCGCCGACCCCCTCCTTGTAAGGGAGATGCTCTACCAACTGAGCTAATCACCCCCGCTGTGTGGAGTCGCATTATAGGGATCCTTCGAAGTGAGTCAACGCTTTTTAAAACTAAAATGCGCGTTCGCTTTAAAATTAGACATCACGCGCTGCTTTTAGCCAATATGCTGGTTTTATTAGCAGAAACCCAGGGCATTCCCCCTTTGCGCTGGCGCACAGTCATTGAGGATTCAACGCCAGGTGCTAGAATGTGCGCACCGTTTTTTCGCGTCTAACCCATTTTTTGTCATCCAGACAAAGAACCTGCGCATCTAAGGCACTGCTGAATGAAAATCAAAACTCGCTTCGCGCCCAGCCCGACCGGCTACCTGCATGTCGGCGGCGCACGTACCGCGCTCTACTCCTGGCTCTTCGCTCGCCATCACCAGGGCGAATTCGTCCTGCGTATCGAAGACACCGATCTCGAGCGTTCAACGCCGGAAGCCATCGAAGCTATTATGGACGGCATGAACTGGCTGAACCTGGACTGGGACGAAGGCCCGTACTATCAGACCAAACGCTTCGACCGCTATAACGCGGTTATCGACGAGATGCTGGAAGCGGGCTCCGCCTATAAATGCTACTGCTCTAAAGAGCGCCTGGAACAGCTGCGCGAAACCCAGATGGCGAACGGCGAAAAGCCGCGCTATGACGGCCACTGCCGCGACAGCCATGAGCATCACGCGGCGGATGAGCCTTGCGTGGTGCGCTTCCGCAACCCGCAGGAAGGCTCGGTCATTTTTGACGACCAGATCCGCGGCCCGATCGAGTTCAGCAACCAGGAGCTGGATGACCTGATTATTCGCCGCACCGACGGTTCGCCAACCTATAACTTCTGCGTCGTTGTCGACGACTGGGATATGGGTATCACCCATGTGATTCGCGGCGAAGACCATATCAACAATACGCCGCGCCAGATCAACATCCTGGAGGCGATCGGCGCACAGGTGCCGGTCTACGCGCACGTCTCCATGATCCTGGGCGACGACGGCAAAAAGCTCTCCAAACGTCACGGCGCTGTTGGCGTCATGCAGTACCGCGACGACGGCTATCTGCCGGAAGCGCTGCTCAACTATCTGGTGCGTCTGGGCTGGTCCCACGGCGATCAGGAGATCTTCTCTGTGCCAGAGATGAAAGAGCTGTTTACGCTTGATGCCGTGAGCAAATCCGCCAGCGCCTTCAACACCGAAAAGCTGCAGTGGCTCAACCACCACTATATCAACAGCATGCCGCCAGAATATGTGGCAACGCATCTGCAGTGGCACATTGAACAGCAGAACATCGACACCCGCACCGGCCCGGAACTGGCGAAGCTGGTGACGCTGCTGGGCGAGCGCTGCAAGACGCTTAAAGAGATGGCGGCTTCCTGCCGCTACTTCTATGAGGAATTTGACGCGTTCGATGCCGACGCGGCGAAAAAACATCTGCGCCCGGTGGCTCGCCAGCCGCTGGAAGTGGTGCGTGACAAACTGGCCAGCCTTACTGACTGGACGGCGGAAAACGTGCACCAGGCGATTCAGAGCACGGCAGACGAGCTGGAAGTGGGGATGGGCAAGGTCGGTATGCCGCTGCGCGTCGCCGTGACCGGCGCCGGCCAGTCGCCGGGCCTGGACGTTACCGTCGAAGCCATCGGACAGCGCCGTAGCGTAGCGCGTATTGAAAAGGCGCTGGCTTACATCGCTGAGCGCGAAGCGCAGGCCTGATAAACGAAAACCGGAAGCGCAAGGCTTCCGGTTTTTTTTATTCTTCGCTGATTCCCAGCCGCTGCAGCACACCTTTTATCCCTTCACGCAAAATCATTGCGGCAAGTTGATCCTGCTCATTCTGCGTCATTTGCTGTACAGAACTTAATAGTAATGCCGGTAAGGCGTTCTGTTGTGCAGTGTAGGAAGCGTTCGGCTCGTTCAGGTTACGTAGGGACTGGATAAAGCTTTTCACGCGTTCATCAATAAGAACCACGCGCGCCTTACCTCCCTGTACGCCGGGCTTTGGCATGGTGGTCCAGTTTTCGCGCTTGATCCATTTATTTACCGTTTGCCGGCTGTAACCTGTTTCTTTCGCGAGTTCTTCCGGGGTTAACCATTCCTTTTTCACGATGCTGTCCCTGTTTAATACATTAGTTCCACATATTACAGCAAATCGTTACGCGTAAAAGTTACAGGAACTGTGGAAGCCATTGGACAGCGCCGTAGCGTAGCGCGTAGTGAAAAGGCGCTGGCTGAGATCGCTGAGCACGACGCGCAGGCCTGATAAACGAAAACCGGAAGCGCGAGGCTTCCGGTTTTTTTATTCTTCGCTGATTCCCAGTCGCTGCAGCACGCCTTTAATCCCTTCGCGTAAAATCATCGCGGCAAGTTGATCCTGCTCATTCTGCGTCATTTGTTGTACAGAACTTAATAGTAACGCAGGTAAGGAATTTTGTTGAGCGGTGTAGGAAGCGTTCGGCTCGCTCAGGTTACGCATGGACTGGATAAAGCTTTTCACACGTTCGTCGATATGGATCAGTCGCGCCTTACCTCCCTGTACGCCGGGCTTCGGCGTGGTGGTCCAGTTTTCGCGCTTGATCCATTTATTAACTGTTTGCCGACTGTAACCTGTTTCTTTCGCGAGTTCTTCTGGGGTTAACCATTCCTTTTTCACGATGCTGTCCCTGTTAAATACATTAGTTCCACATATTACAGCAAATCGTTACGCGTGAAAGTAACAGGAAGGCAAATTGCCTTTTGCCTCACGACAAAAGGCAATAAAAAATTACTGCGCAGTGCCTACCGCTTCGGCGGAAGGACGGAAAGCGAGGAAGTAGGCGAGGCCGACGAATACTGCGCCGCCGACGCCGTTGCCCAGGAAGACAGCGACGAAGTTCGGCAGATACTCCGCCCAGCTCAGCTGACCGGCAAAAATAGCCGCAGGTACGATAAACATGTTGGCAACAACGTGCTGGAAGCCGATGGCGACGAAGGCCATGACCGGGAACCACATGCCGAAGATTTTCCCTACCACATCTTTACTGGCGAAAGCGAGCCACACCGCCAGGCAGACCAGCCAGTTGCAGCCGATGCCGGAGATAAAGGCGTGCAGGAAGTCCGCATGCACTTTCGCGCTGGCGATAGCCACGGTTTTCTTCAGGTAGTCGCCTTCGGTCATGCCGAGCATATGGCCGAAAAACCAGGCGATGGCCAGGCTGCCGATAAAGTTGGCGATGGTGACCCAGAACCAGTTGCGCAGCACGGCGAAACCGCTGATACGGCGTGCAAACCAGGCGACCGGCATCGTCATCATATTGCCGGTCAGCAGTTCGCCGCCCGCCAGTACGGTCAGGATCAAGCCCACCGGGAAAACGGCAGCGCCCAGCAGACCGCCGAACGAGCCCCAGTCGGCCGGCAGCGAGTTAATCACGTGCAGGTCAAGCAGGAAGCCGGTAGCGATAAAGGCGCCAGCCATAAAACCCAGAATTAATAACGTCGGAATGGAGGCGCGGCTTTTAGTGACGCCAGCCTGAATCGCCAGTTGAGCGATCTCTTTAGGTGAATGCAGCGACATAGTATCTCTAATAGTATTGATAGCTGTGACAGGGATGGTGTTGTTATAAGGCGTGGGCAGCGATGTCCACTTGATTAGCGGGCTAAGTTTTACATGGCTTTTAACGGAAAACAAGAAAAATCCTAAAGGGTGTTTAACCGTAATTTAACCTGTCGCAGCGGAGAAAAAAGGCGACGCCGCGGTATCGGCTGAGCGCTTCTTTCACGCTGAATAAACGCCGCTGAAAACAACGCGATCCGGTATTTGCCGCCTTTTTCAGCGATCAAACGCAGTTTTTGATTTTGCCGTTGACACCCCGAGGGCGGTTTCATATTATGCCGTCCGTCGAGAACATCCGACGGTTTTTTCGGTTCGGGGCTATAGCTCAGCTGGGAGAGCGCCTGCATGGCATGCAGGAGGTCAGCGGTTCGATCCCGCTTAGCTCCACCAAATCGAATCCCAACGATTTGGCACTGAAAAAACGATTCCAGATGTGGGGGTATAGCTCAGCTGGGAGAGCGCTTGCATGGCATGCAAGAGGTCAGCGGTTCGATCCCGCTTACCTCCACCAAATCTTCATTCCCTTCTCATTCCGAGAAGCGAAACTTCAGTAAAAAGTCACTTTACTCAGTAATTGCCACAGTTTTGTTAGTGGGCAATTTGAGAGTCTAGCATCCCTGTGGTCTGTAGTTAAGTAGCTCGAACAGATAGCAGTTCCCAACTCGAAAGCTAATGACGCGCCACCGTCTCTAAACACCTCTCTCAAAACTTTCATTCGTTCCACACTTAGCGCGGTGTTCCGTAATGCCATGTCGTGAGACAGCACAGGGAATAAACAGGCGATAGATGGGAATCCTAACCAGATCGGGAAAGTGTCTGGCTCTGCCACGGTTTCAGCCACCGGAGTATAACGGCTACCTGATAAGAGAATGAGTGAAAGCAGAACCCAGATGACGCCTACGGCGCTGATCGGTTAGTACCCCATCACGGCGCTTATGTCTCTGTTGACTTGATTTTGGCTAGGTAAGTTTTAAGATAGATCTCAATCAAGCTCTGCAGAGGAAGCTAAATGAAAAAGCCTTTTGTAAATAACAAAGGAAAAGGAATTTTTAGCAGGCAAGATTGGATAAATGAGTCACTCAGTCTTTACATTTCGGCTAAAATTCTTAGAAAACAGAGCATAATTAATAGCGGAACATCCTTAAAAGTTGAGTGTGCAGACATTAATGCATATCACCCTAGTATTTTGATTACGGCTTCAAACAAAAGTAGTAGGCTTTTAATCGGATATTCTCTCGAATTATTACTTAAATCTGCTGTGCTTTTAATGAATTACGGGGCTAAGAAACAGACGATTGAAGGGAAGTTTAGAAAGTATGGACATGATCTTATTTTGATGGCGCAAGATTTAGAGTTGCCAATAAGTAAACGTGATTCAACATTGCTCTCTTATTGTTCAGAGGATATACGTAGCTATGCCCGTTATCCAGTTAGTGTTTATGAAGACGACCATTATAATAATGAATTTAAGAAAAGGCATTCTAATTTAGCTGATGATGATTTATTTAGTGAAATAGTTCATCTATACGATCGTTTAAAATCGATAATTGTCAATTTGGATAATAGCGTAGAAGATTGCGCTGAATATACTGAGCTAATTTTCAAAGACCTTACTCTATTCATGAGGGTTGGCGGTGGAATAAAAGCAAGGGCTATAGTGAGTTATATAGGTAACTATCCTACTGAGAAAAGAACTAAAGCTCATTTGAAAGTTATTTTGAATAATTTTCCTAATGGTTTAGCCCGGCTGTACACTACCTATTGGGATGAATATGATTTTTTTGAAGATAATGGGAAGGTGCTTTTACCGCTTAGAGATAAATAAGTGCATCGATTAAAGTACTATAGGCTTATTTCAGGTGTTTTAGCTTAAACACTCATGATTATAAAATTTCATGTGCTGTAAAGAGGGGGGTAGTAATATGATTTGGTTTCAATTAAAATTTTTTAAATAGTACTACTTTTAAGTGGCGTTGAGGTTGATTCTTTCCAGTTTTCGCTGCAGCCAATTGCCATCTTTCAGAAACCTTTTCAAAAAGGAGTAAATGTTATGATACCTTTCGAAGCACCTTTTCATAAAGGAGATGCATTTAATTGCCCTTATTGCAATGCTTATTCTAGGCAATCTTGGTACGTACTAAAGCATAATTGGGGGGTAGGGTATCGTGCGGTCCCTATGGATGTAGCAGAATGTCAACGCTGTGAAAATTTCAGTTATTGGTATGAAGAGAAACTAATTATCCCCTCCGCTGCCAACGTAGAAATGCCAAATATAGATATGCCTGAAGATTGTAAAGGTGATTACATGGAGGCACGATCTATTTTGAACTTGTCTCCTAAAGGAGCCGCAGCACTGCTACGCCTTTGTTTACAAAAGCTTATGAGACACCTTGGTGAGCCGGGTGATAATATTAATAAAGACATAAGAGCGCTCGTGGCTAAAGGACTTCCTGTCAGAGTCCAACAAGCCGCAGATGCTTGTAGAATTGTAGGTAATCAAGCAGTGCATCCTGGAGAAATTGAATTGAGCGATTCACCGGAGCTTGCACAAAGTCTTTTTAGTCTGCTCAATATTATTGTTCAAGATAGAATAACCACTCCTCGAATGATTGAAGATACTTATAACAAAATGCCTCAGAGATTAAGGGATTCTATTGAAAAGCAGGATAATTCATCTAAAAATCCGTTAAATTAATGATTTTAAAAGAATAAATTTAGTATTCTTGTATGAGGTGGCAAGAATAGCTTTTGTCACCTTAACAATTTGCTCAAATATTACTTTTTATACGCGAAAGGCTTTTTTAACAGGGGCGTGCATATCATCAAGGTTTATTAGATTTATCGGCACGGTTAAAGCTTTAGCCAATATTAGACGCTTTAAAGTCATGGACGGAATATTTTACATCAACAAGGAGTTTTAGTATAAAATACTTTAAGTGTACTTCCCTAATATTTTCTCCAGAAAATTATTAGTAATTTCCCTAGCTCTCCTCGCTTTTCATTATCTGAGACGCTAAGCACGCCCCATCCTACCTAAAAAGTATTCACTCAAAATATCAAAATATCATGAGCAATAAATGTTACTGGCTATCGGCATTACATAGCAAAACTTGTTTTGAAACCGCTTGTTTTCACTCAATTCAGTAGCGATTTAACATAATGACCATTTCGTGTACTTGACTATTTTAGTCAGGTATTACTTTTTACTAACTTCAAGCGCCAGCGAAGATAGCAGGGCTATTTGATCGCACAATCAAAGCATTTGAGTGGAAAGCAGGCCAACTTTTCTTGTTCAGAAAATTTGTAGGTAATCCGGCACGAACTGCTAGTTTTTAAGTTTTGAGGCTTTCGCCTGAAATTGACCGCAAACCATATGAGGACAGATTCATTCATCTGCAAACTAATTTCATACTGAAATAGTATCATCTGCAATCATTGGTGTTGCGATTTTCTCAAAGTAGAAAAAAATTATGAGTTATGGCCGACATTGTACGGTTTTGACCGCATGAAAGAGAAGAGGGAAAAGTTTGCTTAGCAAAGACCGAAGCAAGGCAGCTTGCACAATGTAGGCGTAGATAGATAACAGAGGGCAGGGCACAGCCTCGCAAGCCTTCTCCTGCCTGGCTTTAGGCACATTTGCAAAGTGAGCAATAAAGTTAGCAAAGTAAAATCATAGTTACTTTCAAAGTAAGATTGTCATTGCTGGTTAGTCTCTGAAGAGTCCTGACGGGCACATTTACCTATGAATTACCCGGCTTTTATCCCTCTATAAGCATTGAATATTAGTAGACTAAGCAGGCGCTCCTGGTAGTGGCTAAACTGATTTATGGTAAAACACATCTATTAGCTTAATACAGGTAGGTTATATCACTGTAATAATGGTGGGATATATTACTATGATATAGGGGTGTATTACTGTAATAAGGGTAGGGTACATTACTGTAATAAGGGTGGGTATATTACCGTGATACACTATAAGAATAATATAAGATTAATAGATAAGATTAGTTATAAGATCAGTAGTTATAATCCTTTCTTCTTTTTTTCTGCTGTTGTTAATACATATTGTGGGCTACTACATATGTAGTTACCGGATTAGCCCACAGTAATGATCGATGGACGTCTGTCCAACGCTCTCGCTACGCTCACCGCTTAACCTTGTGCAAGCAGTTCCTACGGAACTAATCGCAATGCACATGTGTAACAGTTCTGACCTGTACCGATAAACCCGATACATGCCAGACCTTAACACTCCTAACAAACTAACCAAGAGAAGATAAACAATTTCTCTTACTTAGTTTTACTCGTGCTATCTCTGTAAGCAGCTATCAGCGTTGCGTTATCACTACACTTGATAGATGCAAACATTCGTTAGACCAATCGAGATAGATCTCTCTTGGACTCATGCCAGGATGTGTAAATGCCTGCCATCGGCTGAGCCTTGACATACATAAACACTCGTTAGCTAAATCCCTTTTACTTTATGCAAGGATTTTAGACTCGTGTAAGTCAATCATCACATAGGCAGCAATTGCACCTTTTAAAGTACACCGATCATCATAACAGGCTTCACAGAATCCATTTTAAGGCGCTTTCTCAGATGAGGTAATGCGTTTGTATGGGTAAGAGCATAGAACCGCTTAAAATCGCTTACAGAGCGTTTTAGAGGGATTCACAGATTTGAGAGTTAACACTATGTGCTAAATCCTGCTGATTGATGTACCTCCGTTCACATTGCGCTTGCTTTTTACCTTGCGATATGAAAATATTGTCATATAATCGGAAATCTTTTCTTGACAAATTAATTGATACCTGATAATATAAAGATAGGTTACAGAAACAATTCTAAATCAGGAGGCAGTAATTAAGAGATCAGACCTAACTGATCTTGATTATGATTTTCTAGCAGGCTTGGTCTCAGGTAAATACAGCAGGAAGCAATATCAAACTTTCATCTCTTCTTATCCTAAACATCCTAATGCACCTCGCATAACTCAAGCACTGAGAATTCACAAGATCATCCAAGCTATCTCCGAATATACGGAGAGTGGCAAATGAACAAATTATCTAACACTCAAATCTTCTTCGGTCAGCTTATACGCAGAGAATATACGCTAGAAGAGTTAGAGCAAAGGTTAAATAATCCATATCTGGATACTCCAGAGATAAAAAGCAGTCTCAAACTGGCGATCACGGCCTATAGACGCCTTTATAAGTCGCATAGCCGATCCTGACGAAAAGAGATTAACCAAATGAAATTGAATTTTAAGGCAGAAACATTCCAGCGCCTGATTGCAGAAGCTAACAAACAGGGTATGCCTGTAGCTGCAATGGTATCAAAGATTCTGGATGAATATACAAATAACCTTAATAAAGAGGGAAGCAATGGAAGAGAAAGACAATAAAAAAGCACCACCACATTTGCAAGTCGATTACCGCATTTTGCAATTAACAGTAAAAGATAAAGATGGCAAAGAAATTGTTAATGCTAAGACATTATCAGCGAAAATAGTATACGCATACCTTTTAGGATGGCTAAACAGTTCTGATGACGTTTTTCCAGGTGCTAAGCGCATCGCTAAAGATACTGGCGTAGGCACGCATCAAGTTGCAGGAAGATGCGTTGATGATTTAGAAAAATGGGGTTGGATTAGCATAGAAAGACGCCCCGGCTATTCTCATAAGTACACAGTTAAACCTATTGAGGAAGTTATCAGAATCAACGATCAAAAGGGTGATAAGCAGCCGGTAGTCAATGAACCTGTTTCAGAACCTTTTGAGACAGCGCCAGAACCAGAACAACATTCTATTACTCGCAATTTTCACAGCTATGATGGTTTGTTTGATGATGATCAGGAACCATGCTGGGACGCTCAACCTAAGCAGACTATATCTCACGCTACGCATTCAGATAATAAATACGATCCAGGAGCGGTAGATCTATTTGCTTCTGACAATAAGCCAACGGTTACGCCTCAAGAAGCTTTAGCGCGCTGCTTTGTTCAGTGGTATGAAGAAGGAAACTTTAGGCAATGCACCACTTTTAAAGAAGCGGTGACGTGTTGTAAAAGTCTTATGCTGAGCGAGAAAGGCAGAAGTATAAATGTACCGGCAGGCTTTGAAAACTATATTATGACAAATCATAGTGGCATTTATGAACATTGGGGCGTAGCATTCTGATGCTAACTATATTCTTAACAGTAATGCTTTTGCACTTTATATTCACAACTAAACCCTAAGAGGGCCGCAAGGTAAAGCCAAGCGGCCTTTTTATTACCAAAATCTTATGGAGGAATTTTTGTCGTATGTGACACAAACCAGTTATAAAACAGCAGAACTATATGCAGTAAAGCCACAAAAGAAAGTAAAAGCGTTACCAGAACCTTACGCAGTAATCCTTAAATATTTCGAACCAGCGCCTTTGAGCAGTGCAGAACAGGTAATCATAAATGATATCGTATCAAACTGCCCCGGCGTCTATTTCAAACCTCGAAAGCAAGCTAAAACAATCATCACAGGTGAGCCTGAGAAATGGCAAGCGCTGGGGTTTGAATCAGAACTTGAATATTACACCAGATTTAACCTGCAAGAAGATACAACACATTATAACGGATATGAGCTTCAGTTAGCAGTATTTGGTGATCAAATAGATGAATAACGAATTAACACCCCTAACACGCTGGCGAAACTACCGTCAGATAATTGACTGCTATCTACAATACAGATCAGCATCGGTATTATCTCGCAGATTTAAACTAACACATTCAGAGGCTACAGCGATTGCAGCAGTTATAACAGAGATGGAAAATAACAATAATGAAGAATAAAGATTTTGAGTTTTATAATGAACAGATTAGCTTTGTTAGGAATGATCTAGCCGGAATTATTCGCCGCAAGGTGTTTCGTTATTATGAAGAAATTCAAAGAGGGATTTCTTCTCTCCTTGAGATTCTAGAAGAGATTTACAAATACTCTTATGAGTCTGCCAACGTTAACCAATTTGATAAGGCAGAGATTCAGAGGTCAATCTTAGAACTGCTTGAACATATCAAGGCAGCAAAGAAAGTATTAAAGGATATGTATCAACTTCAGGGTGAACTCCCTCAAGAGGGTTCTAATTTCTTGCTTGATAATTCTGGATTAAGGATTATCACCCAAACAAATCTCGTTAAGCTAAATGATGACTCAGTAAACGAACTTAAATATAAAATGAAAGAGGGCAAAAAATGGAAGTAATCTATAACAAAATTAAATCTGGGTTCGAGGCCGTAGAGCACATTATCCAAAGCCTCTGTATGGATGAGTACAAATCACCAGATGCATACTTCAGTAACTTCGAGTTCGTGCAAAACCATTACGTATCACTGCCCGAACTTGCTAACCTAGAATTCCTTGAATGGCTAGCATAACGTGACTCAGAGCTATATTGTGGGCTTGTGCGATGGGCTTCTACAGTGAGTGCAATTGGTGGGTGCATCGCTAATCTGTACCTGGAAGAGAAAAAGCACACCTCTATGCATTAAGTTGCATAAAAACTCATATTAAGTGAATAAATATGTTGACTGTAGTAAACATATGTGTTAATATAAATATATAGGGTGATTCTTTCAGCGGATATTACTCCATACCTTGTGCATAATTTCCATTATCTATTTTGCACCTCTCGTGCCGCTCTGTGCGAGCCTCCAAAACTGGCGATTACCCAGAAGAGCATCTTCTCTAAAGTTGTTTCCTTTTATCAATAGCCATTCTCCGTATGGCTATTTATTATGTTATTTTAAATAAGATAACATAATAAATATTGATTTACTCTCAAAGCAGCTTTCATATTGGGCTGCTTTCTTTTTATGGAACGTATAATGAATAATAAAATTCCTGTCACTCTATTTGTTGACTCACCAGAAATAGCAAATGACCTTTTTATCTTGGCAAAGCAAGCAGGCATTGAAGCTATCAAACCTGAAAGTGATGTAAACAAATCAACTGATATTACTTCCGCTCACAAAATCATGCTTATGAAAGCTAAGACGCTAGAAGCTGATATTTCTAAAAGCGATAATTCAACTGTAGAACTGTCATACGGCGAGATGCTTGCACAGAACTACCTCAATAAAAATAAATAATGGAGCCTCTTACCTATGGCACTGATTAAATATGAATCTCAACCGTATTCTATTACGGATGTTATATCTCACGAGCTAACCAGCTTTAGTCGAAAGGTGATTACTGTAAATCTTGCTCAGGACGTTGAGCCAGGTTCAGTTATTGATAATTCTGGCGCTATCGTCACTTCTGCGAGCACATCGGCCAACGTAGTGCTTGAGTATAAAGAAGCAGGCAACGCTGTTCCTGTCCTTTGTGCAGCTACTAATGTTTGGCTGAAAAAGTTTAGCCTGAAATGTGATGATGTTGAAAAAGCGGTGGAACTGCTGAGTGCAGATCCCGCTGTTCGTTTCTCTGATGCCGACGTTAACGGCCTTCCTACAACCTAATTGACCGTGTAACGGTTTAAATGCGTCAAGCATTTAACTCAATATGTGAGCAACCTAATAACTATAAAAGGATAAAATATGGCCTTTAACTATTCTGCATTCAAAATGGCGGATTTAATGCCGCTATTCGAAGTAATGCCTCAAGAAAATTACCTTCTGCAATCTCTGAATATCTTTGATAAGGTTGGTTCTAAGTCTATTGATGTATCACTCGATACTATGGCTGAAGATAACCGCACTCTGATCAATGATCCTCAGAAGCGATTTTCGTTTCAACATAACAGCACAGCACGCGATAAAGCGAGCAATTACCTGATCGAGATCCCGCATTTTCATCGTGAGGACACTGTAAGCGCCGCTGATTTCCAGCAAGGCAATCGCAAAGCAGGTACTGAGCGTGAAGAAACAATGATGGACATTGTGAGTGAATACGTTTCTAAGCATTCAAAAGCACATAAGCGCACTGTAGAAGCTGCTTACGCTCGTGCACTGTTTACCGGCACTGTGAATACTCCCTTTACTGATGAAGCGCCTTTGATCGATTATGCAGATTCGTTTAATGCTCCATTTATGACTGATACTCTTGATCTGACTCAAGTAGCTACAGATATGTTAGAGGTGTTTGATTCGTATCTGAGTCGTGTCTCTGATGCAACACAGGGATTATATTCTGATGTTCGCCGCGTAATTGTATTTGCAGGCGCTGACGCTTATTCAAAACTCCGTTTTCACGAGAGTATGAAAAGCGCCTTCCAGTATGTATCGCCACTTGATGCAGGCAATGTAATTACTCAGCGCCGCGAGATTCTCAGCAATATTCAAACCTTCACAATGCCTGGAATTTCAGTAGATGTTGTCAAAGTAACTGACCCGCTTCTGACTCCGTTCATTGGCAAGAATGAAATGATCATGCTGCCTGTGTTTACTGCCGGTACTGGTGCTTACAAACACGTATTCTCTCCTGCTTCAGTAGATACGAACCTGGCTCGTCTGGCTGGCCCGCAAGAGGTATTCAGCTATCAGTACGAGAAGCCACGCGGTGAAATTGAGATCGTAAGTGAAGCCGGAATTCTGCCAGTAAACCACGCTACCGCCTTTACTCTGAAGGTTACAGCAACCGTCTAATGCATAGGTTTTTTATTGTGCTGGCCTTGCTTAGTCTGGAAGCAGCACTTTATAGCGGATTGTTAGCGGGAATGTCCCATTACTTTCCGCTTCATATTTTTATCCCTATGTTATTTAAAGGTGTGTGAAATGGCAAAAATTACAATTGTTGATGATGCGGAAAATACTTTAGAGATAGATTGTCACGATGATGATGTTTTCCAGTTTCTCGATTTAGCCGGTCTCGCACGCGAGCATGGACTATCAAAGCAAGTTCTTTGTAACCGCCTGGCACGCAGAATGCCATTAATAATTGCTCTCAAAACTGAAAAGCGCAGTTATTCTAAAAAGTGATCATCAAGTCTAAATAATAGCCCTGCCCTTTTAGGGTGGGGCTTTTTTATGTGCGTAGCTAACTGGCTATGCAGATACTATGGAGTTTATATAATGACAAATAAAATAAATGCTGCAACGCTCGTTAACAGGGTTATTTATTCTACTGACAGAGCCAGCCTTAAACGTGTCCGAGCTGAATTAAAGAGCCTGCAAAATCAGTTTAGTAAAAATGCGACGATGCAAAGCAAGCAGACAATTGCGAATGCTAAAGCAGCAGCGATCGCACAGGTAGCAGCAGCACGCTCTACTGCCATTGCACAGAAGCAAGCTAACCAGACAGCACAACAATCGGCTAACCAGGCTGCGAAGCAGCAAAGGGCGCAGCAGGCCGCACAGCAGAAGATAATCAGTGCACAGCTAAAACAGCGTGAGAAGGCACAGAAAGCCGCTGACAAGGCTAAACAGACGGCACAGACACGTGACCAGAGAGCTACTCTCAAACTCAAAGATGCAGCTTTCTCTATAAGCCGGATGCAGGGATTAGACGGCGCTCAACGTTATGCAGCAATTCAGCAGGCTAAGCAGTTAACAGACCAGTACCGTAAAGGTGCTATCGATCTTGCTGAAATGAACCAACAAATGAAGTTTTTAAGAGTAAATACTTCAGCGGCTGCGCGACAGGCACGCAATCTTTCACGTAAACAAGGCCAAAAACCCGCTACAGGCAATTCTAAATGGTTGGTCGGTGCTGCGCTTACTGGCGTTGTAGGCGGTGGCGCTTATGCGGTAGGACGTGGACTAGAGACAGCAAGAGATACGCTCTCAGAGGCTACAGAACGCAATGCTGACCGCCTCAAGCTTAGAATGCAGGGCATTAGTCCAGCAGAAGGCGATGCGATTATCCAGCAGGTTTATGCACGTACCGGCACACGCTTAAGCCGTGAACAACTGGCAGACCAGGCAAAAGATTTTCAGGAGAAAGCCGGTGAAGCTTCACAAGGTACATTCAAGAAGCAGAAAGACGGTTCTTATAATTTCTCTGGCGGCGGTGAGCTATCCGACCTGATACAGGCGATCACTAACAAAGGTGGTGTTGATGCTGGTAAACAGGTTCAGCAAAACATTCAGTCTATGAACTGGCCGCAGTTCCTGGTCTACGCAAAGCAGCTACAAAACCAGTTTGGCTTCACTCAGAAGGAAATGACCTTCTTCACAGAAGCGATCAATGACGGATCTCTGACCTTCCAGGCTATCGACGCTAACGGCAAGAATGTTACTGACGCTATGAAGCGCATGGCCGAAAGTGGCTTAGCAGCTACTAATCAGCAGATAGATGCAATTCAATGGCTATCAAGCCTCTCTAGCGTGACACAACAAGCCTCTGAGAACTTAGGCGACGCATTTAGCGCGGCATTCGCGGATAAGCTGAAATCACTAGGTGTTAACGCTGACAGCGCTATTGATGCATTCAGCGAAACTAAACCAATCGTTGAAGAGTTTGGCCGTTCTCTTGCCAGCCTTACTTCCTGGGCAATGAGCATTCTCAAGCATATCCCTGGCAGCAAAACCTATAACGAGAATGCATATCGTGATGCTCAGGATAACTACAACGAGCATAAAGACGATAGCGCCTTATCCCAATGGTTCTGGAAGCGCTGGAGTAGCAACAGCACAGCAGGCGATCAGGGATGGCAAGACGCAGCGAAAGGACTTAATAGACAATCGCCGGTTGTGAATATGGCAACAGGAGAAAACTCAAACATGTTCAGCAATGGATATGCTCAGCGCCAGATGCCGCCGATTAACAACAATCTTCAAATGAAGATCCAAGTAGTCCCGGATGGATCAGCCTTTGGTAATGCTGTTTCAGCACATGCCACTGATATTTTTAACAATGGTATCAATGATATAAGCTTTGATATGAACAGCAGCATGTTAAGGGGGTAACAGATATGGCTTTAAGTACCTCTACAAGTAATAACTCTGGCTCTTCGACTACAGAAGAATCAAAAGTGACTTACCTGTTTCTGGCTTCTCGTCTTTATCCATTTGGCCTGAGTGGTGAAGTTAAGACAGACGACAAAGGCCAGTTAGTTAAATCTGACGATCAGCAAATAATGTCGCTCGATGTCACTACTAGGTTTACTAACGACTGGAGCGGGGAAGTAACACGTTACCCGGTTAGCCAGGGTTCAGAGATTACTGATCACATCACCATCAGAAACAGCAAATTCACGCTGGAAGGTATGATTAGTGATATGCCGTTTGAAAAACATCCGGCAGAGTTCTTTGGCAGCTATGGCACAGGCTCTTATCGTGCTATGGCCGCTGTAGAGACTTTCCAACAGATGTTTGAGGAAAAGGTGGTGTTTACTCTGTTTTCTGAATATCAGCAGATCGATAACTGTGTGATTACGTCAGTTAACTTTGAACAGTCTGGAGAGTATGCCGTGCATTTTGCTATCGGGATTGAGCAACTCAGGTTTGCATATGCAAAAACAGTGACTCTGAATGTTAGCTCAGCTACGAAGAAAAAGACGGGCAGCAACAAGAACGGCGGCGGCACAACTAAGGTTCAGATGGACCCAACGAGCTACCAACAAAACCGGGATGCTGCACAGAAGGCAGCAGATCGGACAGGATGACTTGAACATTAATCACTACATATAGTGTTTTTTTGCACATGCATATCAATATGTGCCATTTTTACTTGACGCCGTTCCGTTTGCTATCTAGGATTTTCTTTAGAGGGCAAGTGCCGTGCTTGCTCCGATGCCTGAAGGGGGGCGCTATGACTCATAAGATTGGTCGTGATGCAAAAACTGGGCAGTACATTCCTGTGAAGGAAGCTAATAAGCGACCTAACACAACGGTTGTAGAGACAGTAAAAACCCCAAAGAAAAAAGGTAAATAGTAAAAAAATATCAAGCGTCCACTGTGGCGCTTTTTGTCTATCTCTGGAGACTATACGCATGGCCATAAATATTTTTGTAACTTACGATCTGATAAAAACTAAAGACTATCTTGCTGTTCATACCGCTATTAGAGCATTAGGAACTTGGGCAAAAGTAACTGAGTCTAATTGGTATGTTCGAACTCAATATGATTTAGAAACGTGTTTTAATCATGTGCGAAAGTCATTGGACGCAGATGACAAGTTAATATTGGTAGATGCAACAAATAATAGCGCTAGATGGAACAATATTGACCCAGTTGAAGCCAAAAAAATAGTTGATAATTGGCAAAAATGACTACAGGCGGCGTTGCCGCCTTTTTTATTTTATTTATTCATACTCTATCAAATCAATTAATCTTTTAAGCTCTTTGATGTCTGCGCCTGCTGAATAAATCTGGTAAGAAATTGTTTTAGCTTTTTCGTGTCCAAGCAGTTGATTAGCGCGTATTTCTGGCACTTCTTTCCTGTCTAGCTCAGTGCTGAAATTATGCCTTAAACTATGGAACACTTTGTTCTTAACGTTTTTACCTAACGTTTTAATTCTTGCCCTAGTAAACGCTTGACTATACCAGTAACTTTTCTTCCCATCCGTTCTATCAGAAACGCTTGCCCGATAAAATAGATAGCCAGAATGACTTCCTTTAACCAGTCGCTCAACGATGGCAAGTAACTTTGAGTGTATTGGAATGACACGAATAGCATTTTTGTTCTTGCCTTCCTTAATGTCGAAACACTTAATCCCGTCAATCTCAATTATGTTTGTAACCCGAAGACTTGCTAACTCTTCCAGCCTAGCACCAGAATACAGCCCCATCATTGTCAGGTCATGCAATTCACCATCCAGCGAATCGAGTAACAAACGTAACTCTGCATACGTAAAAGGCTTATAGCTTTCGCTCTGTGCATTATCAAGCTTATGGCCTCGGAAGGGGTTTAAATGCGCTTGTGGCGCATCCTGATAACGCGAAGCAGCATAATCGAACAACATCCCTAAGTTAGCTACATAATGCCTTACAGTCTGCGCTGCACGTTCCTTGCTGGCGTATTCAATAAAGTTTGTCACCATTGTTCGGTTAACCTGCGTTAGCTTCACATCCTTCCGGCTCAAAAACTCCAGAAACAATTCAACGCCTTTGTTCAGCTTTGACAAGGTTGTTAGCTTCCTCTTCGCCTCATGCTGAAGCAGATAAATATCTGCAAGCCGCCTTAGAGTAGGGCAGGCATTAACGGAAAAACTAAAGTTGTCCGGCGTATTCTCTACGTGATTACGGAGACGTTTAATCTCAGTAAGCACAGCATCAATCCTCTTTTCGGTTTTAGGTTTTACTTGCTCACGTAGCAGATTAAATTCAGCGATCATTGCATCTCTGAACAATCTGGCTTCCTGTATGTCTCCTGTGCCGCTCGATTTGCTGTATGAGGTGCGGCCCTGAAAGAGTCCTCGCAAATAGGGAGGGATGATAACGCGGGTGTACCAGATACCATCTTCTGAAAGGAACAGATAGGAGTTTCTACGATCTTTGTGCTTGATCTTCTTCATCGGTCTCTTTACCTTTGATCGGGCAATTCACAAGGTAGAGTGTGAAGATGTGGGGGGAAGGCTCCGGCTCGTTACCTCAGGTAACGGATAGCTCAGCTGGGAGAGCGCTTGCATGGCATGCAAGAGGTCAGCGGTTCGATCCCGCTTATCTCCACCATTATCTCACGCCTGATCCCTCAGGCAGCGTCTCAAATAATCCCAAAAAATCGACGAAAGCCTTGCCGCGCGCAAAAAAAGAGCGACATTGCTGCCGCCCTGTTTGCCTACGCCGTTACGCTTTGCTTCTCCGGCTGCAGCACGCGAAAGCCGTGCGTGCCGTCGCGATCCAGCTGCGCCACCAGCCCATACTCCCAGTCGAGATAGGCCTGCATCACCGCCGGTTCGATATCGGTACCTTCATACGGGCGACGATAGCGATCGATGGCGGGGGAGAGCAGCGTCTGTTCGCCAGCTTCCGTCGGCAGCCCGGCGTTGCGCCAGGCGGCATTGCCGCCCTGCAGCAGCCAGACCGGCTTGCCGGTTAGCGCTGCTACCTGCTGCACCGCATAGCCCGCCAGCAGACTACTGCCACAGGTCAGCACATAGCGTTCGGCCTCGGGCAGTAACGCGCTGCCCTGCTGCTGCAGCGTTGAGCGCAGCAGCCAGGCGGCCCCAGGAATATGGCTTTTTATATAGTTGGCGCGCGTGGTGAAATCCAGCACCTGGGTATCGCCCTGCTGTAGCCAGTCGTTCAGCTGCTGCGGAGAGATCGCTTCGGCCGCAGGCGCTGCGGGCAGCTGCGGTGACCAGCCGCCCGTGGCGCTGAAGTCCTGGGGTTGCAGCCCCTCCAGCACGGCGGCTTCCCAGCCCATCTGTGCCAGCCAGGAGGCCGTCATGCTGGCGCGCACGCCGTCGTTGTCAATCAGCACGATTCGCGCGCCGCGCACGCTGGCGTAGTGATCGGTTTCCTGCACCAGCTGGCCGCCCGGCACGTGACGGCTGCCTGGCAGATGCCCGGCGGCGTACTCGTCGGCGTCGCGCGTGTCGAACAGATAAGTTGTGCGTGGCGCCTGCTGCCAGCGGGCCAGCGTTGCCTTATCGATGCGCGCCACGCCAGCGCGATCCGCCACCTGCCGCGCTGCCGCTGCCGCATGGCGACGGGCGGTTTCGCTGGTCTCGCCGTAGCGGCGCGCCTGATGCTGCTCCAGAGCGAATCCCGCCAGCGTCCAGCCGATGGTGCCGTTGCGCAGCGCATAAACCGGATTACGGATGCCGGCGTTAACCAGCGACTGGGTGCCGATAATGCTGCGCGTGCGGCCCGCGCAGTTGACGATCACCGTGGTATCGGGGGAGGGGGCGAGATCGCGCACGCGCAGCACCAGTTCCCCGCCCGGCACGCTGATGCCGCCGGGAATCGACATGGTGTGGTATTCATCAAAGCGGCGCGCGTCGAGCACCACCACGTCAGCCTGGTCGCGCAGCAGCGCGTTGACCTCTTCAGCCGCCAGCGATGGCGTATGGTTGTGGTGTTCCACCAGCTCGCCAAACGCTTTGCTCGGCGAATTCACATCGATAAACAGCTCGCCGCCCGCCGCCTTCCAGCCGGCAAGGTCATCTTTAAGCAGGCTGATAGCGGTGTAACCCCAGGCCGCCACGCGCTCCGCCGCCGCCTGCGCCAACCCTTCGCCGTTGTCGTAAAGCGTAATCGCCGTATCGCGGCGAGGAAGGCGATCCAGCCACTCCAGCTCCAGCTTCGAGAGCGGAATGTTCACCGCGAACAGCGGATGCCCCTGCGCATAGCGCGCCTCGTCGCGCACGTCGACCAGCGCCACTTCCTGCTGCTGGCGCAGCGCCTGCTGAATCTCTGCGGCGTCGCGCAGAGGAAAAGTTTTAGCCATGTGAGAGATCCCAGATATTAGGTAAGTAGCGGTTGCTGTAACCGGAGATAAAGGGCTTTTCGCTGCCGTCATCGCGGTAGACCGCGCGTTTTACCGCGCCGATATTGGCGCCGTAGACGTGGATGCTGACAGAGACGCGATCGTCGTAAGCGTTGCTGACGCGATGGATATCGCCGACGCGCGGCGATACTGCCTCGATCTGGCCGGGGTCGAGACGAACCGGTGCGCCCGCCGCCGCCAGCCCGCCCTGCGCCGGCCGGAAGCTCTGCGACACTTCTGCGCCGCGCAGCATGCCGATTAATCCCCAGACGCGATGATCGTGCACCGGCGTCTGCTGGCCCGGCCCCCAGACAAAGCTCACCACCGAGAAGCGCTGCTGCGCGTCGGCATGCAGCAGATACTGTTGATAATGCTGCGGATGCGGCTGGGCGAACGCCTCATCCAGCCAGTCGTCGTGCTGCAGCAGCGGACGCAGCAGCTCGCTGCCGCGCGCCAGAATGGTCGCCTCGTCCGGCTGCCGATCGAGCAGGGCGGCGAGCTGCGCCACAAAGTCGCGCAGCCGCTGATAGTTCAGAACGCTCACGATTTGTTCTCCTGATAGTGCCGCGCCACCTGATTCGCACCGCTGGCCAGGCTGAAATCGAAGGCGCCGCTGACGTCGACCGCTTTTGGCAGCACCTGATAGCGATGGAAGAAGTCGGCGGATTTTTGCAGCGTCGCGATAAGAGAGGAATCGAACACCAGCGGGCGAATGCGCGCGTCGGCAATCCAGCTGCTGGTGATGGTGGTCGGCATATTCAGCGATTTGCCCAGCGCCTGCGCGAACGGCTGCGGATGCTGCGCCGCCCAGACCTGCGCCTTCGCCAGCCGCGTCAGCAGATCGGCGATGGCCTGGCGTTTCGCCGGGTCGGCCAGCGCCTCTTTGCGCGCCAGCGCATAGGAGTAGCCCGACATAATGCCGCTGCCGCCGCCCTGCGGCACGCGCACCGTGCCGTCAACCTGGGTTGAGGTAGCGATATAGGGCTCCCACGGCGCCCAGGCGGAAACCGCGCCGGAGGTCAGCGCCGCGCGGCCATCCACCGGGCCGAGAAAGCGCAGCGTCACCTCGTCCGGTTTCAGTCCGGCGCGCTCCAGCAGGCCCAGGATCAGATAATGGCCCCAGCCGCCGCGGTTGACGGCGATCTGTTTGCCTTTCAGATCCTGCAGGCTGTGGATGCCGGCGTCAGGGCGCGTCAGCAGCGCGATGCTGTCGGGATTGTTCTGCCAGGCACCCACCGCTTTTACCGGTGCGCCCGCGGCATAGACAAACAGAAAGGGCAGATCGCCGGTAAAGCCGACATCCAGCGCCCCCGCGTTCAGCGCCTCCTGCACCGGCGCGCCCGAGTCAAAGGCGGTGAGCTTCAAATCGTAGGGCAGATTATTGAGTTCGCCGGACGCTTTCAGCGAGGCGAAGCGATCCCCTTTGACATCGCCGAGGCGCAGCGACACTTTTTCAGCGGCCAGCGCGTGGTTAAGGGTGAGCGCCAGCGCGATTCCGGCAAATAAGGCGGCGAGACGCATCAGGCGCTCCTTTTGACGCGCGTCAGAGCGGCGACTTTTTCGCGCGTCAGCGGCAGCAGCTCGCGGCCATACTCTTTCGCGTCGTTGAGGGGATCGAAGCCGCGGATCAGCACGCTGTCGATGCCAAGGTTGTAGTAATCCAGCAGCGCGTCAGAGACCTGATCGGCCGTTCCCACCAGCGCGGTGGAGTTGTAGCCGCCGCTGACCAGCTTCGCCACGCCGGTCCACAGCACTTTATCGTGGCGGTCGCTGGCGTTCGCCGCCGCCAGCAAGCGCTGCGCGCCGACGCTTTGCGGCTTCGGCAGGCCAAAGGTATAGCCCGATTCAACCAGCTGCTTCTGCGCTGTCTGGTAGATATGTTCCGCGCGTTCCCAGGCCTCTTTCTCGGTTTTACCGATAATCGGGCGGAAAGAGATATTAAATTTAATGTCGCGTCCTCTTTTCGCCGCGGCGGCGCGCACGGTTTGCACCGTTTCCGCCGCGCCCTGCAGCGGCTCGCCCCACAGCGCGAAGACATCGGCGTGGCGCGCGGCGACCTCTATCGCCTCGGGCGAAGAGCCGCCGAAGTAGATCGGCAGTTTGCTTTGCAGCGGCTTGATCGCCGAGAAGGCCTGCTCGGCCTGATAAAAATCGCCCTGATGATCGTAAGGCTGCGCGGAGGTCAGGCTTTGGTTCAGCACATGGAGAAATTCGTCGGTACGCGCGTAGCGTTCCGCCTTGTTGAGAAAGTCGCCGTCGCGGCGCTGTTCGCTGTCGCTGCCGCCGCTGATGATATGCACCGCCAGGCGTCCGTCGGTCAGGTGATCGAGCGACGCCAGCTTGCGCGCCGCCAGCGTCGGCGAGACAAAGCCGGGACGGTGCGCCAGCAGAAACTTAATGCGTGACGTGCTGGCGGCGGCGTGCGCTGTTACCAGAAAACCGTCTGGTTGATCGGACCAGTAGCCCACCAGAATCCGGTCAAATCCCGCCTCTTCATGGGCGCGGGCAAAATCAGCAATATAATTTTTATCGAATAACGGCCCGCTGGCCGGAATGATTTCAGAGGCCAGACGATGGCCGATCATACCCAGAAATTGAATGCTCATGCGCTTCTCCCGATGTTGAGTAATGAAAAAACTACGGGGCGACGGGCCTGAGATGAAATTCGATATTGTGCAAAGGATTTGCGGGAATCGGGGAAGGGCGACGCCGCGCGGCTGAGGCGGTGCGACAGGCGTTATATCAGTCAGGAATAATTAAGAATAAGCGGAGAGAAGCCGTGCTGACGTGAATGACAGGGAACCCTCGCGCCCTCGCTGGCGGCTCGTCCCGCGCACTCCCTTACGCAGGTGTCATTCACGTCCTGAATTTATGTGCCGTCTGCAGGGCGAGAACCTGTCTCGCCCCTTATTATCAGAACGCCAGCACCAGACCGGCGATGGCGGCGGAGAGCACGCTGACCAGCGTTGAACCGTAGAGCAGCTTCAGGCCGAAGCGCGACACCACGTTGCCTTGCTCTTCGTTCAGGCCTTTGATCGCGCCAGCGACGATGCCGATAGAGGAGAAGTTAGCGAAAGAGACCAGGAAGACCGACAGAATGCCTTCAGAGTTCGGCGACAGCTGGCCCGCCAGCTTCTGCAGATCCATCATCGCCACAAACTCATTGGAAACCAGCTTGGTAGCCATAATGCTGCCGACCTGCAGTGCTTCGTGCGCCGGTACGCCCATTACCCAGGCGAACGGATAGAAGACGTAGCCCAGCACGCCCTGGAAGCTGATGCCGAAGATAAAATCGAACAGCGCGTTCAGGCCGGAAATCAGCGCGATAAAGCCGATCAGCATCGCCGCGACGATAATCGCCACGCGGAAGCCGGCGAGGATATATTCGCCCAGCATCTCAAAGAAGCTCTGGCCTTTATGAATATCCTGCAGCTGCAGATCCTCTTCGCTGTCGACGCGGTAAGGGTTGATCAGCGACAGCACGATAAAGGTGCTGAACATGTTAAGCACCAGCGCGGCGACCACATACTTCGGCTGCAGCATGGTCATATAGGCGCCGACGATCGACATGGATACGGTCGACATCGCGGTCGCGGCCATGGTGTACATGCGGCGCTGCGACATTTTGCCGAGGATATCCTTATAGGCGATAAAGTTTTCTGACTGTCCCAGAATCAGAGAGCTGACGGCGTTAAAGGATTCCAGCTTGCCCATGCCGTTGATTTTAGAGAGGACGGTGCCGATGCCGCGGATCACCCACGGCAGAATGCGGAAATGCTGCAGGATGCCGATCAGCGCGGAGATAAAGACGATCGGGCACAGCACGTTGAGGAAGAAGAAGGCCAGGCCTTTCTCATTCATGTTGCCGAACACGAAGTTAGTGCCTTCGGCCGCATACTTGAGCAGATGATCGAACAGGCCGGCGAAGCCTTTTACAAACCCGAGGCCCGCCTCGGAGTTGAGGAAGAACCACGCCAGCAGCACTTCAATGACCAGAAGCTGGACAATGTAGCGAATACGAATACTTTTACGGTCGTGGCTGACGAGTAACGCCAGCACGCCTACCACCACCAGTGCTAAAAGGAAGTGCAAAATATGGGACATGCTTGCTCCAGATTTGAGGAGGGTTGTAATTTGCTGCGTATTCTATGTAACGCGTTACTTAAAAACGAGATCAATTCCACATTATAAGGATTCGCTATCACCCCTTTTCTCAGAAAACTCTTACCAGTCACAGCCTGTTCACAAAATGTTCACACCTAATATCCACAAATTCATTGTCTATAATATGTCCGAAGCGTAGAGTGAGGTGCGTTGCACATTTTTTAGCAAGTCTCGCTTTACCGTAAGGTATAGCAATGGCTATACTTTATAGCACTATCTATCACAACGATAACGATAACCTCATTTCACTTGCCGCGATCAGACCATAAGCTGCCATGGTAAAAACGCGTTCAGACAGGTAGAGAGATATGTTTGAGAGCCGTACCGCCGAGCGTGCCGCTCGCGGAGTCAGAAAAATCAAGCTCGCGCTGCTGGGGCCGGCCTTTATCGCCGCCATCGGCTATATCGATCCAGGTAACTTCGCCACCAATATCCAGGCCGGTGCGGCCTACGGCTATAAGCTGCTGTGGGTCGTGGTGTGGGCCAATATCATGGCGATGATCATTCAGCTGATGTCCGCCAAGCTCGGCATCGCCACCGGTAAAAACCTCGCTGAGCATATTCGTGACCGCTTTCCGCGCCCGGCGGTCTGGTTCTACTGGGTGCAGGCGGAGATTATCGCCATGGCGACCGACCTGGCGGAGTTTATCGGCGCAGCGCTCGGTTTTAAGCTGCTGCTCGGCATTTCGCTGCTGCAGGGCGCCGTGCTGACCGGCGTGGCGACCTTCCTGATCCTGATGCTGCAAAACCGGGGTCAGAAGCCGCTGGAGGTAGTGATAGGCAGCCTGCTGCTCTTTGTGGCGGCCGCCTATATCGTTGAGCTGTTCTTTTCGCAGCCGAAGGTTAGCGAACTGGTGACCGGCATGGCGCTGCCGTCGCTGCCGACGTCGGATGCGGTCTTCCTCGCAGCGGGCGTGCTGGGCGCGACGATTATGCCGCACGTTATCTACCTGCATTCGGCGCTGACGCAGGGCGGCGAGAGCGGCAATAAGAGCCAGCGCTACTCGTCGACCAAGCTGGACGTGGCGATCGCTATGACTATCGCCGGCTTTGTTAATCTGGCGATGATGGCGACCGCCGCCGCCGCGTTTCACTTTAGCGGCCACAGCGGCATCGCCGAGCTGGATCAGGCCTATCTGACGCTGACGCCGCTGCTAGGCCATGCGGCGGCGACGGTGTTCGGCCTCAGCCTGGTGGCGGCGGGTCTCTCCTCTACCGTGGTAGGCACGCTGGCGGGTCAGGTGGTGATGCAGGGCTTTATCCGCTTTCATATTCCGCTCTGGGTGCGTCGTCTGGTGACTATGCTGCCCTCGTTTATCGTGATTATGGCGGGCTGGGATCCGACGCGCATTCTGGTTATGAGCCAGGTGCTGCTGAGCTTCGGCATTGCGCTGGCGCTGATGCCGCTGCTCTCCTTTACCGGCAACCGCGAGATTATGGGCGAGATGGTCAATTCACGCCTGATGCAGAACGCTGGCCGCGCTATTGTGGTGCTGGTAGTCGCGCTCAACGCCTATCTGCTTGTTGGCGAAATCCTCGGCCTGTAAAGGTAATTCACAGGCTGGCCCGCGTATGCCGGGCCAGCCGCGCTTTTAACCGCCTGTGCTGCCGCCCTTGGCGGCCCGCCTCAGCTCATTTACTCTCGGTATGCAGCCGTTTTCTCTTTTCACACAGGAGTCAGGTTATGCATGCACTGGTAGTGGTCGCCCATCCCGATCAAGATTCTTTTACTCACGCCGTCGCGCGGGCGCTAACTAACGAGATTCGCGCGCCGCACACCTTTGAAATAGCCGATCTGATAGCGGAGGGGTTTGATCCGCGCTATGCCGCCGCCGATCTGGCGCTGTTCCGCAATGAATCCGCGCCGCCCGCCGATGTGCTGGCCGAGCAAAAGCGCATTGATGGCGCCGACGCGCTGGTGCTGGTTTATCCCGTTTACTGGTGGTCATTTCCCGGCGTGCTGAAGGGCTGGATCGATCGC
This sequence comes from Pantoea sp. ACRSC, assembly GCF_022346785.1. NCBI lineage: Bacteria > Pseudomonadati > Pseudomonadota > Gammaproteobacteria > Enterobacterales > Erwiniaceae > Pantoea > Pantoea sp. ACRSC. Next base: position 26,705 of record NZ_JAKRNN010000026.1, read on the forward strand.
GTCTTTACTCACGGCTGGGCATATCAGGAGAGTCCCGACGGCAAAATCGACAAGAAGCTGGGCCGCCTGCAGGTGCATCTGCTGGGAATTGGCGGGGCAAATCTGCGCACCTATGCGCGGCGCGGCTACTATGCCGCGATGCGCACGCAGATCGACGAGGGCATTTTTGACTATGTCGGCGCGCCGGTGAAAACCTCGGAGCTGATCCTGCTGCCTGACGCCGACTCGCCGGAAGCCCATCTGGCAACGGCGCGGCAAACGGGACGTCGGCTGTTTGCTGATTAAAGGCCGCTCAGCGCCGGTATTGCGCAGCGGCCTTTAGCCGCGCCATCAGTGATGGTGGTGGTCATGGCGATCGTGGCGATCGTGATGGCGCTGCGCGTCGCGCCAGTGGTGGCGACGCTCGCGCTCATGCCAGCGTCGCTCGCGCTCCCACTGCTGATGACGGCGCCACTCTTCATGGCGCCACCAGCGATGGTTATTATACTGATAGCGGTCGTGCCACCAGCGTGGCTCGCGCCAGCGGCCGCCGTCCCAGTAATAGCCGCGACGATCCTGGTCTCCCAGATTCAGGGTCACGCCCGGCGCCAGGCTGATAGAAGCGCCGGCAGCCTGAACGTTGTGGATCGCCAACGGCGACAGGCAGGTCAGCAAAGCAGCAAAAACAGCAAATTTCATCTTCTTCTCCTTATCAGCGACAGCGCCGCTGTGGTGCAGGCGTTATGCCCGCGCATTGCTTGTGTAGCGATTCAGAGTGTCGCTGACAATTGTGAGGAAAATTGGAAGAAAAAGGGGATTGAGACAATTCTGTCTGCAGAAACGCCCGGCGCGGCGGCCGGGCGGGCAGGGATTAGAGCAGCACGCCTTCGATAGCGGAGAGTTCGGCGATGGTAAAATGCTGATTAGCCAGCATCTCCACCGCGTCGTCGATCTGCGCGGTTTTGCTTGCGCCGATCATCACCGAGGTGACGCGCGCGTCGCGCAGCGTCCACGCCAGCGCCATCTGCGCCAGCTTCTGGCCGCGCTGCTGCGCAATCTCATTCAGCTTGCGCACTTTTTCCATTTTCTCGTCGGTAAGCTGATCTTCGCGCAGGAACTTGCTGCCGCTCGCCACTCGCGAATCCTCGGGAATACCCTGCAGATAGCGGTCGGTCAGCACGCCGCCCGCCAGCGGAGAGAAGGCGATGCAGCCGACGCCGTTGTCGCCCAGGGTTTCCAGCAGGCCATTTTCCGGGCCGCGTTCAAACATTGAATAGCGCGGCTGATGGATCAGACAGGGCGTGCCGAGATCGCGCAGAATGGCGATCGCTTCTGCCGCACGTTCCGCCGGATAGTTGGAGATGGCGGCATAGAGCGCTTTACCCTGACGTACCACCTGATCCAGCGCGCGCATGGTCTCCTCCAGCGGCGTTTCCGGGTCGGGGCGGTGGTGATAAAAAATATCTACATACTCCAGCCCCATGCGCTTCAGGCTCTGATCGAGGCTGGAGATAAGGTATTTGCGCGAGCCCCAGTCGCCATAGGGGCCATCCCACATGGTGTAACCCGCTTTGGTGGAGATCACCAGCTCATCGCGAAACGCGCGGAAATCTTCGCGCAGAATGCGGCCAAAGTTCTCTTCCGCCGAGCCCGGCGGCGGGCCATAGTTATTGGCCAGATCAAAATGGGTAATGCCGCGATCGAACGCGTGGCGCAGCAGCTCGCGGCTGTTGTCGACGCGCGTGTTGTCGCCAAAGTTATGCCACAGGCCAAGCGAAATCGCGGGCAGTTTTAGCCCGCTGCGGCCGCTTCGGCGATATTCCATTTGCTGATAACGACCGGGATGCGGAAGGTAGGTCATACGGCTTTCCTGTCAGAGGGAAGAATTTTAAAGCGCAAGAATAGCAGTGTATGCGCTTACACACAGTCACACTGGGCTGCAAAACGCATACTTACAGAATAATCCCCCATCGTAACGCCGGGTTGCCACTTTTTTGTTCAGCCGATTGCGCTGCTTTCTCGCCGCTTTTGCAGCATAGCGGATACTCAAACCAGACATCGGGTGAAAGGAGTGGCATATGCAACGCTTTACCGTAGGAGATTATCTGCTGACGCGTCTGCAGGAAATGGGCGTCGGCCATCTGTTTGGCGTGCCGGGCGACTATAACCTGCAGTTTCTTGATCGGGTGATTGCCCATCGCGATATCGGCTGGGTAGGCTGCGCCAACGAACTCAACGCCGCCTACGCCGCAGACGGCTACGCCCGCTGTCGCGGCGCGGCGGCGTTGCTGACCACCTTCGGCGTCGGCGAGCTGAGCGCCATCAACGGCACTGCCGGCAGCTTCGCCGAATATCTGCCGGTGATCCATATTGTGGGCGCGCCCGCCAGCGGGGCGCAAAAGCGCGGCGACTGCGTACACCATTCGCTAGGGGATGGCGATTTCCGTCACTTTCTGCGCATGGCGGGCGAAGTCAGCGCGGCGACGGCGCAGCTCAGCGCGGGCAACGCCGCGGCGGAAATCGATCGGGTGCTGGCCACCGCGATGCGTGAAAAGCGGCCGGGCTACCTGATGCTGGCGGTTGATGTCGCCGAGGCTGAGGTGGCGCCGCCCGCCGCGCCGCTTGACGCTGCGCCGGGATCCAGCGAGCAGGCGCGCCGCGCGTTTCGCGCCGCCGCCGAACAGCTGCTGGCGCCGGCGCGCCGGGTCGCGCTGCTGGCGGACTTTCTCGCCGGACGCTGGCAGCAGCAGGCGGCGCTGGCGCAGCTGCGGCGGCTGCGCGCCGTTCCCTGCGCCACGCTGCTGATGGGCAAAGGCGTGCTGGACGAGCGCCAGCCTGGCTACGTCGGCACCTATGCCGCAGCGGGCAGCGAGCCCGGCATCTGCGAGCTGATTGAGCAGACCGACGTCACTGTCTGCGTCGGCGTGCGCTTCAACGATACCCTGACGGCGGGCTTTACCCAAAACTTTGCCGCTTCGCAGCTGATCGATCTGCAGCCTTTCGCCGCCAGCGTTGCGGGCGAGCGCTTTGCGCCGCTCAACATGGCGGATGCGCTGGGCGAGCTGGAGGCGCTGTTTGCGCGCTACGGCGCAGGCTGGGCGCTGGCGCCGCAGCCGCAGCCGGTCGAAACCGCGGATGCGCGCGCCGATATCAGCCAGAGCGCCTTCTGGCAGGCGATGCAGCGCTTTCTCCAGCCGGGCGACATTATCCTCGCCGATCAGGGCACCGCCGCCTTTGGCGCGGCGGCGCTGCGCTTGCCGTCCGGCGCACAGCTGCTGGTGCAGCCGCTCTGGGGCTCTATTGGCTATACTCTTCCGGCAGCCTTCGGCGCGCAGACCGCCGCGCCTGCGCAGCGGGTGATCCTGATTACCGGCGACGGCTCGGCTCAGCTGACGATCCAGGAGCTGGGCTCGATGCTGCGCGACCGGCAAACGCCGATTATTTTCCTGTTGAACAATGAGGGCTATACGGTGGAGCGCGCCATCCACGGCGCGACGCAGCGGTATAATGATATTGCGCAGTGGAACTGGACCGCGCTGCCGCAGGCGCTTTGTCTGCATGGGCAGGCGCAGAGCTGGCGCGTCACCGAATGCGTGCAGCTGGAAGAGGTGATGGCGCGTCTGCAGGCGCCCGACTACCTGACGCTGGTCGAGGTCGTGATGCCCAAAGACGATCTGCCGCCGCTGTTGCACAAGGTGACGGCTTGCCTGGCGCAGCGCAACGGAGGATAAGATTCGGAGTGTTGCCGCTGTCAAGCGGCTTGCCGGACGGGTAGGCTGTGCTCACCACCTTCAACGCTCCTCTTTTGTCACGGCGAGCGTTGTTGTTTTACCGGCAGACTTTTATAGTGTCCTGCATCTTAGGGACCCCAAGCGGAGCAACAAAAGAATGACAACTTATGCCCTGGTCGGCGACGTCGGCGGCACCAACGCCCGACTCGCCCTGTGTGAGGTGGAAACCGGCAGCATCTCCCAGGCCCAAACATTCTCAACATCAGATTATGACAGCCTCGAAGCCGTCATCCGCCACTATCTTGGCGAGCAGCTGCAGAACGTTAAAGACGGCTGCATTGCCATTGCTTGCCCTATCACGGAAGACTGGGTCGAAATGACCAACCATGACTGGGCTTTTTCCACCAGCAAAATGAAAGCCAGCCTTGGCTTCGATCATCTGGAAATCATTAACGACTTCACCGCCGTTTCGATGGCGATCCCGATGCTGAAGGCTGAGCACGTGATTCAGTTCGGCGGCGGCGAGCCGGTGAAGGATAAGCCTATCGCAATTTACGGCGCGGGCACCGGGCTGGGCGTCAGCCATCTGGTGCATGTCGATCGCCGCTGGGTCAGCCTGCCGGGCGAGGGCGGCCACGTCGACTTCGCCGCCAACAGCGATGAGGAGGATTTGATCCTGGAGGTGCTGCGCGCTGAGCTGGGCCACGTCTCCGCGGAGCGCGTGCTCTCCGGCGCCGGTCTGGTGAATCTCTATCGTGCCATTGTGAAGGCGGATAACCGCGTACCGGAAAATCTCAAGCCAAAGGATGTCTCTGAGCGTGCACTCGCCGACAGCTGCACCGACTGCCGTCGCGCGCTGTCGCTGTTCTGCGTGATTATGGGGCGTTTCGGCGGCAACCTGGCGCTGAATCTCGGCACCTTCGGCGGCGTCTATATCGCGGGCGGCATCGTGCCGCGCTTCCTGGAGTTCTTTAAGGCCTCGGGCTTCCGCGCCGCCTTTGAGGATAAAGGGCGCTTCCGCGACTACGTTTCCCGCATTCCGGTCTATATGATCACCCACGATCAGCCCGGCCTGCTGGGCGCTGGCGCGCATCTGCGACAGACGCTGGGGCGGATCCTGTAACCCCTTCTGAAAACGGCCTGCGGGCCGTTTTTTATCGCCCTTACGCCTGTTTATCTACAGGCGCATCAGCTCGCGAAAACGCTTTGCCTTGCTGCGGCTGACCGGCACCTGAAACGCCAAATCGCGCAGCCTGAGCAGGTAGGTATTGTTAAACCAGGGTTCAATCTCGGAGATTTTGCTCAGGTTCACGCAGTAGGAGCGATGACAGCGGAAAAAACGCTGCTCCGGCAAACGGGCGCAGAACTCGCTGATGCTCATCGACATCACATAGGCCTCGCGCCGCGTATAGACAAAAGTTAGCTTCTCATGCGCCTCCACGTAATAGATATCATCAATATCCGTCACGATAATGCGATCGTCTTTCACCAGATTCACCGTGTGCGGGCCATCGGCGATCGGCGCCTGCGCCACGCTCTGCTGCTGCCCGGCGGCTTCCAGCTTGTTGAGCATGGTGACGATGCGCGCCTCGTGATAGGGCTTGAGAATATAGTCGAAGGCTTCCAGCTCAAAAGCCTCTACCGCATGCTCTTTCCAGGCGGTGATAAACACAATCAGCGGCCGCTGCGCGAACTGACGAATATTCTGCGCCAGCAGCATGCCGTCCAGCGACGGAATATTGATATCAAGAAAGATGACGTCGACGCGGTGCTGCTGCAGATACTTCAGCACCTCCAGCCCGTCGTCAAAGCAGGCCTCGATTTCGATCTTGCTGTGCTGCTGGATCATCCAGCTCAGCTCCTGCTGCGCCAGAAATTCATCTTCGACAATAATGGCTTTCATTACACGCTCTCCGCGACGGCAGGCGGCGGCTCGGTCAGCAGCTGTCCGCTCTTGCTCAGGGTAAAGGCGATTTCGGTGCCGGGCTGCAGCCGGGTAATCTCGAGCCCCTGGCCGGTCAGCAGTTTGACGCGGTGATGCACATTCAGCAGGCCGATCTTATTGCCCGGCATCTCATTATTCGCCACGCGGCGCATCACCTCGTCGCTGATGCCCGGCCCGGTATCGCGCACGGCGATACGCACCCGGTCGCCATACGCCTTAACGCTCAGCGTCACCACGCCTTTGCCGCGGCAGGGCTGAATGCCGTGTACAATGGCGTTCTCCACCAGCGGCTGGATCAGCAGGCTGGGCAGCGAGAAGTGAAGATCGTCGTCAATGTCATAGATCATTGACAGTTTGTCGCCGAAGCGCGCCTGTTCGATGGCGATATAATCTTTTACCTGCCACAGCTCGCGTTTGATATCGATCGTCTCGTCGTCGTTCAGCTCAAGGTTGTAGCGCAAATAACGGGAGAGATTGATCACCAGCTGCCGCGCCGTATCGGGATTCAGGCGAATAGAGGAGTTAATAGCGTTTAGCGCGTTAAACAGAAAATGGGGATTAATTTTGCTCTGCAGCGCGCGCAGTTCCGCTTTATTTGCCATTTCACGCAGCTGCTCAGCGCGCGACACCTCAAGCTGGGTTGAGATCAGCTGCGACAGGCCGATCGCCATCTCTTTCAGCGAGCCGGTAATGCGGTGCGCGCGGCGGTAGTAAATCTTCAGGGTGCCGGTAACCCTTCCTTGCTCCCGTAGCGGAATAACGATCATCGAGTGAATATCCCGGGTGCGATGCGCCTCATCGTTGTTTTTAATGATGATTTTTCCCGTGGCCATCGCCTGCGCGGTGGTGGGGCTGATGCCGTCGTCGCCGTTCTGGTAGTTCTGCTCGCCGTAGCCGACGTAGGCGAGAATATGGGTTTTATTGGTAATGGCAACGGCGTCAGCGTTGATATCGTTACAGATAATTGCGCAGATGCGGCGCAGCGAGTCGCTGTTGACGTCGCGGAACAGCGGCAGCGTTTTGTTGGCAATATCCAGCGCCAGCTTGGCCTGACGCGCCGCAATCGCCTCTTTCTCGCCTTCGACGCTCTGCACCAGCAGCACAATCAGACCGATGCTTGAGGCGCCGAGGATCATCGGCAGCGCAATCTCCGACACAATCGCCAGCCCAAGGGATATCGGCTTTGCCCACAGCACAATCAGCAGCATGGTAAGGCTCTCGCACAGCATGCCGCCGATGATGCCGACGCGCCAGCGCTGCGCTTTCGGCACGCGGCGGTTGATGGCACCGGCCACGCAGCCCGCGATAATGCTGGTAATCAGGCAGGGCACCGAGGTGACGCCGTGGATATCGATAAGAAAGCGGTGCAGGCCGGCGATAACGCCGGTGGTGATGCCGACCCAGGGACCGAACAGAATGCCGCCGGCCATCACTGCGATCACCCGCACGTTCAGCAGCGAGCCGTCGACGTGAATGCCCGACCAGGTGCTGAAGAGGGCAAACAGCGAGAAAATGGCGATAACGGCGGCTTTCTCCAGCGGCGCATGTTCATCTTTTTGCAGCAGCTGGCGGAAAAGCTGGGTTCGGGTCAGGAAGAAAAGGCAGATCAGCATCAGGGCGGCGCGGTCAAACACCGCCAGCAGCATATCGAAGTGAGAGATCACAGCCAGCCTTCAGGTCATAACAGGGAGAGGCCTATGATAAAAAATGTGATCGCGATACGCCAGTCTGCAAAAAGAGTGAGCGCTTCCTTCATGTTGTGGATCAATTTTCACGGCTGAAATGGTAAAAAGGGGAAACCTGAGTAGCAAAACAGGGAAGGTTTTTCGCCGACCGCAGGCTGGCGAGCCGATAGCGTTTTTATTCCGACAGCCCTTATGGCTATCCTCACCGGGAGCAGTTCATGCAGTTAATCACGCCGCGCCTTACCCTCACCACCCTAAAGCCCGAAGACTGGCTGCTGTTTCGCGCCGTGCATGAAGACGCGGCCACCATGACCTGGGTTAGCGAAATACCTGACGAGGCGGATTTGCGCCAGCGCTTCAGCGAGCGTCTGGCGCCCTGGCAGGTCAGCAGTTTTCATATGCTGTGCGTGGTGGCGCGCCTGCGCGACAGCGGCGAACCGATCGGCCTGTTCGGCTGCAGCCCGGAGTGGCAACATCGCCAGGCAGAGGTCGGCTATATGCTGCTGCATCGATTCTGCGGCAAGGGATACGGCAGTGAGGCGCTGGCCGCGCTGAGCGACTTTCTGCTGACGGCAGGTTTCCATAAGCTCAAGGCGATGGTGGTAGAAGGAAATGTGGCATCGCGCCGTATTCTGGAGAAGAATGGCTATGAGCTTGAGGGTACTTTGCGGGATAATTATCTGCTAAATGGCGAATGGGTGAACGATTGGGTGTTTGGTCGCCTGAATCCGGAAAATTAAAAAAATTTTATTCTCCTCTCGACAGCGCGGCGATCGCCGCGTTATGGTCTTTTTTCGGTCACAGCAGTGACCTGCGTCGCTCGGACGGTCCGGGCGCTTACGTATTCAAGAGGACATTATGGCTGACAACAGCACACCCCGTCGTTTCTCGCGTATCGATCGCCTTCCCCCCTATGTGTTTAACATTACCGCTGAGTTGAAGATGGCTGCGCGTCGGCGCGGCGAAGATATCATCGACCTCTCGATGGGGAATCCCGACGGCCCGACGCCGCCGCATATCGTGGAAAAACTCTGCCAGGTGGCGCAGCGCGAAGATACGCACGGCTACTCCACCTCGCGCGGCATTCCGCGCCTGCGCCGCGCCATTTCGCGCTGGTACGCCGAGCGCTATCAGGTCGAGATCGATCCTGAGTCGGAAGCTATCGTCACCATCGGCTCGAAAGAGGGGCTGGCGCACCTGATGCTGGCGACGCTCGATCACGGCGATACGGTGCTGGTGCCGAACCCCAGCTACCCGATTCATATCTACGGCGCGGTGATCGCCGGCGCGCAGGTGCGTTCGGTGCCGCTGGTGGCGGGCGTCGATTTCTTCGCCGAGCTGGAGCGGGCCATCCGCGAAAGCTATCCAAAGCCAAAAATGATGATCCTCGGCTTTCCTTCTAACCCTACTGCGCAGTGCGTCGAACTGGACTTTTTCGAGCGGGTTATCGCGCTGGCGAAACAGTACAACGTGCTGGTGGTTCACGATCTCGCCTACGCCGATATCGTCTATGACGGCTGGAAAGCGCCTTCGATTATGCAGGTGCCCGGCGCCCGCGACGTGGCGGTGGAGTTTTTCACGCTGTCAAAAAGCTACAATATGGCGGGCTGGCGCATCGGTTTTATGGTGGGCAACAAAGAGCTGGTCGCCGCGCTGGCACGCATCAAGAGCTATCACGACTACGGCACCTTTACGCCGCTGCAGGTGGCGGCTATCGCCGCGCTGGAGGGCGATCAGCAGTGCGTGCGCGACATCGCCGAGCAGTACAAGCGTCGTCGCGATGTGCTGGTGAAAGGGCTGCATGAGGCGGGCTGGATGGTGGAAAATCCCAGGGCCTCAATGTACGTCTGGGCAAAAATCCCCGATCGCTACGCCGATCTCGGCTCGCTGGAGTTCGCCAAAAAGCTGCTGCAGGAGGCGAAGGTTTGCGTCTCGCCCGGCATCGGCTTCGGCGAGTATGGCGATACCCACGTGCGTTTCGCGCTGATTGAAAACAGCGATCGTATCCGACAGGCGGTGCGGGGGATTAAAGCGATGTTTCGCGCGGACGGCATCTTGCCGGGCAGCGTAAAAGCAGTAGAAGAAGCGGAGTAAAGCAGTGCGGGGCGACAGCGCTGTCGCCCCTGGCTTAGGCTACAGCATCAGCACAAATGTGCCGAGCCAAAGCAGCGCAAAGAAAGAGATTCCCATCAAGGCGTATTTCACAGACAACTCCTCTGAGCGGTTACGACGATAGCGATCCCAGGCCAGCGCAACGCGAACAGAATGAGAAAAACGCATCAGGTCATCATCGCCTCAGGCATTTTCTCAGGTCGTTCTGAGTAACTCAGAACAGGATCGAACGCTAATTTACGCGTAATCGATCCTAAAATAAATAGCACCAGCGTGTGAGATGTATCACATTTTTACTCTGCTTCAATCTCCGGGATCGCCGACATTCCAACCCTCAACTGCGAGAGGTCAGGCTGGTTCGTATCCAGCACGATTTTCACCGGGAGGCGCTGGACGACCTTAGTATAGTTACCAGTCGCATTATCGGGTGAAATCGCTGAAAACGTTGCGCCGGTCGCCGGGGCGATGCTGTCGACATGGCCGGTGAAATGCTTGCCCGGCAGCGCATCGATGGCGATCTGCACCCGCTGTCCTGGACGCACGTCGCTGAGCTGCGTCTCAAGATAGTTCGCCGTGACATAGGTCTGCTGCAGCGGCACCACCGCCAGCAGCCGCGTCCCGGCAGAGACGTATGCGCCGACGCGCGCCGCGCGCTGGCCCACCATGCCGTCCACCGGCGCGACGATGCGCGTATAGGAGAGATTCAGGCGCGCCTGATCCACACTTGCCTGCGCCGCCGCCACATCCGCCTGCGCCTGACGCACCGCCGCCTGCAGCACGCCGGTCTCTTTTATCGCGGAAGCCAACGCAGCCTGGCTCTGGCGCACCGTTGCCGCGGCGGAGCGCTGGGTTGAGCTGGCCTTTTGCTGGTCGTCTGCGGCGATAATGCCGCTTTTATAGAGTCGGTTATAGCGGTCGGCGTTCTGGCCGGCATACTGCGCGGTCGCCTGGCTGGCCGCCAGGGTCGCCTTTGACTGCTCGATAGCCGACTGCTGCTGCTCAAGCTGCGCCTTGCTGCTGAGCAGTTTCGCCTGGCTGACCTGCAGATCCGCCTCGGCGCTCTCCAGCGCCACGCGATAGTCGCGATCGTCCAGCGTCGCCAGCACCTCACCCGCTTTCACCTGCTGGTTATCCTGCACCTTCACCTCGGCGATATAGCCCGAAACCTTGGGCGCCACCAGCGTGTAGTCGGCGTTGACGTAAGCGTCGGTGGTGCGGTGATCGTTGTCGGTCATGGCTGACCAGATAAAAAATGCGATGGCCAGCAGCACCAGCAGCAGCAGGCTCAGCAGCACGGTTTTTCTCATTACTAAAGCACGCATAATCTTATTTTCTCGATGTCGAAGAAGCAGGTTGAATCAGGGTTTGCGGCGGCCAGACGCGCTTCGGCAGCCAGCCGGTTAGCAGCAGCAGCAGCGCGGCGAAGGCAATCAGCATCAGCCAGCTGTCGCTCAGGCTGAGTACGGTGGCCTGATGCTTAACCAGCGTGGCGAAGCCGCTCAGGTTTTCGCTGCTGCTGACGCTGCCGTCCATAAGCAGCGGCCGACTGGCGCTGGCCTCCGCGCTGCTGGGCGCGCTCATCAGCCAGGGGCGGCTGGCGGCCTGATCCAGCAAAATATTGGAGTGGATCTTTTCGCGGTGGCTGAGGAACACCTCTACCAGCACCGAGGCCGCGACGCTGGAAAAGCCGCGCACGGTATTAAACATCGCCGAGGCGAAGGGGCCTTCCGGCGGCGCTACCACGCTGGTGGCGCTCATCAGAATCGGCAGGATCACCATCGGCTGGCCGAACGCCTGCAGTATTTGCAGCGTCCAGAAGTTCTGGCGCGCCCAGTCGCTGGTGATCTGCGCGCCGAGCAGACAGGCGGCGATCAGCAGCGCGACGCCCACCGCCAGCACCCAGCGACAGTCGATCCAGCGGATATTCAGCAGCGCGGCGACCAGCGGCGCGATCAGCAGCTGCGGCAGGCCAACGGTCAACGCCAGCGGCGCAAACTGCAGGGTGCGGAAGCCCTCTACCTGGCCAAAGTAGGCGGAGGGCAGCGCCGAGCCGGAGAGCGAGACGATCAGCACGGTTGCCAGCGCCAGCAGGCCATGCGTCAGATTGCGGCGCGACAGCATCTGCAGCCGAAACAGCGGCAGCGGGTGAAACCATTCGTTAATCAGAAATACCAGCAGCAGCGGCGCGGCGGCGAGCAGCATAGCGGCGATCAGCGGCGAGTCGAACCAGTCCAGACGCTCGCCCTGGGTGAGCCCCAGCACCAGCAGCGCCATACCGCTGCAGCCGGTGAGCATGCCGAACAGGTCAATCTGCTTAAAACGCTCCAGGCGCAGCGGATCCTGCGGCAGGCCCCAGCCGAACAGCAGCATGGCGATAAGCATCAGCGGCACCACCTGCCAGAATACAAACATCCAGCTGACGTCATCGGTCCAGAAGGCCGCCAGCGAGGCGGCCATATTCGGGCCGAAGGTCGCCGTCAGCGCATAGCCGCCCAGACCGTAGAGCTTGAGCGGCGGCGGCAGAAAGCGCAGCGCCACCGTCATTAGCATCGGCGGCAGTGCGCCGCCGAACAGCCCCTGCACTACGCGCAGGGCGATAAAGCTGCCGGGCGAGGGGGCCAGCGGCAGCAGGATGCCGCACAGCATAAAGCCGGTCGACACCGTCAGCGAAAAACGGCGCAGCGAGAAGGTGACGGCAAACCAGGGCGCAATCATCATTGCCGCGACTTCGGCGGCCTGGTAGGCAGAGACGATCCAGCTCCCCTGGTCATAGCTGACGCCAATAGCGGCGCGAATATCCGCCAGCGCGATATCGGTAACGCGATCGTTAAGGCCCGAAGTCAGGGCGGCGATAAGCACGCCGACCAGTCCCAGCGCAAGGCGAAGCGTAAAGGGTTGCGGCGTCGGCGCAGCGGCAGGCTGAGCGTTCATAGCAGGTTTCTCATTATTATGATGCAGTGTATTGCGATGTGATACAGGGTGCGATCTTACATTTCGATATGCTGTATTGCAATGTGGTACATGCTGTAAATCGTGCCTTTTTCGCGTTAGAGTAAGGCAGCTGAAAAGGACGACTCATGGCAAAACTTCCATCCAGCCGCGAGGATGAAAAATCGGGCGGTATCCAGGTCATCGCCCGCGCGGCAAAAATTCTTAACGCGCTGGGAGAACATCCCGGCGGCATGAGCCTGGGCGAAATCGCGCAGGCGGTGGATCTGCCGCGCTCCACGGTGCAGCGCATCGTCGCCGCGCTCGACAACGCCCAGCTGGTGCGCAGCAGCGGCGCAGGCGGTTTGCGGCTCGGCCCGGCGCTGCTGAAACTGATCTCCAGCGTGCATACCGACGTCGTCGATCTGATGCGGCCCAAGCTGGAGGCGCTCTGCGCGGCAACCAATGAAACCGTTTCGCTGTCGCGCGCCAGCGGCACGCAGCTGACTATCATTCACCACGTCGTAGCGTCGCGCGAACTGCGCGTGGTGCCGCGCATGGGGCTGAACCTGCCGCTCTACAGTACCTCGGGCGGCCGCGCGCTGCTGGCACTGGAGTGCGACGAGGATGTGCGGGTTATAGTTGGCGAAGCCTGGCGCGAGCTAACGGATAAAACGGTCAAAACGCTGCCGCAGCTGATGGCGCTGATCCATGAGGTGCGTAAAACCGGCATCTCTTACGATCGCGGCGAAACGCTTGAAGGCATCTCCACCATGGCGGTGGCGCTGGATACGCTGTTCGGCCGCTTCTCTGTCTCTCTGCTGGTGCCTACGTCGCGTTTTCAAAAAAATGAAGAGGCATACCGTGAAGAGATGCTCAGGTGCAAAGAGGCGCTGATACGTGAAATCGGCAAAACCGCCGCTGTTGAAGGATAAACTCTGATGAAAACACTGCTGATGGCTGTTGATAATTCGCCGGTTGCCCAAAAGGTGATTGCGACGGCAATTGATGAGGCACTGGCGCACAAGGCGCAGGTTGTGGTGCTGTGCTGCGTCGATCCTGCTTACTCCTCCTGTAATCAGCCGATCGAGATTACCGCTGGCGAAGATCCAGAAGATTTTGCCGTGGCAAAAGATGAACAGAATACCGCCGAGCTGGTGGTGCGACACGCGCTGGCGCCGCTGCTGCGCGCCGGCGTCGACGCGCGCGGGCTAATCGTCGCGGGTGAAGCGGCGGATACCATCGTCGCCCAGTCGCAGCAGCTTAACGCGCAGATGATCATTATGGGGCGTCGCCATCTCTCCTCTTTTAATCGCCTGCTGAAGGGCTCGGTAAGCGCGGCGGTGATCGAGCGCGCCCACTGCCCGGTATTAATCGACGTTCGAAAGGATTGAGCAACTTCGCATGACCTCGCTGTGGATCGTCACGCTGGCCGCCTTCGCGCTGCTGGCGTTTATCATCGTCGTTCTGATTAAAACTACCCGTCTGCGCGCCTGGCAGGGCGTGCTGCTTTTCCTGCTGCCGCTGCTGCTGGCAAACCTGCTCTGGTTTAGCTGGCTGAAGCCGCAGCAGCAGCAGGCGGCGCAGCAGCAGGCGGCGATTGATTATCTGGCGCAAACGCCGGGCTATCGCGTACTGCAAACGCAGGAGCCTGCGCTTTGGCAGCTGCTGGTGCAGGAGATGCAGCTCAGGCTGCGCCGCGGCGAAACGCCGCAGCAGGCAACGGGCGAGCTGCGCGGCTGGCTGGCCGACCTGATCAATCAGCGGCTGATGCGCGCGCCGGATGCGGCGGTGGTTAACTATATTCGCGTCTCGGTCAGTGCGATGCAGGCCCTGGGGCAGCGCGATCCCCGGCTCTGCTTCCGTTTTCTTTATCCGCAGGTGAATGGTGGGGTTAATCTGACGAAGACGCTGTCGCCGACGCTTAACGCGCAGGAGGCGGCGGCGATGGAGCAGCTGCTGCTGTCGAGCCGCGGCGGCGATTTGCCGGTGGATCAGCCGCAGGCGCAGCAGGATTTGCAGCGCATCGTGGCGGCGCTCTATAAGAAGTGGGGCGATAAACTGCAGCAGCTGAATATGCCTGCCGATACGGCGGTCGATCGCTCATCAATGTGCGCGATGTCAGTGGATCTCTACAGCGCGATCCTCGCATTGCCGGACAAACAGGCCGCCAATCTGTTGCGTAGAATGGTGGCTCTCTCTGGCTGACAGACGAAAAAATGCCCGCTTAGCACGGGCATAAAATCAATCTGAATGTCTTCTTAAGTATCACCTGGTGTGGTGCAGACGCTGTTTTGTCTGAAGGCATCATCTCACCCTTTTGGTGATAGAGATAACCGTTTGGTAGTATCACTTTAATCGGTAAAAACTTAGATTTGTGGCATCAAGTCGGGCAGTTTTCCGATAGGCGACGCCCGCGCGGCGGCTTAAACTGCTGCGGCAATAAGAGGAAGAAAGAAAAAATGAAATCAATTATCGCCAGCGCGATGGCGCTGTTATTGCTGACCGGCTGTAGCGTCAGCAAACCCGGAGGCTTTGAACGCGTTGATGAAGATCCGAGCGCAAATACCGTACAGTACCGTTACGATCCGCAGAAATTAAACAGAGATGCGATGGAGCTGGATCTGGCGAATTATTGCGGCAGCAAAGGATTTGATAAAGTTGAATCGCTGACGCCGAAAGACAGCTATATTCCAGGACTGAAAACCAGCTGGTTCCAGTGTAACTATGCGCTGAAAAGCTAATATTGCTTAATAATAAACTGGGCGGGTAATATCCCGCCCTTTTTTTATTGTTTGCTGTGTGAAATCTTTGCCCTTAGCGGTGATGATGATGCCAGCCATGCCCGCCGCCGTGATGCCAGCCGCCGCCATGACCTCTGTCGATAATGCACCCGCTAAGCATAGAGATAACGGCAAAAACGGTGGCAACTTTAACGATTTTTTTCAAACAAAGTTCTCCTCTTTTCCGATAGGTACGACATTACGCCGGAATAGTGGAGTGATGATGCAGCGAATGTAGAGTTATTTAGAGAGATATTACGGAATATTTCAGAGCCAGCGATTGCCAGAGTCTTATTTAATAAGCCTATCGGAACAGGCTGAATAAAAGAGATTATCGGCAAGATAATTCTGAAAAGCAAGCGCGGCGTTTTTACCCGTCGCGACGAATTCAGGCTAAAGTATGCTGATGCGAAATAAAAAGGAGCGATAATGAAGCCCGAAGTCAAAAATGTACTGGCGCTGCAGGCGGAGCTGGGGGAGTGCCCCACCTGGTCGGCGCGCGAACAGGTGCTGTGGTGCGTGGATATCCTGGCGCCCGCGATTCACCGCTTCGATCCGCGCAGCGGCGCGCTGGAGACTTTTCCGCAGCAGGAAGAGGTGGGCTGTATCGGCCTGCGTGAGCAGGGCGGGCTGATTGCGGCGCTGCGCAGCGGCGTCTGGCTGCTGGATGAGCAGGGCAGGCCAGAGCGTAAGATTGCCGACAATCCGGGCGAAGCGGCAAAAAGCCGCTTTAACGACGGGCGCGTCGATCCCTGGGGTAATTTCTGGTGCGGCAGCCTGTGGGAGCCGCAGGATAAGAATGGTGGGCTGCTGTGCCGCGTCACGCCCTCGCTGTCGCTGGAGGTAAAAGCGCGCGACATCATGATCTCCAATGGCGTCGCCTTTTCACCCGACCGCCGCTGGATGTACCACAGCGATACGCCGAATGAAGTGCTCTACCGCTATCCGCTGGATGAAAAGGGCGAGCCGGGCGCGCGGGAAATCTTCCGCCAGTTTGACGCCGCAGGCGGTTTGCCGGACGGCGCCGCTGTCGACAGCGAAGGTTTTTACTGGTCAGCACAGTTTGACGGCGGACGTGTGGTGCGCATCGATCCCGCCAGCGCGGAAATTGTTGATGAGATTGCGCTGCCGGTGCGCTGGCCGACCATGGTCGCCTTTGGCGGTCCCGATCTGAAAACGCTCTATATCACCAGCTCGCGTGAGGATCGCACCGAGGAGGAGCTGGCGCGCTATCCGCAGTCGGGCGATATTTTTGCCGTAGAGGTGGAGGTAGCGGGGATCGCCGAGCCCTGTTTTCCAGGCTAACAGGGTGCCGGAATAATTAAGGCGCACCTCATCGCTGAGGTGCGCCTTTTTTCGGGCCAGCGCGCCGGCTGGCGCATTAACCCCCGCTGCGCTGCAGCTGTTGCCCGGCAAGCGGCTGGCGCTCCGGCAGGCGAATGATCAGCGACAGCAGCAGCGACATCACCAGCAGCGTCATAATCAGGCTAAAGGTAACGGTAAAGCCGCCAAACAGTGACGCCACCAGCGAGCCGAGTACGCTGCCGATACCGAAGCCGAGATAGAGCAGGCCATAGTTTTTCGTCAGGTTGTTGAGGCCGAAGAAATCGCTCACCAGCGACGGGAAGACGGTAATGGTGCCGCCGAAGCTGAAGGCGACGCAGGCGATAGAGAGAAAGAAGGTAGTTTCATTCATGCGGGTAAACAGCAGGATACTCATGCCCGCCAGCGAAACGATCTGCGCCAGCGAAATCACCCGAATGCGGGCCATTTTATCGGACAGCACGCCCAGCACCAGCCGACCGCTGAGGTTGGCGATAGCGATAATGGTGACGGCGTTGGCCGCCGTTTGTGTGCTGAGATGCACCAGGCCTTCGCCAATATCTTTCGCCACGCCGATGACATAGAGGCCGCTCATGCAGGCGGTCAGGAACATCATCGCCAGCATCCAGTATTGCGGCAGCCGCACCGACTCAGCCAGGGTGTAGTCACGCGCCTGCTGGGCAACCGGCCCGGCTGCGCGCTGAACCGGCGCATCGCGCATCATCAGCGCACCGACCAGGATCATGCCCATTGCCATCAGTCCCCAGAGAATAAAGGTCTGCTCCAGGCCGACCGCCCCCAGCAGCGCGCCGCAGATAAACTTAAAGCCCAGGCTGCCGAGACCGTACGCGCCGATGGCGCAGGCTGAAATCACCCCTTTGCGCTCCGGGAACCACTTCACACAGTTTGACAGCGTCATCAGGTAGCCCGCGCCATCCGCCAGCCCGACCATAATGCCGGCACTGAGATAGAGCATCATCAGGTTGCTGGCGTGGGCCGTCAGCCAAAAGCCCAGCGCCATCAGAATGCCTGCGCCGATAGTGACCCGCCGCACGCCGAAACGCTCCTGTAATTTCCCCGCCAGCGAGGAGGCGACCGCCAGCCCCAGGCTTAACAGCCCAAAGGAAAAGGCGACCTGACTGACCGGCTCATCCAGTTTTGCGGCGAGCTGGCCGTTAAACAAACTCCAGGTGTAGACCGACCCCAGCGCGAACTGAGTAATGATGGTGCCGAATAATGTTAGCCAGCGGGTACGCTGGTAAGAGGGGGATATTGACTGGTTCATGATTTTTCTCTCCCGTTCGGGAATCTGGAAACTGTTGCCAGATTAAGCCGCCGCTACGCGCGTGCGAGACAAAAAGGCATGAACGGAAGGAAATGCGTCATGAAATGCCGCTCAGAAGGTATGAATAACAGCGCCTGTCGCTTCGTTAAACTGTGAATAATCCGGCAACCTGATAATCATTGGTTACAGCGGGTAAGCAGATGTGTCATACAGGGCGCTTCACCGGCAGGCTCACAGAATTTTTGCCAGGCTTATAGTTCACTAAACAGGAGGAAATATGAAAGACCGGGCATATGAATCCCTTAGCTGTGAGGATGAAGTTCGCTGCATCATCGGTCAGGCAGTGATTGAACTTAGCGATGAGCAGCAGCCAGTCACTAAATCGACGCTGGCATTGAAATTGCTCTCCATGGCCGACCAGGACACCGACGATGAGCGCGTGCTGCTTTACTGGATCGCGCGCAAGGCTATCAATCGCCCCCATCAACTAACCGCTATGCAGCGCCGGGCATAACGCTCACGCGGAACGGGCAGCAGCCCGCTCTTTGCTTTATGCCGTCACGCGCCGCCTGAAGGCAGGCAAGCGAGCAAACATCACCAGATTTCCCGCCAGGATCATGGTTAATCCCAGCAGCGCCCCGGCGTGCCACTGATACCCTTCATAAAGCGTAGATAACGCCAGCGCCACCAGCGGAAACAGCAGCGTGCTGTAGGCTGCCTGACTGGCGCCGATGCGTCCCACCAGCGTGAAGTAGGCACCAAAGCCAATGACGGAGCCGAATATAGCCAGATAACCGAGCGCGCCAAGCCATTGCAGGTTCCAGACCGGAGCGAGTGATTCCCCCCGTAGAAGAGTGAACAGGGCGATGGCCAGCGCACCGTAGAGCATGGCATAGCTGTTGGTGGTCAGCACATCCCGTTGCAGACGCTGATGGCGCAGGCTGATCATATTGCCCAGCGAAAACCCCAGCGTGCCCAGGGCGCTCAGACCCATGCCCCACAGCAGCGTGACGGAGGCTTCGCTGCTGTGCAGATCCTGCCAGAACAGGGCGATAATGCCGCCGATACCCAGCACGATAGCGGGCAACAGTCGGGCCGAGGGGCGCAGCCGAAAGAAAAACCAGCTGTTCAGGGCGTTATAGAGTACCGCCATAGAAAAAATCACCGACTCCAGCCCGCTGTTGATCCAGGCGGCAGCGTGATAAAAGCAGATAAAGTTGAAGCCAAAGACGCAGCAGCCCTGAAGCAGGCAAAAGAGGTGATCGCGCGCCGTCAGCCTGCGCAGACGTTTCAGCGCTTTTAAGGCAATCAGCATCACCAGCGACGCCACGATAAACCGCCAGAATACCGCTGCGCCGACGCTGCCGCCGCTTGCCGCCTGCTGCGCATAGATCGCAATCCAGGTTGTGCCCCAAATAATCACCACGGAAAGATACAAAAACAGATTCATCCTACGCCTCCTGTTGATTCAGCGCTCAGTGTCGTGCTTCCTGGAGCGTGCCGCTTGCACCGGCCTGCGCTGCACTTGCATATTCTTGCGCTTTTTTTTCCACGGTGGCGGATAAGACTGTTCTCGCGGCGCGGCTCTTTTTAAACTGGCATGCCGCCATCAGGAGATCGCCCGTGAACTACCAGACCTTTGATATGCTGCAACGCCATAAAGCCCAGCTGCGTCATCACGCCCGGCTTAACCACGGCATTCAGCTGGCGCACTGGTTTAACAGCGGCGATCGCGTCACCAACCTCAGCAATCACCATACCCTGAGCCTCTATATCGCTGACGGCTATGATACCTGGCATAAAACGCCCTATGGCTGGCGTAACGGCGGCGGGCCGGATCGCTTCTGCCTGATGCCCGCCGGTACGGAATCCACCTGGGATTTGCGTGCCGATCTCTCGTTTGTACACCTTTACTGCACCGAAGCGCATTTGCGCCAGATGGCAGAAGAGATATGGGATCGCAGCCCGGCGCAGCTGCAGCTGCACGAGAAGGTGTTTGCCAGCGACGACCGCATTACTCAGCTCTACCGCCATTTTCTGCTGAGCTGCGACTGGCAACAGCCTGCCAGCCAGCTGATACTCAGCAGCGCCTCAACGCTGCTGATGACCCATCTGTTGCAGCATTACAGTGATGTGCAGTGGCGTGCGCCGCGGGTGCGCGGAGGGCTTGCGCCCGTTGTGCTGCGCAACCTGCTGGATTTTATTGAGGCTCATCTCGATCAGCCGCTGACCCTGGCGCAGCTGAGCCAGCAGGCGGCGCTGAGCGAATTTCACTTTGCGCGTATGTTTCGCCACTCGGTGGGCGAAGCGCCGCATCAGTATGTGATGCGCCGCCGGATGCTGCGGGCGAAGGCGATGCTGGCTGATGACTCGCTGTCGTTAACGGCGATCGCCCTGAGCTGCGGGTTCTCCTCACCCAGCCACTTCACTAATCGCTTCAGGCAGATGCATGGCATGTCGCCTTCCCTGTGGCGCAGCAATTCCCCATCCAGCGGTGCAGACGAAGGTTAATCGCGGGCTGCTTCAACACTATTTACCCCTTCCTGCTATTGCCACGATAGCGGGTAACAGGGATCGCGCGGGTGTGAATTCAGCAAAGCGGGCTGGCGCTGCCTGAGCTGAGCGCCTGCCGGCTACGGCGAAAATCATTCAGGGAGGCGGGGCGCATCAGATTATTTCTCTCCGCTTCAGGAGCCTGCTGAAATATGAGCAACCCCTGAAACCGGTCGCCGTTTTCATGCTGCAACAGCCCATGCCTGCCGAGTGGAAATATGCGATAGAGGATGAATTAAAAGGCGCTGGCCTGGTGTGCCAGGGATCCCCCTTTATGCCAGAAGAGAAAGTGATGCCAGGCCATCTCCGGCGGCAGCAATTGTTTACTCACATTCATTCCAAATAAATAAACTGCCGTCCGTTCTGCCCGGCCTGATGAGAAGAGAGGATGCCGCCGCAGATAATATCTCTCTGCAGAGCGATCGGCGGAAGGTGTCATTATTTTGCTCGCGGGATATAAGAATTTTCCACACGAAAATTCTGTGATCTATTAACGGCGATGTTTAATGGTGATCGGTAAGATGACGATCTGTGTAGCGGGGTGGTTTTATATTTTTGCAATTAAAATCAATGGTTAGCAATTAAATTTTTAGGGTATCATTAAACGCTTCTTGCTGAAAAATATCTATAGAAATAGTGAAGAAATTAGCGGGACTAACCAGTATTTTCTGTCAAAAAAAGAGATTAAGCAGCACAAATAATTAAGAATATCCTAGTTGAATATCGTCGAACTTTATATTTGATCGCGGGCGGTAAATTGCTCTATTATCTCGCTCGCACAAATAAATATCTGATACCACACAGCGATTAAACGAGGGAAAGAATAATGGCTGATAGTTTCCAGAACGAGGTGCCAAAGGCACGTATTAACCTGAAGCTTGATCTGCATACAGGAGGTGAAAATAAGAAAACCGAATTACCGTTAAAGTTACTGGTCGCGGGCGATTTCAGCCACGGTCAGGAAAC
Organism: Pantoea sp. ACRSC; assembly: GCF_022346785.1. Taxonomy (NCBI): domain Bacteria; kingdom Pseudomonadati; phylum Pseudomonadota; class Gammaproteobacteria; order Enterobacterales; family Erwiniaceae; genus Pantoea; species Pantoea sp. ACRSC. Next base: position 47,995 of record NZ_JAKRNN010000026.1, read on the forward strand.
GGCGCCGCTGTCAGAAAGAAAAAAAGTGAACGTAAATAAGAATAATTTTAACAGCGTGCTTTCTGAATATTCCCCAAAAGTTAATCTCACTATTAAAAATACGCTGGCCAACGACGGCAGTGAAGAAAATATCAGCCTGACTTTCCAGGATTTAAAAGATTTCTCCCCCGAACAGGTGGCGCGCCAGATCCCGCAGCTGAAAGCCATGCTGGCGATGCGCAATTTGCTGCGCGATTTAAAAGCCAATCTGCTGGATAACCAGGCTTTCCGAAAAGAGCTGGAAAAAATTCTGCTCGACCCGGCATTAAGTGCTGAGCTGCGCAATGAGCTCTCTGCGCTGGCACCCAAGTCTTAATCGCATCAATAACTTAAATGGATTAGAGGAATGCTCATGACTGTTCAAAACGAAGGTCTGGCTGGAAGCGAGAGCGTGGTGCAGGAACGTTCTGAAGCGGACGGCGTTTATGCCTCCCTGTTTAGAAAGATCAATTTAAACCCGGTTTCTCAACTGAGCGCGCTGGATATCTGGCAGGACAACCAGGCGATGTCGGATGCCACGGCGGATGAGCGTCTTACCGCCGGCATGCAGGTGTTTCTGGAGTGCCTGAGCAAAGCGGGAGCAAGGGTTGACAAGCTCGACAAATCTCTGATTGATCACCATATTTCCGAGCTGGATCGCCAGATTAGCCGCCAGCTCGATGCGGTGATGCACCATGAAGATTTTCAGGCGGTAGAGTCCCTCTGGCGCGGGGTGAAATCGCTGGTGGATAAAACCGATTTCCGCCAGAACGTGAAAATCGAGCTGCTGGATATGTCGAAAGACGATCTGCGCCGCGACTTTGAGGACAGCCCGGAGATTATCCAGAGCGGCCTCTATCTGCAGACCTACATCGCCGAATATGACACCCCGGGCGGAGAGCCGATTGCCGCGCTGATTTCCGCCTACGAATTTGACGCCTCGGCGCAGGACGTTGCCCTGCTGCGCAATATTTCAAAAGTCTCTGCCGCCGCGCATATGCCGTTTATCGGCTCGGCCGGCCCGAAATTCTTCCTGAAAGAGAGCATGGAAGAGGTGGCGGCCATCAAGGATATCGGCAACTACTTCGACCGCGCCGAATATATCAAGTGGAAATCCTTCCGCGAGACGGATGACGCCCGCTATATCGGGCTGGTGATGCCGCGCGTGCTGGGCCGTCTGCCCTACGGCCCCGACACCGTGCCGGTGCGCAGCTTTAACTACGTGGAAGAGGTGAAAGGCCCGGACCACAACAAATACCTCTGGACCAACGCCTCATTCGCTTTTGCCGCCAACATGGTGCGCAGCTTTATCAACAACGGCTGGTGCGTGCAGATCCGTGGGCCGCAGGCGGGCGGCGCCGTGCAGGATCTGCCGATCCATCTGTATGACCTGGGAACCGGCAATCAGGTGAAGATCCCGTCTGAGGTGATGATCCCGGAAACCCGGGAATTTGAATTCGCCAGCCTGGGCTTTATCCCCCTGTCGTACTACAAAAACCGGGATTACGCCTGCTTCTTCTCGGCCAACTCGGCGCAGAAGCCGGCCCTGTATGACACGGCGGATGCCACGGCCAACAGCCGCATCAACGCGCGTCTGCCCTATATCTTCCTGCTGTCGCGCATCGCGCACTACCTGAAGCTGATCCAGCGTGAAAACATCGGTACCACCAAAGATCGTCGCCTGCTGGAGCTGGAGCTGAATACCTGGGTACGCACGCTGGTAACGGAAATGACCGATCCCGGCGATGAGCTGCAGGCTTCACACCCGCTGCGCGACGCAAAAGTGGTGGTGGAAGATATCGAGGATAACCCGGGCTTCTTCCGCGTGAAGCTGTACGCGATCCCGCACTTCCAGGTAGAGGGAATGGACGTCAACCTGTCGCTGGTTTCCCAGATGCCGAAGGCGAAAGCGTAACGTAAGGCAGGAAGCCGATGAAAACGGAACAACCGTTATGGGGCAGGGGCGTTATGGTCTCTCCCCAACACTTCCAGCAACAGGTCGCGTATGCGGCCTGGTCTGCCGAAGGTATCGCCCGGATGGGGTTATCCCAGCCCTGGGGGGTGATAAATGTCGCTTTCGAAGCGGAAACGCTGAAGCTGGGCCGCCTGCAGGCCCGTCATCTGCACCTCCGTTTTTCCGACGGGACGCTTATCGACACAGATAATGCTGACGAACTGCCGCCGGTGCTGGCGCTTGAGGGTGAATCACCGGAGGTAGTCGTGGTTCTGGCCCTTCCGCTGCTGCGGGCGAATGGCGGTAACTGCCTTAAACCCGATGAGGTGGCCGATCGTCCCGTGCGCTATCGCCAGCGCTGGCGCGATGTTCGCAATATGTTCGGAGATGATACCCGCCAGATTGCGGTGATACAGCCAGAGCTGACGCTGCGGTTTGCCCATCAGAACAACAGCGATTACCTGACCTGTCCGGTTGCCCGCCTGCAGCAGGATTCGCAGGGGGCGTGGCAATTTGATGAGACCTTTCTTCCCCCGCTTCTGACCATACAGGGCAGCCGCTGGCTCACCACCCAGCTTGAACAGCTGATGACCCAGCTACGCGCACGTCTGAGTCGCCTGATGGCGATGCGTCGGGAGAGTAACGAGCGGATGGCCGATTTTGCCGTGGCCGACGTCTCCCTGTTCTGGCTGCTCAATGCCCTGAACAGTGCTGAGCCCGTGCTCGGACAGTTTCAGCGCCACCCGCAAAGCCCGCCTGAGCGTCTCTATCCAGAGCTGGCCCGTCTGGCGGGCAGCCTGCTGACCTTCTCGCTGGAGCACCAGGTGATTGCTATTCCGGTCTGGCAGCATGAGCAGCTCAATAACGTCTTTCCGCCGCTGTTTGATCTACTGGGCGACCTGCTGGAGGCCAGCCTGCCGTCGCGGGTGGTGGCGATTGCGCTCGAACATGATGCCCGGCTGCACTTCTGGCAGGCTCGCCTGCATGACCCACGTCTGCGCGAAGGAGCCGACTACTACCTCTCCGTGCGTTCGCCGATGCCGGTGGCGCAGCTGCAGGAGCAGTTCCCGCGCCAGTGCAAGGTCGGCAGTCCCGATCATGTACGTAGCATCGTCAACTCCTCACGGGTGGGCGTTCCCCTGACGCCGCTGCGTCATGTGCCGGCAGCCATTCCGCTGCGTCTGGAAAACCAGTATTTCAGCCTCGATGTCTCGCATCCGCTGGCCACCGAAATGCTCCAGAGCGGCACCTGTATGTTTTACGTTCCGGGCATGCTCGGCGAGCCTGAACTTGAACTCTTTGCGGTACTGAGAACATGAGTGAGCCTAAACGCGGCGCTGCCGCGTCCATTGATATTGATGTTCTGCTGCAGGACACCTGGCTGCAGGCGATCAGCCTGCGTCACGGCCCGCAGTTTCAGGACGGCGAAGGCCGGCTGCTGTGGGAGTGCTGTATCGCCGATGTGGAGCGCGTGCAGTGCGAGCTGAAAGCGTGCGGGCTGGATGAGAACAGCTGCCGACACATCATGACCGCACAGTGTGCCCTGCTTGACGAGGCGGTTAAAGGCCGGGGCGTGGAGGATGATGCCTGCGTGCAGTGGTATGACATTCCGCTGCAGGGGTACTTCCTCGGCACCATGGACGCCGGCGATACGCTGTGCGACCGAATGCGTGATGTGCTGCGTGAACCGGCGCCTGACCTCGCTGTCGTGACCTGCTTTCAGCGGGTGATGATGCTGGGGTTTCTCGGCAGTTTCCGCTCTCTGAATGACCCGGAACGGCAGAAGCTGGTCAGCGCACTCAGTGAACATGTCACGCCGTTCAGTTATCCGCAGACCCACCCGGTCCTGGCGGAAAGTCGTGCCGGGCGGAGCATGGGCGGCTGGCTGGCATCCTGGCCCGTGCGTATTGGCCTGAGTGTGGGCGCCATCGCCGCACTCTGGTGGGGACTGGATCACTGGCTCGATCAGACGCTACAGACCCTGTTACCGGGAGCGGTGAAATGAGTTCTGCACAACAGCGCGGGCTGGCGCTGTGGGCCGCTCTGCTGAGCACAGTGGTCTGCCTCGGCTTCCTGCCGGTGACGCGCCTGGCAGCGGTCATCATTCTGCTGCTGATGCTGGGATTGATTGCGGCATTATGGTTTGCGGCCAGCCGCCGCGCGGAGCATGAACCGACCCTGAAGCTGGATGACCTGCCTGAAGCTGCTTATCGCCAGCCAGTGGTGCTGGTCTGTGGTGATCTGCCCCAGGCCTGGCCGCAGGCATCACAGGTGCTGACGGTGACGCAGGGGTGCTGGATCCGGGTAGAAGAGCATCAGGATCTGCAGCAGGTTGCCCGCCAGGTGCTGTGGCTGCGCCCTGACTGGGGACGTCAGCTGTCGGTGATGGTCAGCGTCTGCCCGCAGAAGCATGGTGATGCAGAGGCACTCACCAGCCGTCTGCTGGCCCTGCGCTGGCAAATCAGTCAGCTGCGAAAAGAAACCGGGCACAGCGTACCGCTGGTGCTTAACGGTCAGACCGGTAGTGCGATGGTGAACGCTATGCTCTGGCAGGCCGCCCTGCCGGGAGAAGGTATTAGCGTATGGCGCGAGTCTTCCGCCCCCAGCTCGATTGCGGCGTGGGTCACCACCGGCGGGGCCATGGCCATGCAGCAGCAGGTACTGATGAACAGCCTGATGACCTGGTTCCATGCTCATGTTAAAGCCGTATTTATGGATGAGGATCCCGATATCCCGGCTGTTGCGCCTGCCGTAGTGCTGTGGGGCATCGGGCCCATCCTCGCCGGAAGTCTGGCTTCCTCTCTCTGGACCGCCTGGCTCTCGCACCACACTGCCATGCAGCAGGTGGCGGGCTGGCAGCCGGTGGGCACTGACAGCACGGTAATGTCACCGTTTCCGGACTTTGTGTTGCCGCTGCTGCCAAAAGGGCAGGGTTTAACAGCGCGTGGCCGGGCCTGGCGTTGTGCGCTGGGACTCTTCACGCTGGCGGCCATCGCTGCCCTGCTCAGCAGTGGCTGGAATAACCGCCAGCTGCTGCACCGGGTGAGCTTCGATATCGTCCGTTACGACCGTATTTCCATGAACGACTACGGCGCGAAAGCCGATGCGGTTGCGGTGCTGCGCGAGGATGCGGCGCTGCTGGATGACCATGCGCGCAACGGTGTACCGGCCCGAATGAGTCTCGGTTTGTATCAGGGCGAGCGCCTGCGCATGCCGGTGCTGGATGCAATCCGCTCTTATGTGCCACCACCACCACCTCCATCGCCGCCAAAACCTCAACCTGCACCGAAGCCGGCGCCGGAAATTATCCGCCTCGACAGCATGTCGCTGTTCGACTCCGGCAAATCAGTCCTGAAGGCCGGCTCCACCAGAATGCTGGTCAACTCCCTGGTTGGCATCAAGGCGAAGCCGGGCTGGCTGATTGTGGTGGCCGGACACACCGACAACACCGGCAGCGCCGCACTGAACCAGACGCTCTCCCTCAGGCGTGCCGAAGCGGTGCGCAACTGGATGCGGGACACCGGCGACGTGCCGGAGAGCTGTTTCGCGGTGCAGGGCTACGGCGCAGGCCGGCCGGTGGCAACCAACGACACGGCGGAGGGCCGCGCGCTCAACCGCCGCGTTGAAATCAGTCTGGTACCGCAGGCGGATGCCTGTCAGATACCGGGCCAACCCTCAGCGTCATCCCGGGACGATGGCGCTTCACAACACAAAGGAGAGTAATTCCATGGCAATTCCTGTTTATCTCTGGCTGAAAGACGACGGCGGCGCGGACATCAAAGGGTCCGTGGACGTTCAGGATCGCGAAGGCAGCATCGAGGTGGTGGCTCAGTCGCATAACCTCTACATCCCGACCGACAACAACACCGGCAAGCTGACCGGCACCCGTATCCACACCCCGTTCCTGTTCACCAAGGAAACCGACTCCTCCAGCCCGTACCTGTACAAAGCGGTGACCACCGGTCAGACCCTGAAATCTGCGGAGTTCAAATGGTACAAAATCAACGACGCGGGCCAGGAGGTGGAGTACTTCAACACAAAACTGGAAAACGTGAAGGTAGTGAAGGTGAATCCGGTGATGCATGACGTCAAGGATCCGGCTTACGAGAAGCACAACCACCTTGAGCAGATCGAACTGCGTTACGAAAAAATCACCTGGACCTACAAAGACGGCAACATCATTCATTCCGACTCCTGGAACGAACGCGCCACCGCGTAAGTCAGCAGCGGACAGAGTCTCTCTGTCCGCGTTTTTATTTTTGCTGAACGTCTGCCCGCGCGGGCGTTGAGCAAAGAAATCCACAAACTGCCAGCCCGACCCTGTGCGCTTTGGTCCCCTTTACGGGAAACAGCGAGGGGCGGTAGCGTGCCCGGCAACCGACCAGGAGAAAATGTTATGGAAAACCCAGCCAGCCTGTTGCGACGTCTGAACCCTTACTGCGCCCGCGCGATGGAAGGGGCGGCCTCGCTGTGCCAAACCCGCGCCCACGCGGAAATCCTGCCGGAGCACTGGCTGCTGAAGCTGCTGGAGCAGGGAGAGGGAGATCTGACGGTGCTGGCGCGCCGCTATGAGTGGGATATGGATGCCCTGTGGCAGGATCTGCTGGGCTGGCTGGATAATCAGCCGCGCTCGGTGCGCAGCCGTCCGCAGCTCTCGAAAAACATACAGTCGCTGATGCAGCAAGCCTGGCTGATTACCTCTCTCAATGGTGAGGCGCTGATTCGCAGCGTACATCTGCTGATGGCGCTGGCAGATAGCCCCGGCCTGGTGCGCTGCGACGGCCTGTGGCCACTGCTGACGCTGGGGCAGAGCCAGCTTGAGCGCCTGCGCCCGCTGCTTGACGCCCGGTCGGACGAGCGACCGGAGGTGCAGCAGGAAGCGGCGCTGGCGCAGAGCCACGGCGGCGAGGTGGAGTTTATCGGCCGGCCGGCCGGCCGGGGCGGAGCTGAAGGAGGGCGAGCTGAGCCCGGCCCTGCAGAGCGCGCTGGATAAATTTACCCTCGACGTCACCGCCAGAGCGAAAGCGGGCAGGATTGACCCGGTCTTTGGCCGCGATACCGAAATCCGCCAGATGGTGGACATTCTCTCCCGTCGCCGCAAGAACAACCCGATTCTGGTGGGCGAGCCGGGGGTGGGGAAAACCGCGCTGGTGGAGGGGCTGGCGCTGCGCATTGCCGACGGGGACGTGCCTGAATCCCTCAGGCCGGTCATCCTGCGCACCCTCGACCTCGGCCTGCTGCAGGCGGGCGCGGGGGTGAAGGGGGAGTTTGAACAGCGCCTGAAAAACGTTATTGCGGCGGTACAGCAGTCGCCGGTACCCGTTCTGCTGTTTATCGACGAGGCGCACACCCTTATCGGCGCCGGGAACCAGGCGGGGGGCGGGGACGCGGCCAACCTGCTGAAGCCTGCGCTGGCGCGCGGGGAGCTGCGCACCATCGCCGCGACCACCTGGAGCGAGTACAAGCAGTACTTCGAGCGCGATGCGGCGCTGGAGCGCCGCTTCCAGATGGTGAAGGTGGATGAGCCGGACGATGAGACGGCCTGCCTGATGCTGCGTGGCCTGAAGTCCCGCTACGCTGAGCATCATGGCGTGCATATCACCGACGATGCGGTGCGCGCCGCCGTCACGCTGTCGCGCCGCTACCTGACCGGCCGTCAGCTGCCGGACAAGGCGGTTGATCTGCTGGACACCGCGGCCGCCCGCGTGCGGATGAGCCTCGATACGCTGCCGGAACCGCTGATCCATATCCGCTCGCAATTAACCTCTCTCGATATGGAGAAGCAGGCGCTGCAGGAAGACATTGCCGTCGGTAAGCAGACTCATGGGGAACGCCTGACGGCAATCGAACAGGAAGAGCACAGCCTTATGGTTGAGCAGGACGCTCTGCAGACCCGGTACTGGCAGGAGCGGGCGCTCACTGAGGAGCTGCTGGAAAGCCGCCAGGATATCTCCTGCCAGAGCGAGATTTGCGCACTGCAGCAGGCTCTGAACGATATGCATGGCCACAACCCGCTGCTGTCGGTCGATGTAGAGGTGCGCACCGTCGCCAGTGTGATTGCAGACTGGACCGGCGTGCCGCTCTCTTCCCTGATGAAGGATGAGCAGACCGAACTCCTGACTCTGGAAAATGAGATCGGCCGGCGGGTGGTCGGGCAAGATGCGGCGCTCAGCGCCATCGCCCGGCGCCTGCGGGCGGCCAAAACCGGCCTGACGTCAGAGAGCGGGCCGCAGGGCGTGTTCCTGCTGGTCGGCCCGAGCGGCGTGGGCAAGACCGAAACCGCCCTGGCGCTGGCGGAGGTGCTGTACGGCGGGGAGAAGTCGCTGATTACCATCAATCTCTCTGAATATCAGGAGCCGCACACCGTCTCCCAGCTGAAAGGCTCACCGCCGGGCTACGTCGGCTACGGCCAGGGGGGCATTCTCACCGAAGCGGTGCGCAAGCGCCCCTACAGCGTGGTGCTGCTCGATGAGGTGGAAAAAGCGCACCGCGACGTGATGAACCTGTTCTATCAGGTGTTTGACCGCGGCTTTATGCGCGACGGCGAAGGGCGGGAAATCGACTTTCGCAACACCGTTATCCTGATGACCTCCAACCTCGGCAGCGGCGCGCTGATGCAGCTGCTGGATGCGCGGCCGGAGGCCACCGAAGGGGAGCTGCAGGAGCTGCTTCGCCCGGTACTGCGTGACCACTTCCAGCCGGCGCTGCTGGCCCGCTTCCAGACGGTGATTTACCGTCCACTGGCTGAGGCGGCGATGCGCACCATCGTGCAGATGAAGCTCGCTCAGGTCAGTAAACGCCTGCACCGCCACTACGGCCTGACCACCCGTATCGACGAGAGCCTGTATGACGCGCTGACCGCCGCCTGCCTGCTGCCGGACACCGGCGCGCGCAACGTCGACAGCCTGCTCGGTCAGCAGATACTGCCGGTGCTGAGCCAGCAGCTGCTGGCCCATATGGCCGCGAAGCAGAAGCCACAGACCCTGACGCTCAGCTGGAGTGAGGAAGAAGGGGTCGGGCTGGAGTTTGACCACCGGCAGGGAGTGTACGCATGAGCAGCAATCCCGCGACAAGGTACAGCCATAACCACCACAGGCTTTCGGTGTCGACACAGAACACGCATATGTTGAGCGGCAAGAGATAGTCATTGCAGCACAGGATAAACTGCCGCTGATATGCGGTGGCGGATAGATCAGTACAAATTCTTTCTGCCAGTCGTGGGTTCATAACAGTGATAACCGAGGCAGATATTCAGACACGATAAGGAGCATCGCGTGCCATGGTTTTTATGGATAGTTATGGCTCTCTGGGTTATCGGTATTTTATACCTTATTTATAGCGAGTTCACCGAGCCTGAAAATACGGAGCTGGAAGGGTGGGCGGATTATTTTTGCAGTGTGGTAATTATGATGCTCTGGCCTCTCTGGGGAGCAGCGATGCTCTATTTTCGTTTTAAATCGATAAAGAAAATTAAACCTGGATCTTTTGATTGAACGCGCAAAGGTTTTGCGGTTTCGGCGCAATAAAATCATTGTGGCAACGAAATGGTGTTCTTTTAAATTAAAAAAGGGAAAACAATGAAACTGATTAACTTCTTTCCGGTATTTTTTGCTCTGACTTGTGCGGCAAAGGCGCATGCCGGTTTATTCCGTTCTTCTGACGCTTCTAAATGTGGCCGGGAAAATGCAGTTAAGGCCCTCGTTAATTATTTTCGCAGCCCTGCTTCAGGGTTGCTCCAGCCGGCGCTGCGCACCATCGAGCAGATGAAGCTCGGTCAGCAGATACTGCCGGTGCTGAGCCAGCAGCTGCTGGCCCATATGGCCGCGAAGCAGAGGCCACACCCCCTGACGCTCAGCGGGAGTGAGGAAGAGGAGGTCGGGCTGGAGTTTGACCACCGGCAGGGAGTGTACGCATGAGCAGCAATCCCCCGATTAGATTCAGCCACAACCACCACAGGCTCTGGGTAAAGGGATGTGAAGCAGAGCTTGATGTGCTGGCCTTTGAGGGCGATGAGGCCTTAAGTAAACCTTTCCGCTACCGTATTGAATTCACCAGCGACAACCATGCAATCAGCAAAGAGATGATGCTGATGAAAGCCGCCGCGCTGACGCTGCAGGCGCCGGTTGACCAGGGTTACGGCATCAGAATGCAGCAGGCCGTGCGTACCCTTCAGGGGGTGGTGAGCGGTTTTGAACGTCTCACCACCTCAAAGGATGAAACCCATTACGCCCTGATCCTACAGCCGCGCCTGGCGCTGCTCGACCGTTCCCATCAGAACGCCATCTATCAGGATATGTCAGTGCCACAAATCGTGGAAAAAATCCTGCGCGAGCGTCACAGTATGCGCGGCCAGGATTTTCTGTTCTCGCTCTCAAAAGAGTACCCGCGTCGTGAACAGGTGATGCAGTACGGCGAGGATGACCTGCACTTTATCACCCGTCTGTTGGCGGAGGTGGGCATCTGGTTCCGCTTCACTACCGACACGCGCCTGAACATCGACGTGGTGGAGTTTTACGACAGCCAGCAGGGTTATGAGAAAGGCCTGACCCTGCCGTCGGTTCCGCCCTCAGGGCAGCATTCAGAAGGGGTAGATTCGGTCTGGGGAATGGCGAGCCACCACCGCGTGGTGCAGAAGCAGGTCAGCACCCGCGACTACAACTATCGCCAGGCCACGACTGACATGAACATCCAGGTTGATGTGACCCGCGGGGATGCCACCACCTGTGGGGAGGCTTACCACTGGGGAGATAACTACCTGACGCCGGGGAGTCAATATGACCCCAGCCCGGCACCGGAGTCCGGTGCGTTTTATGCCCGCATCCGTCACGAGCGCTACCTGAACGGCCAGACGCAGACCCGCGCCATCACCAGCTCTCCTGCGCTCTCTCCGGGTATGTTGCTGAAGGTAACCGGCGGCTATGAAGTGGCGGAGGTTTTCAGCCAGGGCGTGGTTATCATCGCTATGCACTGCCACGCGCGGCGGGATCAGGATTTTGGCGTTAACGTCGAGGGTATCCCGGACAGCCCTGATTTTTGTTTTCGTCCTGAGCCAGGCTCACGCCCGGTGATGGCCGGTACGTTACCGGCCCGCGTCACCAGCACGACCGAAAATGACACCTACGGGCATATTGATAAAGACGGCCGCTATCGCGTCAATATGCTGTTTGACCGGGATAGCTGGGAGACCGGGTTTGAGAGCCTGTGGGTTCGTCAGTCCCGCCCGTACGCCGGGGACACCTGGGGCCTGCACCTGCCGCTGCTGGCGGGAACCGAAGTGGCGATTGGCTTTGAAGACGGCAACCCCGACAGGCCGTTCATCGCTGGCGTGCTGCATGATTCGGCCCACGGCGACCACGTCACCATCCGCAACTATAAACGTAACGTTCTGCGCACGCCGGCAAACAACAAAATCCGCCTCGACGATGAGCGCGGGAAAGAGCATATCAAGGTCTCTACCGAGTATGGCGGCAAGAGTCAGCTGAATCTCGGGCATATAGTGGATGCCGACAGGCAGAAGCGCGGTGAGGGTTTTGAACTCAGAACCGACAGCTGGGGCGCCATCCGGGCGCAGAAAGGGATCTTTATCTCGGCGGACGGCCAGACAAAGGCGCAGGGATCGGTGCTGGAGATGGAACCCACTATCAGTCTACTAAAAGGGGCGTTAAATCAGGTGACGGGATGGGGAACTATTACGCAGACTCACCGCAATGTTACCCCGGATATAAAGCCACTGAGTGAATTCGTTTCCGGTGCCAGCGAGCTGAAAGACCCAGCGTTGCTGCTGTCTGCTCCGAAAGGTATTGCTGCCGTCACGCCGGAAGCGGCGCTGATGTACAGCGGGAAAGGGTTGTACCTGCAGAGCCTGGGCGAAGTCAACATCAGCACAGCGCAGCGCTATTCAGTAAACGCGAGCAAAACTGTCTCAATCCTTGCACAGCAGGAAGGGATGCGGCTGGTCTCCGCCAGCGGCCCGCTGGAGATTGAATCACATGACGATGTGCTTTCGTTAACGTCTCTGAAAGACGTCACCGTCCAGTCAACACAGGGGCATCTGCAACTGACGGCTAAAAATGGCATCACCCTGGGGTGTGGCGGAGCTTATATTCGTCTCACTCCACAGGGAGAGGTGCATATTCATGGTCCGGGAGTAATTAGTCTTAAAGGTTTGCACGATTTGCAGGGGCCAGCCAGCGAGGATTTCCCGCTACCAGAACTGCCAGCATCAGTATGTAAAGAGTGCCTTAAAAAAGCGCAGGAACTGGCGCAGGGCTTTGTGCCCAGGGAGGCATGAATGACTACACAATGGATTGAGGAAGTGGCTGTTACTTGCCGGGCATCCGGGACTGATTATCTTGATATTATTGTTGATCAGGCCGGGCTGGATTTCAGCGTAATCCCGGCACTAGACGCACTGTCAGTAGAGTGGTAGTCGCTTTATCACGGGCTTCCGGAAGCGTTTATCGTCGATGATGCTCCACTGATTGCACGCATTACGCTTGATGATCTTCATCAGATGCAGTGGCTAAAAGACATCAGTCAGCAGGTCATCGTTCGGGCTCCGTTGCTGCTGTTGTGTTCACCCTGGCCTTTTACTGCTCTGGCTCACTGGCTTACGCAGTGTGTGGATATTTTGCACGAAGGGCGGAGCGGAATTTTACGATTTTACGATACGCGGATCTTCCCCCTGCTTTTTACACAGGTTCTCAGCGAGGAACAGCAAAAGGCCTTGTTGCGTCCCGCACTGTTCTGGGCATGGCAGGATATGGATGGCAACTCAAGAGGTATTAAAGGCAGCGGTTCGCCCCTGGCTCGCAATGAAAAACCTCACAAAATTGAACTCAACGATCGGCAACTGGAGCATCTAATGTGTGTCTGTGATGTTCTGATCCTCCTGTCGCACCATTCACCGCCAGCGGGCAGGTATACATCACAACAGGCGCTTTTTTCTGAGTGTTACCAGGGCATGGTGGAGGCGACCAGTCAGGGCATTATTCTGGATGAAGCACGCGAGGCCTGGGTTATAAAAAAATGGCTTAACTCATAATTAATCTTCTGATTTTTCTATTTAAATTCTTCGTAGCGGTTACCCTATCCTTCCTCTTTTAAAGCAATGTTATACAAGGAAGTGCAGATGAAACGTTTATTCTTTAGCCCGCTGCTGGCGGGCCTGCTTTTGCTAACCGGCTGCACCCAGCCTGCCGCTCAGGCTGAGGGCGGTGGAGGGGGTGGCGGCACCATTGACGCCATTAACCACACAAAATGGGCGATTAACCACTTCAGCGTGGATAACCAGTCGGGGATCGACATTATTGGCCCGTTTCAGGGCGGCGGCGGTGGTTGCTGCTACAGCGTGCCCGCCCGCTGGACGCCGGGCATGACGGTACGAGTTGACTGGGAAACCGGGCAGGGTTCATCAGCTGGTTTCCCCGGATTCGCTGATGAGGATAAGTATCTTGCCTGGAAAAAAGGCATAGATGCCCAAAAACGTCAGCACAGCAAAATCGTCCCGGTTCCCGACTATAACGGCCAGGATGTCTGCGGCATCACCGTGCACTTTTTGCCCTGCGATGAGGTGAAGGTCACGACCAGTTGCTACACCTACGGCAGTCCGTCCTACCCGATAAAAGAGCCCATCAGGATGAAGGAGCCGAAGGTATGTCCGAAATAAAGGAAACCGGTTTAGCCTGGGCTCCGCCGCCGTTTCCCCTTTAATCCAGCCTTTACAAGGAATGTCAGATGAAACGTCTATTCTTTAGCCCGCTGCTGGCGGGCCTGCTTTTGCTAACCGGCTGCACCCAGCCTGCCGCTCAGGCTGAGGGCGGTGGAGGGGGTGGCGGCACCATTGACGCCATTAACCACACAAAATGGGCGATTAACCACTTCAGCGTGGATAACCAGTCGGGGATCGACATTATTGGCCCGTTTCAGGGCGGCGGCGGTGGTTGCTGCTACAGCGTGCCCGCCCGCTGGACGCCGAACATGACGGTGCGAGTGGACTGGGAAACCGGGGTAGGGTATTCCATGGACTTTCCAGGTTATGAAGACAGGAAAAAATATCTTGCCTGGAAAAAAAGCATAGATGCTCAAAAACGTCAGCACAGCAAAATCGTCCCGGTTCCCGACTATAACGGTCAGGATGTCTGCGGCATCACCGTGCACTTTTTGCCCTGCGATGAGGTGAAGGTCACGACCAGTTGCTACACCTACGGCAGTCCGTCCTACCCGATAAAAGAGCCCATCAGGATGAAGGAGCCGAAGGTATGTCCGAAATAAAGGAAACCGATTTAGCCTGGGTGCCGCCGCCGTTTCCAGCGCAGGGACGGCTGCCGACCCAGGCGCTACAGGTCGGGCAGAATTGCCATCAGCAGAACAGTGCCGAGCGGCTCTACCGTCAGGAACTGTGTCTGGCGGCAGGACGACGTGTGGAGCCGCCGTGCTGCAAATCGCTGCATATCAGTCTGTTTTTCGACGGTACGGGTAATAACCTGAACAATGACCTGCTCCTGTCTGATCCGAAGCATCCGACCAATATCGCGCGGTTGTTTCGTGCCACTATTGGAGATGGCACCGCCGGTGGCGTATCTGATAAAGACAATGCGTTGCTGGATGCGGCAAGCGATAGCGGCGGCAAATACTTCAAATTTTATATCCCTGGCGTGGGCACCCCGTTCCCGGAAGTGAACGATCTGGACTATTCCATTATGGGGCTGGCGACCGCAACTAAAGGTGAAGAGCGTATTAACTGGGCGCTGCTGCGCATTATTGATGTACTAATGCGCGTGAGTAAAGATCCGAAAAAAAACAGCATAAAACTGTCCGAGAGTGCCAGTCGTAAATCCATAGGCAAAATGGGTACCAGCTGGAATCGGCTGTGGTCTGGCGGCAGCCAAAACCGGTATGAAGAGTTCAGCAGGTTACTGAATGACTTAGCCTCTGATTTGAAGCCATTAATTACTCAGTCGGAGCCGGGCAGGCCGAGGCTGCTGGATATCAGGCTGTACGTTTACGGTTTTTCCCGCGGTGCTGCCGCTGCGCGTACTTTTGTGCGCTGGTTGAGCGAGCTGCTTCCGCCGCCAAAGGCGGAAGGCGAAAAACCCCCGCAGTGCCTGCAGATTGGGGATATGCAGTTGCCCCTCAGCGTGGAGTTTCTCGGGCTGCTGGATACCGTGGCCTCTGTCGGTATTGCACACGTGCTGCCGATTGCCGAAGGTCATATGTCATGGGCGGACGACACGATGGAGCTGCCGGACGACAAAACCTATAGCGGGCTGATAAAAAAATGCGTGCACCTGGTCTCCGGGCATGAGCAGCGCCTCTGCTTCCCGCTGGACTCGGTACGCCGGGGTAACGGCAAATATCCGCCCTATGCCATCGAGGTGGTTTATCCGGGGATGCATTCGGATATTGGCGGTGGCTATCCGCGGGGGGATCAGGGGAAGGCTAATGGTGAGGATGATGCTTTATTGCTTTCACAAATTGCTTTGCATGACATGTATGCTTCAGCATTCTCCGCTGGTGCGCCACTTAAAGTACCTCCAGCAATATTGCCTCAAGAACTAAAGCAGCAATTTTGGCGAGCCATGTCACCAGATCTACAAGGTGAATTTGTAATAGACGCACCATTAGTCAATCGCTTCAACGCCTGGCGCGAACTCACCCTGAACCTGACGACGCCAGAAAAAATCACCCCTGAAAAAGCATCCTGCTACGAGCCACCCCGTGCCAGCGGCAGTCTGGAAACCATTGTCGAAAACCAGATTGCGTGGATTACCGCCTGGCGTATCGAGCGCTATGCCAGAGGTTCGATGCTGAAAACACCTTTCTACCAGCGTGCTACCAATACCGAAGCGCTGCCCGCCGCGCGCAAGGCGGCAGAGTAAAAACGGGATGAAAAGCAGAAAGAGGTGCTTAAAAGTCGTCGGGAAAAGATAGCACAACTGAAGTGGTTTACTGAATTTGGCCACCTGAACAGAGGTGATATGCTCACCTCAGAACATTACAGGTGCCTCAATGAAAAAAAGAAATTTCAGCGCAGAGTTTAAACGCGAATCCGCTCAGT
>NZ_JAKRNN010000027.1:0-55369 GCF_022346785.1 Pantoea sp. ACRSC
TGATTGCCTTCTCTCCCGCCCGGTCGGTTTTCAAATAACTGTTAAACTTACTGTTTGTGTTTAACAGGGGGAAATATGAAATTAGGCTTCGCGTGTAAGTATCTGGATGCAGACGGCAAACAACATTTCCCGTTCAAAAGCACAACCCGTACCCGTTTTCTCAGTTTAGGGCGCGACCAGCAGATTGCGCTGATCGCCAGCCTTGCCCGTCTCAACCTGACCAACCTGGCCGGCCTGCTGGAAACGCTGGCTACCCAGCCGCAAAGCCTGCGCATGATGCGTATCGGCAGCGATCTCCTGCCGCTCTATACCGTGCCGGAAGCGACGCCGCTCTACCGTGAATTTCTGCCCGATCTCTATCCGCTGTTCGAGCGCTGCGGCGCGCTGGCGCGTCAGCACGGTATCCGTCTCTCTTTCCATCCAGGACAATATTCGGTGCTGGCGTCAGATAATCCCGATGTGGTGCAGCGGGCCATTGAAGATGTTGAGTACCATGCGCTCTGCGCCGTGCTGATGGGCTACGGCAAAACCTTCCAGGATTTCAAAATCAACATTCATATGAATGGCAAAGGAGGTTTTGAAGGGTTTCGCCAGGCCTTCGCTCAGCTGACGCCTGAGGCGCGCAATATGCTGACGGTGGAAAACGATGAGATCTCCTGTTCGCTGGATGATGTGCTGCAGGCGAGGGCGCTCTGTCCCATTGTGCTGGATATTCATCACCACTGGGTCAAAGAGAACGCCTTTATTCAGCCGGACGACAGCCGCATCCCCCTGATCAAAGAGTCATGGCGCGGCGTCCAGCCGGTGCTGCACTATTCGATTTCACAGGAGGGAGTGATACCGGAGCAGGGCTACCCCGATCAGCAGGCGTTAGGCGTGGCGAAAGCCAAACTGCGCGCCCACTCGGACTACTATTTTAACCCGACGCTGAACGACTGGGCGCTGTCGTTTAACGCCTTCGATATCATGTGCGAAGTGAAAATGAAAAATCTCGCCAGCCATCAGCTCTATGACTATGCGCTGAAGAGGGGGGTTATCGATCCCAGCCGAAGTGAGCGGTAATGGCGCGTCGATAAGGCGTGTCGATCTGCGCGGGTACCTGCATGATATAGGTGCGCGCGTGGATGGCCTCGTCGCCCTCCAGCTGCTGCAGATGCGCTATCGCCTGCGGCAGCGTCGGGATTAACCCTTCCACGCTGCCCAGCTTTGGCGGCAGGCCGGTCCAGATCACCGCATCCAGCTTGCGCGCCCGCGCCCAGTCGGCCAGCACGCCGGGCGTCTGGGCAGTGACGGAAAAAATGCCGATGCCGTCGACGCGTTCATCAGGGATCCCTTCGCGCTCGCGCAGCTGCAGGCAGGCCCGACCTAAATCCTGCGTCGCCAGCCTGGCCCACAATACCGGCACCGGCGGCGCGTTCATACAGATTGCGGTCGCCAGCTCGCCGCCGTCGCTGGTGCGGGAGAACTCAACAGGAAAGAGGGGGCCGTCGTGATGCCACTCTCCCTCAACGGGAAGAGCGCCCGGTTTCCAGATCAGCGACCCCCATCCAAGACAGGCAATATTCATAGTGCGCTCCTGAGTAAACCGGGAAAGGGAGGATCAGTGCTTACGTTTGTCGCCCGGCATCGCTTCACCCTTGAAGTGGTGCTCGTTATTGTTGCGATCGCGCATCGTCACGCGCGTCTGGGCGGACTGAGTGGTGAGGTTTTGCTGCACCTCGTTAATGGCGCGGACGATAATCAGCTGCCGCTCTTCATCCGCTTCTTCTTCAGCCATACGCTGCAGCACGTCCATTAGCGCGCGGCTGGAGATCGCTTTATCCGATAGCAGCAGCTCGAGAGTCGCCTCGCCAATCACGATGTCGGTCAGTCTTTCTTCATTACTTTTATACATAACATTTGCTCTGTGTCCCGCTGCACGCCCCAGCAATTGGGGCAGGTTGGAGGTGCGGTTGACTACAGAAAGAACCAGCGCACCTGGCTGGTGCTGGCCGAAGCCAGCCAATGCCTGCTTAAATCTTAAGGCCGTGCCGGAAAAACGGAAATCGTAACTACTGTCGGGAATTAGCGGCCTAACAGCAAGCCGATCAGACGTTGGTAGTGTTTCTCTTCTTCGGCCGTTGAGGCAACTTCCAGTCGTCTTACCAGCTTAGTGCAAATACCTTTACGGTTGACGTTCTTGCCTGCGCGGAGAAGCTCAACAACGATCTGACCCAGCGTTTCCTGTTCGGAAGGTAGGCTGGCTTCGCGAAAATAACGTGCGATATCTTCGGATGAAGAGAGAAGGCTGCTGCTCTGACGCATAATTTTACCCCAAAATGAGTTAAACGATGATCAGTCAAAAAATTGACAAGTTGTACATCGAAAGAAAACGTGTACAAGAATATGCAAGAAAAGCGCGTTAACCTTTTTGCAAAAAATGCTCTCAAATAGTTATATGTTTTGTTAAACCATTGTATTGTGGCGAAAGCGAGGCCGAGGTCAAGTTTTTTTAGGACTCTTTTACCCTTGTACAACTTTTGTTTAGAGCATCGCCCTGAAGCCTGTTCGCTTCAGGGCGTTAGCCTTATACCTGCGCCATGCCGCCATCGACAAAGAGTTCGGTGGCGTTGATAAAGCTGGCGGCGTCAGAGGCGAGGAAGGCGACTACCTTGCCAATCTCCTCGGGTTCCCCCAGACGGCCTAGCGGCACCTGGGCCGCCAGCGCGTCGAACAATCCCTGGCGGCTCGCTTCATCTACCAGCTCGCCTAAGCCCGGCGTGCGGATCGGCCCAGGGCTGACCACGTTAACGCGGATAGCGCGCTCTTTGAGATCCAGCGCCCATGAGCGGGCGAAGTTGCGTACCGCCGCCTTGCTGGCGCTGTAAACGCTGAAGCCGGCGGTGCCCTGCACCGAGGTCGTCGATGAGGTTAAAATCACCGATGCGCCGTCCACCAGCAGCGGCAACGCTTTCTGTACCGTAAAAAGCACGCCGCGCACGTTAGTGGCGAAGATCCGGTCGAAATGCTCTTCGGTAATCGCGCCCAGCGGCAGCATGTCGCCACCACCCGCATTGGCAAACAGAATATCCAGATGGCCGACGCTGCGCGCTATCTCGGCGTAGACCGCATCGAGGTCGGTGAGAAGAGAGGCATCGGCGCGGATGCCGGTGGCGGCAGGGCCAATAAGCGCGACCGCTTCATCTAGCGCATCCTGACGGCGTCCGGTTATAAAGACGCGTGCGCCCTGTGCGGCGAGCTGCTGCGCCGATGCCAGGCCGATACCGCTGGTGCCGCCGGTAACTAATGCGATTTTGCCATTCAGTGTGTTAGTCATGATCGTTTCCTCTTGGGCAGATTAGTCAGGGGTCGCTGCGGTGGATGACTGCAGCGCTTAACAGCAATCTATCGCTCTCTTGTTTATTGAAAAATCCTGTAAAATGAAAAGCACTATTTCTGTGTGTGGATAATCAGATAAGGCGAGAGGCGAGAATGGATCAGCTGATGGCGATTCGGGCATTCGCCCGCGTAGTGGAGGCGGGCAATTTCACGCGTGCGGCGGACTCGCTTGATATGCCGAACGCGACGCTGAGCAAGCTGGTGCAGGAGCTGGAGGCGCATCTCGGCATCCGCCTGCTGCAGCGCACCACGCGCCGCGTCACGGTGACGCCGGAAGGGCGGGAATATTATGAGAAGTCGCTGCGCATTCTGAACGACCTCGAGGATATTGATGCCTCTTTCAACGCGGCACGCAGCGCGCCCCGCGGCGTTTTGCGCATTGACGTCGGCGGATCGACCGCCAGCGATGTGCTGATACCGGCGCTGCCCGATTTTATGGCGCGCTACCCCGATATCCGTATCGATCTCGGCGTAGCCGACCGCGCCGTCGATCTGATTAGCGACAACGTAGACTGCGTGATCCGCGGCGGGCCGCTAAACGACTCTTCGCTGGTGGCGCGCCAGATCGGCTACGCCACGCTGATCACCTGCGCGACGCCCGCCTATCTGAAACACTATGGCGTACCGGCCTATCCTGACGAACTGAAAAACGGGCATCGCCTGGTGAGCTACCTTTCGCCGCAGAGCGGGCGCGCGTTTCCTTTTCGCTTTGAGCGTGACGGGGAAAAAACAGAAATTAAGGCGGACTATCGGGTCGGGGTAAACGAAAGCAACGCGCATCTGGCGGCGGCGCTGGCGGGGTTAGGCATTGTGCAGACCTTTACCTACGCCACCGCTGAGCATCTTCAGGCCGGGAGGCTGGTGGAGATCCTGACACCGTGGCGGCCGGCGCGCTATCCCTTTCATGTGGTCTACCCGCAAAATCGCTACGTGACGCATCGACTGCGGGTATTTATTCGCTGGCTACAGGAGATCTTTCCCGCGCGGGTAGGGCGGTAACGTCCCGCCGGGGCAGGACGTTACCTGACATCAGGCGAACTTCATTAAGATCATGCCCGCCAGCAGCAGGCTTAGCCCCGCCCAGCCGCGAACGTTGAGCCGCTGGCCAAACAGTATCCAGCCCGCCGCAACCGTTGCGGCGATACCGAATCCACCCCACAGCGCATAGGCGACCGACAGGTCGATGCCTTTCACCGCCTGCGAGAGCGCGCTAAACGCCAGCAGCACCGAGGCCAGCGAGGCGATACCGAGCAGCGGTTTTTTAAAGCCGTCGGAATATTTGAGGAAAATATTGGCGGCGATTTCCAGCAGGATCGCCAGCGCCAGCCAGAGTATATGGGTCATATCAGCTGAGGACATGCTGTGACTCCTTTTTCTTCGCGGTGCCGGTTTTGATCAGCATAATGCCGGCGATCAGCGTGGTTATCCCGGCGATTTTCATCTGCGTCAGCGGCTCGTCAAACAGCTGCACGCTGAATACCGTAATTAACACGATGCCGATGCCTTCCCACAGCGCGTAGGCGACGCCCAGCGCAATTTTTTTAACGGCGAAACTCAGGAAAATATAGGAACAGGCGATCATCACCAGCATGATCATATACCCTGACGCGCTTTCATCGACGCTCGACCATTTCATCGCCAGCGTACCGATAACTTCACAAACAATAGCAAGTAATAATAAAGCCCATGCAAACATGGTTAACTCCTGTCGCAATTATTCAATCGACCTGCACCGCTGAGGCGCAAGTTCCTTTTGGCAAACGGAAACGAGGAGAGGGCGCTACAGGGCGCTACGCCAGTGCTGGTCGGCGATATTCCAGACGGGAAGAGAGCAGATAAAACAACAATGATTGATTAATGCTGTGCGCATAATTTAAACAAGACATCCACACTATTGCTTCTCATCGGTGGACGGATTGTACTCCAGTAATAAACATGGCGCAGTTATAGCAGCTGCCCAATGGCAACTCAATAGAAGTAATTGCTGATATTGATTTATGACAAAGTTTATTGTGTTGTGAGTTGGGGCCGTTAAGAAGAAAATCTAAGTCAAAATCAACAGGCTTTATATATAGTTACAACATACTAAATAATAATTTAATTTACGCTGAGGCATCGAGCGAAGAAAGGTCAGGCAGAAAAACCGTGGCGCTAACGCCAGAGCAGATACCGGATATGAGAATAGCCAGCCGCCGCTTATCGTTATTTGCAAGCACAGTTATCCGGAAGCGAAAGCGCCCCCAGATAGGGGGCTGTTTTATGCGGCAGGAGTGGCACCCGCCGCACATTCCTTTCAGACGCTATGCCTGCGGGTCGCCCTCTCTCTTTTTGAGCCGGCGGGCTAAATAGGGCGCGGTGAGGCTGTTCTTCGCGCGGCCGATCGCTTCCGGCGTACCGGCCGCAACGATACGGCCACCGTTTTCCCCTGAACCCGGCCCCATATCGATTATCCAGTCAGCCTCCGACGCAATTCTCATATCGTGCTCCGCCATCACTACGCTGTCGCCCCGTTTTACCAGCTGATCCAGCACTCGCATCAGTTTATCCATGTCCGAGGGATGTAAGCCGGTAGAGGGTTCATCGAGCAGATAGAGCGTTTTGCCTCGTTGCGCGCGCTGAAGTTCCCAGGCCAGCTTAATGCGCTGGCACTCGCCGCCGGAGAGCTCCGTTGCCGGCTGGCCAAGCGTCAGGTAGCCCAGACCGAGCGCCCGCAGCGCGCTGAGCGAGCGCTGAATACTTTCAATTCCGCTGAAAAACTCTGCGGCTTCGTCTACCGTCAGATCAAGCACATCGGCGATGGTTTTATCGTTCCAGCGGACCTCAAGCGTTTCCGCATTGTAGCGACGGCCGCCGCAGGTTGAGCAGGGCGCGCTCGCCTGCGGCATAAACAGCAGTTCAATAGTGATCAGCCCTTGCCCTTCGCAGGCGGGACAGCGGCCGGCGGGCAGGTTAAAAGAGAAACGGCTGGCGTCGAAGCCGCGTTTTTTGGCCTCATCCGTCTCGGCAAACAGCCGCCTGACGATATCAAAAAAGCCGGTATAGGTGGCAAGGTTGGAACGCGGCGTACGACCGATAGGGCGCTGATCGATGCGTACCAGTCGCTTCAGGGAGGCGCCCCCGGCAATCACTTTTCCCTGCACGTCCGTGGCGGCGTCATCTTCATCCTCGCCATCGTCAACCGGCGTTTTATCCAGCCGCTGCAGCAGCGCAGGCAGCACGCGGATAAGCAGCGTCGATTTGCCAGAACCAGAGACGCCGGTAATCACCGTCATTCTTTCCAGCGGCAGCGAGAAATCGAGTCCGCGCAGGTTGTTGCAGGCGGCCTGTTCAACACGCAGCCACTCCTCAGGCGGCCTGCGCTGACGCAGGCCGGGATAGCGGTCATCGAAAAGATAGCTGGCCGTCGCTGACCGACTGTTGCCCGCCAGACCAGCGGGCGCGCCGTTATACACGATTTCGCCGCCGAGCCGTCCCGGCCCCGGTCCGATTTCCGTCAGCCAGTCCGCTTCGGCGATAACATCAAGATTGTGCTCGACGATTACCAGCGAGTTGCCCGCCGCCAGCAGAGCGCGCAGCGAGCGGATTAGCGCGCGCACATCTTCCGGGTGAAGCCCGGCCGCCGGCTCGTCCAGCACATACATGACGCCGAAAAGCTGCGAGAGCAGCTGCGTCGCCAGCCGGATGCGCTGCAGCTCGCCGGAAGAGAGCATCGTGGTCTTGCGCCCGAGCGAAAGGTGGCCAAGGCCGAGATTCTCCAGCTGGTCCAGACGTCCGCAAATATCTGTCGCCATGCGGATTGTGGCATCCCTTAGCGCCGTCTCATCGGGCAGGTGCGGCGAAGCGCCCTGCGCCAGGGGAGCAAACAGCGCCTTGAGCTGGGCAATGGTCAGCTCGCCCATTTCAGCAATATCGTAGCCGGCGAAGGTCACCGACAGGGCATCCTGATTAAGCCTTTTCCCCTGGCAGAGCGCGCAGGGCGCGACGGTGACAAAGCGGGAAAGCCGTTTCCGCACGCTCTCTTTTCCGCCCGAATAGCTTTGCAGCAGATATTTTTTCACGCTGGTATAGGTGCCGGTGTAGGCGGGCTCGCTCTTTGCAGCTATCGCCGCTTTGCGCTGTTCGGCGGTCAGCCCGACAAAGATCGGCACCGACGGCTGCTCCTCTGTCATCAGGATCCATTCCCGGTTCTTTTCAGAGAGCGTTTCCCAGGGCGCGTCAATGTCGTAATCGAGCACCTCCAGGATAGAGCGTAAGTTTTTCGCCTGCCAGCCGTGCGGCCAGGCGGCGATAGCGCCCTCGCGAATGCTTAATGAGCCGTCTGGCACCAGCGCCTCCTTCCTGACCTCATGCACCATCCCCAGCCCCTGGCACGCCGGACAGGCGCCCTGCGGATTGTTGGGCGAAAAGGATTCGGCAGCCAGAAAAGGCACGCCTTCAGGGCGTTTCCCCGCGCGGGAATAGAGCAGTCTGAGCGTGACGGAGACGCGCGTCAGGCTGCCGACGGTGGAGCGCTCCTGAGCGCCCGCGCGGCTCTGCTGCAGGGCAACCGCCGGCGGCAGGCCATCAACGTTATCGAGATCCGGCACCGCCGCCTGATCGATAAGGCGGCGCGCATGGGGCGCCACGGATTCCATAAAGCGCCGCTGCGCTTCTGCATAGAGCGTATCAAACGCCAGCGATGACTTGCCCGAGCCTGAAACGCCGGTAAACACCACCATCGCGTCACGAGGAAAAGTGAAAGAGAGGTCTTTAAGGTTATGGGTGCGCGCCCCCTGAACGGTTACGCCGCTGTGGTTACCGCGATGCGGCAGGTCGCTGCTGTTTTCCTTTCCTTTTGGCGTCATAACGTTCCCATAAAAAAGAGTGTAAATCTGCCGGATCGTCGTACGGGCAGCTCTCTGCGCTGTCGGTGACGCGATCCCGCCGGTAAGAGGTCAAAGGGTAGCAGGGATATGCGCTGCCTGAGGGGCGGGGGGCAAAAAGCGGAGGTAAAAGCTGCAACAGCCGGGGCTGCCGCAGCGTTGAAGTAAGCGGTCGTTTTCTGACAAGGGCGCTGCGCTGAGATTAGAGTATAAACCCTGCCGTTAGCTGCTCGTTACCGCCTTCGTCGGGGATGTTATAGAGCGTCGCTTTCGCCGCCAGCAAAGGCTGACCGTCGCTGCCCGCCTTATGCGACTCCACATCGGTAATGTGATAGCCGACGGCGCCTGCCTCATGCGCTTTATGGGCAAAGGCGGCGTTAAGCTCCTCCATGGAGGTCGCCCAGCTGACGGAAGTCACGGCGAAGGGCTGAACGGAAGCGATTTCACGCTGAGAGAGACCCGTACGAATCAACACGGGATTCACGCTCTGCGGAGAGAAGATGGATAAAACATCCTGCACTAACTCTTTCATTAGCAGACTCCTTAAGTAATTAACGCACGGCTATCGGATCTATTTTTCGGGGGTGACGAAATGAATAAACGCCAGAATTTGTTATGCGTTTTAGCTTTAGTTGCTAATGGGATGTTATAGAAACAAGGGCTGATAACTTATTGGGAGTTTCAGTAAGATATTTTCATTTGATTACATTCTGGCGGGTTTTGTCATGCCTGAATGGCAAAGGAAAATGCCTCCGCAATCTGCTGGGAAAGCGGAGGCAGGGCGCGATTACCAGCCTTTGATAATATCGCCTTTATAAATTTCGTTGGCTTTATCCAGCACTTCCTGCGAGCGGAACGCCTCTTTCAGCTTCTGGATATTCGGGCTGTCTTTATTATCTTCACGCGCCACGATGGCATTCACGTACGGCGAGGCTTTGCTTTCCATAAACATGCCGTCGCGTGAGGCGGAGAGATTCGCCAGTGCGGCAAAGTTGTTATTAATAATGGAAAGGTAAACCTGCGGATCGTCGAGCGTGCGCGCCAGCTGCGGCGTATCAACCTCGACAAACTTCAGTTTTTTCGGGTTGTCGGTCACGTCCAGCGTCGTCGGCAGCAGGCCCGCTTCCGGTTTCACCTTGATCAGACCCTGCGCCTGCAGCAGCAGCAGGCTGCGGCCCAGCGTGGTCGCTTCGTTAGAAATGGTAATGGTCGCGCCGTCCGGCAGTGCATCCAGCGATTTGATTTTGCGCGAGTAGCCGGCGATCGGGAAGACAAAGGTGTTGGTGATCACGGCGAAATGGTAGCCGCGCTCTTTGGACTGCATCTCCAGATAGGGCAGGCTCTGGAAGGCGTTGGCGTCAACATCTTTATTGAACAGCGCTTCATTCGGCTGCACGTAGTCGTTAAACGCCACGACATCGACATCCAGATGATATTTGTCATGCGCCACCTGCTTAACGGTCTCCCACAACGTCTGGTCCGGACCGGTATTAATAGCGACTTTGACTTTGCTGTCGTCATCTTTATTACAGGCGCTGAGCAGCGTTACCGACGCGGCCAGCAGAATTGAAAGCACTTTTTTGTTCATAAGCCTGATCCCTTTTCTCGTAGGCTGAGGACTATAATCTACATCTAGACGTCTGTACATCCAGAGCTGCGCGTTTGCCGCTTTTTTATCCGCTCTGCCTGAAGCCATGCTCGGCCGGTGCGCGGCTATTTTCACTCCGGCAGTGAAAGTGCTGCTGTCGTCAGCGGCTGTTTCTCTGCGCGCAGGAGGCCTATGCTGTTATCCAGCACCCGTAAACCTGTTACTGCTAAAAGGAACCGAGATGAAAGCTATCGTCTACAGCCAAAATGGATTGCCGATCGCCGATCCGCAATCGCTCTACGACACCACGCTGCCGCAGCCCCAGCCGGGCCCGCACGATCTGCTGGTGAAAATCGCCGCGATCGCCGTTAATCCGGTCGATACCAAAGTCCGCAACAACGCGCCGACCGAGCAGCCGCGCATTGTCGGCTGGGACGCCGTCGGGACGGTGGAGGCGGTTGGCGACAGCGTGACGCGCTTCAGGCCCGGCGACGAAGTCTACTATGCTGGCGCCATCGACCGTCCGGGTTCCTATGCGGAATATGGCCTGGTGGATGAACGCATTGCCGGCCACAAGCCCGCCTCGCTGAGCAACGCCGATGCCGCCGCGCTGCCGCTCACCTCCCTGACCGCCTGGGAACTGTTGTTCGACCGGCTGGAGGTGAAAGAGCAGGAAGATGAAGCGCTGCTGATTATCGGCGCGGGCGGCGGAGTCGGCTCGATTCTGACGCAGCTGGCAAGCAAGCTGACCGGCCTGCGCGTTATCGCCACCGCGTCACGCCCGGAAACCGCCGACTGGGTGCGCGAACTGGGCGCGCACGACGTGATCGATCACTCCCGTCCGCTGACGGAAGGGCTGCGCGAAATCGGCGT
The DNA here is from genome assembly GCF_022346785.1 of Pantoea sp. ACRSC. Lineage (NCBI taxonomy): Bacteria > Pseudomonadati > Pseudomonadota > Gammaproteobacteria > Enterobacterales > Erwiniaceae > Pantoea > Pantoea sp. ACRSC. The sequence goes on from NZ_JAKRNN010000027.1 coordinate 10,702, forward strand.
TGAGAACGTTCGCTATGTCGCCAGCCTTACCCATACCGACAAACACTATCAGCAGATTGTCGAGGTGCTGGCGCCGCAGGGCCGTATGGCGGTGATTGACGATCCGGAAACCCTGGACGCGATGCCGCTTAAGCGTAAAGCGATCTCACTGCACTGGGAGCTGATGTTTACCCGCTCGCTGTTCCAGACGCCGGATATGGCGCGCCAGAACGAGATCCTGGAAAACGTGCGCCGCCTGATCGACGACGGCACGCTGCGCACCACGAAAGGCGAGCACTACGGCACCATCAATGCGGAAAACCTGCGTCGCGCCCATGCGCTGATTGAGAGCAACCGCGCGCGCGGCAAAATCGTACTGGAAGGGTTTTAATCCAGCCTGATAAGCCAGCCTTTTACCCTGGTTTGTGCCGCAGTGTAATGTGGCAAGTACCCGGCCTTCTGGCCGGGTTTTTATTTGCCGCGCGGGTAAAGAGGCGCGTTGGCCTGCAATCTGCTGGCCCGATCCCCTCTCCGCAAAGAATGCGTCGGCCGCGCTGTCCGCGCGGAGCTGCCGCGACCTTAACCACTATTTCGCTAAAAAACCCTGCCTGCGCCCGCAGGAAGCAATATTTGAGAATAAATCTCATTGCCATCCACATTGATGTGCCCGTAGTTTGATGCCACAGGTCAGACTGCGGAATATGCCGGAGGTGGAAAGTGCCACTTATTTATGGGGTGCTTAATCGTCGGTAAAAAGCCGCAGTTAATATCCAGGCGTTAAACGCAGCGTTGACCGCTGGGGAACGCATCAGATAATAAGGAATGTATGGGAGCTTACTGCAGGCACTGCCGCGCGCTTTTGAGCCGGGACGAATATTTCTGGTTTAATGACAGCTGTCTTCGCTGTGAAAAATGGGTGCAAATTCGTGCCGAAGAGCGGGCGATTTTTATCAAGTCGCCGCTCTATGTCTGGAGTGAAATGCGTTTTCAGACGCGCAAGTTTAAACACCGTCTGACAGACTATCTGAAAAGGCTGAATCTGGTCTGAGCCTCTGGTTAAAGGTCGCGCGACAGGAGGCGTTTAACATGCAGCCTGTTATTTCATCAGAACAGCTGGTTTACCGTCCGCTAAAAAAAGAGGACTGGCCTTTTTTTCTGGCGCTTTATCAGGACAGTAAGCTTATGACCTGTATCGCCGATCCCCGGGATGAAGCGGAAATAAGATCGGCATCATTTGAAAGCCGTTTATTACCCTGGCGGAAAGGCGACGCGCACTGGTTATGCCTGGTTATGGAAACAGATGATTGCCGCATCCCAGTGGGCGTTACCGGCTTTATTGAGCGCAGCCCTGACGTGGCGGAGGTCGGATTTATTTTGGCAGCCGAACATCAGCGCAAAGGCTACGGAAGGGAGTCGCTAAACGCAATCATTCGCTTTGCTTTCGATGCGCTCGATTACAGGAAACTTACCGCCACGGTCACGGCGGGAAATCACGTGTCGCAGCGCCTGCTGCTTAACTGCGGATTTCGCCAGGAAGAGACCATCAGGCAAAATTATTTCCTGAACGGCGCGTGGCGCGACGACTGGGTGTTCGGCCTGCTGGCCAGCGAATCTCCGCGCTAATCGCCGCGTCGCTGTCGCGCCCGCTCAGATAGCGGGTCACGATGTATTGTGACGTTCTGTTTATCATTTCTGTCTGCGCAGATGGCCAGGCGCGCCGACGCCGCGCGCCAGTGCTGCAAAAATCCTCTGCCAGTCTCCCGCCTGCCGATAAAACAAATTTAAGTTTTTCATCGCGCTTCCGATAACCATTGCGCCGCTTTGAAGGTCGAGGATGCGTTGTTAACTATATCCATCACCTGAGTGCGCGTCGGGGCAAGACTGTCCCGTTTTTAATTTAACAAGGAGCAGTAAATGAAAAACCGCAATGCCCTTATGGCGGCTGTCGTCGCATCATCTCTTGTTCTCTCTGGCTGCAGCGCTATGGGAACGGCCATCAAGAAACGTAATCTCGAAGTCAAAACGCAGATGAGCCAGACCGTGTGGCTGGAGCCGTCAAATGAGAAAACGGTCTATCTCCAGGTGCGTAATACCTCAGACAAAGATATGAGCGATCTTCAGTCATTACTGGCACAGGACCTGCGCGCTAAGGGTTATACCGTTACCTCGTCGCCTGACACGGCCTATTACTGGATTCAGGCGAACGTGCTCAAGGCAGAAAAAATGGATCTGCGTCAGTCGCAGGGTTTCCTCTCAACTGGCTATGAAGGTGCGGTCACCGGCGCAGCGCTGGGTGCCGGTATCACCGCGTATAACAGCAACTCAGGCGGCGCCATGCTGGGCATTGGTCTCGCGGCAGGGCTGGCGGGCATGGCGGCAGACGCGCTGGTCGAGGATGTCAACTTCACCATGGTGACCGATCTGCAAATTTCGGAGCGCAGTAAATCTACCGTCACCACCGATAATATTGGCGCGCTGCGTCAGGGTAATGCCGGCATTAAGCTGCAGACCAGCAGCGAAGAGGGCAACCGTATGAAATACCAGACGCGCGTGGTTTCTAACGCTAACAAGGTTAACCTGAAGTTCGAAGAGGCCAGGCCGGTGCTGGAAGCCCAGCTGGCGAAATCCGTCGCGGGTATTATGTAATATCCTCTGTCTCAGCCATGCTCTGCGAACAGCGGCGTGGCTGAGCAGCCTCTGCCCTCTGAATGATATAAGGCGCATCGCTTTCCTTTCCTCTTTCCCTGCCTGTTTCAGCTTTACCCAGCGCGCCGTAAAGCTCCGTCCTTCAGGGCGGAGAGGATGTCAACCTTTTAAGGCGTTGACGCGGCGAGCGGCCGGGTTCGTGCTACGCTTGAACACCTGAACAGGTTCCACCGCACTCGATCACACCCCATTTTGCGCTGGATAAGCGCCGTTAACCCAGGGAAGCGCGATGTTTCATCTGATTTTTAGTATACCGAGCTGGTATGTCATCCTACGTTTCCTGTTGCCGCTGGCGATGCCGCTGGCGTTGAAAATTCTTTTGTCGGTGCTGGTTTTGCTGGCGTCGCAATATCTGTTTATCAGCCGCTTTACCGCTGGCGGCATCTTTTCGCCGGAGATGCCCCGCGCGCTGATTATCCTGTGCAACTGGGCGTTCAGCGCCGTTCTGTTTCTGGCGCTGCTGCAGATGCTGATCGACGCCGTCGCGTTGATATCGCTTTTAATCAGGCATCCGTTAGCCATTACGCCGATGGTGCGGGGTCTGGCGGCGCTGCTTGCCATGACGCTGGCGGCCGTGGGCGTACATCAGGCGATCCGCGTGCCGCCGGTAAAAGATGTCGCTATCCGCATCAATAACCTTCCGCGCGAGTTTGAGGGCTACCAGCTCCTTCAGCTGACAGATCTGCACATTACCCGGCTCTTCAATGCCGCCTGGACCGCAGAGATGGTCAGGCGGGCGATGTCGCTCAACGTTAACCTGATCCTGATCACCGGCGATGTTATTGATGGAACCGTGCAGAACCGCAGAAAGGATGTGGAACCGCTGGCTAATCTTCACGCGCCAGACGGCGTTTACGCCGTTACCGGCAATCATGAATATTTCTTCGAGCAGCAGCGCTGGACCGAGCACCTTGCCTCGCTGGGCCTCTCTACCCTGCATAACAGCCACATTATTATCAGGCGGGGCGCAGCGGAGCTGGTTATCGCCGGCCTGCCTGATATCTCCGCGCTGCGAAGAAAGGCGGACGGCCCCGATCTGACGATGGCGTTAAAAGGGGCGCCGAAAAACGCCCCGGTTATTTTACTCGACCACCAGCCGCGCAACGCGCGCAAGAATGCCCTGCAGCAGGTCGATTTACAGCTGTCGGGCCATACCCATGGCGGGCTGATCGTCGGCCTGGATCGGCTGTTTGCTAAGCCAAACGGCGGCTTTGTTTCCGGGCTCTACCAGGTAGACGGCATGCAGCTCTACGTCAACAACGGAACCGCACTCTGGCCCGGCGTAGCGGTAAGGCTAGGGCGGCCGTCAGAATTGACGCGCATTACGCTGCTGGGGAAAGAGTAGCGGTTACAGACAGGCCTCAACAGGCTGGCTCTCTGATTCGGCGCAGCGGGTAAAAAACCGCGTTAAAGCGTCCGCAACGGCTTCGGGTTTTTCCTCAGGCAGGAAATGCCCGCAATCCTCCAGCGTTTCGCCTGCGACGTCAGCGGCAAACGCATGCAGAATGGCCGACATATCCGGGATCGATCCCTGATCGGCGCTTAAACCCAGCACGGGCATGGTGAGTTTGCCGTTTTGCGCCAGCGCCCGATTTTGCTCAGCCGAGCGCGCCACCGAGCGGTAAAACGCCAGGCCTGCTCGCATGCCGCCGGGCGCGCCGTAAATTCGCAGGTATTCGGCCATTTCCTCTTCGCCGTAACAGGCAGGATTAGCCGTTTTGGTCCAGAAAAACCATTCAAGATAGGCTCTTTCCCGCCCCTCAAGCAGGATTTCAGGCAGATCCGGCACGGCGTGAAAAGAGAAGTGCCAGGTCTTCCAGGCCGTTGGGGAGGTCGCAGGCAGTTTATCTGGCAGAGTTACGCCTGGGATGCCGGCATCCATCAGCGCCAGCGCCGCGACCTCCCCAGGGAACAGATGCGCGTAGGGGAAGGCGACCCATGCGCCGAAGTCATGGGCGGCGAGGCAGTATCGCCTGATACCAAGATGCGCCAGAAGATCGTGCGTGCGCTGCGCCACCGTCTGCGTGTCATAGCCATCAAGCGGGCGATCGCTGTCGCCCTGACCGGGCAAATCGAGCGCGATGATATGAAAACGGCGACCCAGCAGCGGCATCACGTTGCGCCAGGCGTACCAGCTTTCTGGAAAACCCGCCAGCAGCACCACTGTCGGCTGCCCCGGCGCGCCGCCTTCGACGTAGTGAAAGCGTAACCCCCCGGCGGTGGCAAATTTGTGGCTGAATCCCGCTGGCGCGGACGGCATTGAACCATGAATCATGGCGTTGTTCCTTGCAGGCAAAGAGGTGAGGTAGCGCTACGGGTTGAAAACGGCAACATCATGCTGCCGGATTAAATTAGGAAACGATCGTATCCTAATTGTGGCTAACGGCGTGCGTCAAGCGCCAGCGTGACTTTTTTGCCGGAGGTGATTCCAGGCGTGCAGCCGATTATATTTTTAGTTCTTTGATTAAGAAATCGATAAAGATCCGGCACTTAAGACGGATGCGGTGGTCGCCTGCATAGACTATGGTGATATCCTGCGCGGGTAAGGCGTAATCCGCAAAAAGCTGTATCAGCTTGCCTGCTTCACGCTCCTGGCGAACCATCCATTCAGGCAGAACAGCAATACCCAGACCGGCAATGGCCATTGCCTTAATGGCGGTTGAGGAGTTGGAGTGATATTTCGCTACGGCGCGTATTTCTGTGTCCGTTCCGTCTTTATGGCACAGCGTCCACTGCGTTGGCGTCTGTAAATTACTGTTAGCAATCCAGGGCGCGCTGTTTAAATCCTTGACAGAGGTGAGGGGATTATTTTTCAACCATTCAGGCGAGGCAACCAGCAGAATATTATAGCTGGCTAATTTTCTACTTTTTAATTCAGAATCCCGTAGTGTGCCAAGACGAATTGCTAAATCAAGCCGGTCGGAAACTAAATCATTTAACGAGGAGTCGGCATAAAAGTTAATAGCCAGATTAGGGTGGAGCTGGCAGAAATCACCAATTAGCGGAATGATATAGTTTTCGCCGAATTCCGTGGTTGAAGTAATATTTAATACGCCAGAGAGAGCGATGGCTGTCAGATACATTTTCCAGTGAACTCTGGATGTTAACGAATATTTCGCAGAAATCTCTGTAGAGCGCTTCACCGGCTTCTGTCAGGGTAATGCCGCGCGAGTTGCGGATCAGCAGCTGTACCTTCAGCACCTCTTCAAGCGATTTGACGTGAATGCTCGCCATGGCTTTGCTGATAAAGAGACGCTCTGCCGCGCGCGTGAAGGAACCGCAGTCCACGACCGCGATAAATGTCTGAATTCGGTTTAAATGGTTAAACATTAACTGTTAATTTTAAGTAAACACCGCGTTTAATTTAATTTAATCGACTCTCAACGTCAAGCCGCCTTAGACTCCGCGTCGGAGGTCACAATGACATATCGCTATCGCATTGCTTTTGTTTTTCTTGCCGGTTTTTTTATCGACTGTATCAATATATTTATGTCGGCTATCGCGCTGCCTGACATATCGCGCGAGCTGCAGGTCTCAGCTTCCAGCGTGGCCTGGGTTGCTAATAGCTATATTCTGGGTTTAACGCTTATTATTCCTCTTAGCCACTGGCTTGCCAGCCGCTTTGGCGCGCGACTGACGATGGCAGCCTCAATGCTGATATTCTCTACTGGCGCACTGCTGTCGGGATTTGCCGACCACTTTGGCAGCCTGGTGTTATTCCGTTTTATCCAGGGCGTGGGCGGAGGATTGCTCATCCCTGTAGGACAGGCGCTGACCTTTGGCCTGTTTAAAAAAGATGAAAGAGCAAAAATTTCTACCCTGGTGATGGCTGTTGCGCTTATTGCTCCCGCCATTTCACCGGCTGCCGGCGGGGCAATTGTCGACCATCTCTCCTGGCGCTGGGTTTTCCTTTGCAATATACCTTTCAGCCTCGTGACCGCTGCGCTGGCGCTGCTGTGGATTAAACCTGAAAAAAGCGCGGCGCCACGGCCCGATATCCTTGGCCTGATCATTATTAGCCTGGCGCTGACGGCTCTGCTGTCAGGCCTCTCTTTGTATGCGGACTCTGCTCACCAGAGCCTGCCTCTGGGGCTGGTTATAGCGGGTATAGCGCTGGCATTTGCCTATTTTCTGCACTACCGCCGCCAGGCTAACCCGGTGCTGGATTTAAGCGTGCTTGGCAATGCGCATATGCGCTTTTCTGTCATCGTTTATTACGCGGTGCCGGGCATTTTCACCGGGGTCAACCTGCTTAATATTTTTTTCGTGCAGGAGGTACTCGGCTGGACAGCGAGCGAAACGGGACTGCTGATGGTGCTCTATGCGGGCGGCTCTTTCTGCGCGATGACGCTTTGCGGCCGTTTATATAACCGCACCGGCGCCGCGCCGCTTTTTCTGGCGGGCTTGCTGCTTCACGCCGCCGGTATAGCGGTGCTGTCGGTAACCGAGGCGTCGCACGACCTGCTGTTTCTTGTTTGCGCTTATCTGCTTATGGGAACCGGGGGTGGCATAGCGGCCAATACGGCTCAAACCACCGCAATGATGGATTTTGAAGGGGATCGCCTTGCTCGCGCCAGCACCATCTGGAATCTGAACCGGCAAATCTCTTTCAGCACAGGCGCAGCGGTTTTCACCCTGTTATTCAACCTGCTGCAGAAGTCCACAACGCTGACGTCTGCCTACCATTCCGTGTTTCTTATTGCCGCCGGGCTGGGGTTACTTCCTCTGCTCGGACTCATGAATCTTAGCCAAAAATCGGAGCTCCTATGCGATCGGAAAGAGAGTTAATCGCCCACTATAGCGTGACTGAATTGCATCAGTGGATTGAAGAGGTATTTACCGGCCGCGCAGGCTATCCCTCTGCCCTGGAGCGGCTGCTCGCCAGCTTTAGCACATCATTTAGCATGGTCACCATGAAGGGGCAGATCATCGGTTTGTCCGAGGTGGAGAATCTGTTTCGCAACAACAAGGGATCGCGTCCCGGTCTGCGTATTGAGACTGACGCCTGCGAAACGCTCGCCCAAACGGACACCTCGGTGACCTGTCGCTACCGCGAAACGCATTATGAGCAAGGCAACACGCATGTCCGCTGGTCGATCGCCATTATTGAGTTTGAGGCAGGCCGACCTTACTGGCGCTATCTGCAGGAAACAGCGGTAGCGGAAGCGTTATGAAGCAGTTTGCCATCACGACTATTCGTTCCGTAGGCGAAGCCGTTCGGGAGTTCACGCTTGACGCGGATAACAATGAGCTGGCTTTGCTGACGCCGGGAGCGCACTACCGCTGGCAAATGCCTGATGCGATCGGCACGCGGAGTTATTCCTGCGTCATGCTGGCGCTGCCCGCGCCCACGCTGACATTTGCTGTTCGTCTCTCCCCAGACTCGTTAAGCAGCGGCTATCTGTCAGGTCTGGCGGAGGGGGAGATCGTCACGCTGGAGGGGCCGTTCAACTCTTTTCCACAGCTGTCCGCGCCGTTAAATGGAAGAGATATCGTTATCGCCGGCGGGATTGGGGTTACGCCCCTGACGGGCGTGGTTGCTCGTCTGGTCGCTGCCGGGCGCCAGCCTGAATGCCATTACTTTGCTTCTTCCCGATCTCAGGCGGCCTACGCGGATCCCCTGGAGAGTCTGCTGCAAGAGCGGTTTCACTTACACACCGCAGAAGGTCCCCGCATCACTATTGATGCGTTACTGGGAAAGCTGCAGCGCAACGATCGTATCCACGTTTGCGGACCGACGCGTCTGCTGAGTGCGGTGCTGGACTACTGCGATGCCCATGATTTCCCCCGCAGCCATCTCGCCTTTGAAATCTTTAACGCGCCTCCGGCCGAGGCCGAAGCGGGCGGGTATGAGGTCGAGGCAGCAGAGAGTGGCGTAAGGTTTTATGTCACTCGCGGTCAGTCTCTGCTGGACGCGCTGGAAGAGGCCGGTCTGGAGCCGCTTTACGATTGCCGAAGAGGGGAATGCGGACTCTGCGCGCTGGAAGTCATTGAGGGGGAGGTCGAGCACCACGACTTTATTATGACGCCGCAGGAAGCCGCAACCAGTCGGACTATTTATCCCTGCGTTTCCCGAGCCAAAGGAAGCGTTCTCAAATTAGCTTTATGAGTGATGCCATGAACCCCAATACCCTTTTTCGCGGCAGCGAAATTCATAAATCCGCCTACCTTGATCAGACGCTTTTTCTCACTGAACAAAAAACGGTCTTTGCACAAAGCTGGCTTTATCTGTGCCACGCCAGCCAGCTCCCCGCTGCGGGGGACTATGTCACCGTTGAGCTTGCTGCTCAGCCCCTGGTCGCTATTCGTCAAAAAGCAGGGGATATCACCGTTCTGTTTAACCGTTGCCCGCACAAAGGCGTCAAGGTATTAGCGGAATCCTCAGGCAATTGCGGTCGGTTTCTACGCTGCCCTTACCATGCATGGACCTTTAAGCCGTCAGGTGAACTGCTGAGCATTCCGGTGAAAAATGAATACGATCCCTGCGTGATCGCCGCGTGTGAAGCGGGCCACGGCATGGCACGAGTCGAAAATGTTGTGGTTTACCGCGATTTCATTTTTGTGCGTCTGAGTCAGCACGGCCTCTCCTTTGAGGAATTTTACGGCGATTCGCTTTCCACTCTGGACAATATGGTCGATCGCTCTCCCGCTGGCCAGCTGCGGGTAGTCGGCGCGCCGTTGCGCCATCGCCATCGCTGCAACTGGAAAATGGTGATGGACAATCAGACTGACACTTGTCATCCAATGGTGGCGCATGAGTCTTCAGCAGGTGAAGCCGTTAATCTCTGGGCGCAGTCAGAGCGGCAGGCTGAACAACCGATGGCGGTGGAGCTCTTTTCTCCGTTTATGTCGTCGCACGCCTTCTTCGCTGAAATGGGGATTCGCACCTGGCCAAACGGGCATGGACATACAGGAACGCGTAATTCAATCCATAAAGATTATTCCGCTATCCCCGGTTACTGGGAAAGCATGGTTGAAAGCTATGGCGAAACGCGGGCACGGCAAATCCTCGATGATACCCGCCACAATACCGTCTACTTTCCCAACCTGATGGTGAAAGGCCCGATACAAACGCTCCGTATTATTCGTCCCGTCTCAGCCAGCGAGACGCTGGTGGAATCCTGGATTCTGGAGCTGGTTGGCGCACCGCAACAGATGCTGGAACGAACCGTTCAATACAATAACCTGATCAATTCGCCCTGTTCGATGGTGGCGCATGACGATGTAGAGATGTATGAACGCGCGACGGAGGGGCTGCAAAGCCAGGGGAGTGAGTGGGTCAATATCGCCCGCCTCTATCAGGCGGATGAACAGTGGAACAGAACAACCGTCACCTCAGGAACCAGTGAGATTGCAATGAGAAACTTCTATGCCATGTGGCAGCATATGCTGGAGGGGAAACATGTCTCCTGAAGGTGTTTATAACGCGCTGACCGACCTGATCTATTACGAAGCTGAGCTGCTGGACGAGCAACATTACGATGCATGGATGGCGCTTCTCTCTGAGGATTACACTTGGTGGATGCCCCTGCGCCACGGCCAGCCCGATCCGTTAACCGAGTCATCGCTGCTTTATGAAGATCGTTTTGTCACGCAGCTGCGCGTTAATCGCCTGCGCAGCGCACGTAATTTTTCTCAGCAGCCTAAAAGCCGCAGCCAGCACCTGCTGCAGCGGCCGGTAATTGCCTGGCGTGAAGGCGAGGCAAATGCGACAGCCGTCACCCGGCTTATCTACAGCGAAAGCCGCGGGGAGCAAGAGTGGCACTATGCTGCCCGCATTGAGCATGCGTTTCGTCTGGTGGAAGGGCAATGGCTAATCGCTGCGCGCAAAACGATTTTGCTCAATCTTGAACGCCCTCTCGACAGCCTGCAGTTAATCATCTGAGAACACCTATGACATCTCCATCACATGAAAACGGGGCGGCGCAGGCTTTTCCCTATATTGATACGCTGTTTGATTACGGTGATTTTCTTGCGCGAGCGGCGTCGCTGGGGGGTATTGGCCAGTGTCCAGAGCGTGAGCGCGCGCCTCGCGTCGCAATTATCGGTGCTGGCTTAAGCGGGTTAATCGCCGCGCGTGAGTTGCTTCGGGCGGGGATCCGCCACGTCACGCTGTTTGAAGCTGAGCAGGGCGGCTATGGTGGACGCCTGCTCAGCCAGCGCTTTGATCCTTCAATGCCGCACTATATTGCTGAAATGGGCGCTATGCGCTTTCCTCCCACAGAGGTTGGGCTATTTCACTATTTAAACCATTTCGCTATCGATACCGCTTCGGTTTTTCCCGATCCTGGCATTGTCGATACCGAAATCCACTACCAGGGAGAGGCATTTGCCTGGCGTGCCGGCGAGCCGCCGCCAGCGCTGTTTCAGAAAGTCGATCGCGGATGGCGCGCCTTTATAAAAGAGGGCGTTACCCTGGATAACGGCAGGGTGCTGGTTGCGCCAGCCTCTATCACGCAGGCGCTGAAAGCGGGAAGGCTCGCGGACGCAAAAGAGGCATGGCAATGTTATCTGGATGTGTTTAGCGACAGCTGTTTTTACTCTGCGCTGGTACGCATTTTCACCGGCAAAAACCCGCCCGGCGGAGAGCCCTGGCTTAAACCCACCGATTTTGCCCTGTTTGGATCGCTTGGCATTGGTTCCGGTGGTTTTCAGCCCGTTTTCCGTGCGGCCTTCATGGAGATCATGCGGCTGGTGGTCAATGGCCTGGAAGAGGATCAGCGGCTGGTGCCCGCAGGTATTGCCACGCTCACTAACCGCATGGGCGAGGAGCGTATCGCCGGTCAGATGCTGTCAGACCGCATCCTGTATCAAAAAGTTACCGCCATCGAGGAGCGTGATGATAAGCGGTTCGACGTGGTGACCGCCGAGGGCGGCGCTACCCCGTTTGACCGGGTCATTGTTACGGTATCAACGCGTGCGATGCAGATCGCTCTGAAGCTCTCTCAGCGCCCGCAGTGGCTGTCGCCAGAGGTCTCGCGAGCGATAAATGAGACGCATCTTATCGGTTCATCGAAACTTTTCTTGCTCACCAGAGAGAAGTTTTGGCTGAAAGAGACGCTGCCGCACACCATTCTCACCGATACGCTCGCAAAAGGGGTCTACTGCCTTGACTACCAGCCAGAGGATCCTGAGGGGCACGGCGTCGTACTGATCAGCTATACGTGGGAAGATGATTCGCACAAGCTGGTCACGCTTAAAGATAAACAGGCACGCCTGTCAAGGCTGGTAGAGGAGCTGAGCCAGACCGCGCCAGAGTTTGCCCGCCACCTTGTTCCTATGGATAACGATCCCAAATTTATTCTGGAGTATGACTGGCTTACTCATCCTCTCGCGATGGGGGCGTTCAAACTGAACTATCCGGGTGACGACCGTTATTCAGAAGCGCTTTTTTTCCAGTTCCAGAGCGCGGCTAGTGCTGACACCGATAAAGGGATATACCTCGCAGGATGCAGCTGTTCCTTTACCGGAGGTTGGGCGGAAGGGGCCGTACAGACGGGGATCAATGCGGCCTGCGCCGCTATCGCTAGTCTGGGGGGGACGTTGATACCCCGTAATCCGCTGCACGCTATGGCGCGCCATTTTCACTACTGAGAGCGACACGTTCATGCTGACTAAACGCCCTTGCTCTTTGGCTGCCGAGGTGGCCTTGAATCGTCACCCGGCAGGACTAAAAGAAAATCATCACTATCGATATGAACGCTACCGTGAAACGCTGTCGCTTAATGCATTTATTGCTTATGATGCGCAGCGTTTGAATGGTGAAATCCCACCTGCGAAGTCCACGTCCGCACCGCTTTTTGGGCTGCCTTTTTCCTGTAAAGACAATATCAACGCTAGCGGATTCGCGACCACAGCGGGTACGCCGGGACTGGCTGATTTCCTTCCTGAAAAAGATGCCCCCGTCGTTGCGCGCTTAATTGAGCAGGGTGCAGTGCTGTGCGGCAAAAATAATATGCATGAATTATCGTTTGGCGTGACTTCATGTAATGGCACCTGGGGCACGGTAGGCAATCCGGCTCATCCCGGTCATCTTGCTGGTGGCAGCAGTGGGGGCTGCGCGGCGGCTGTCGCAGCGGGTGCCTGCGCTTTCGCCGTGGGAACCGATACCGGGGGATCGGTGCGTATCCCGGCCTCTCTGTGTGGCCTGTCAGGATTCCGGCCGACCACCGGGCGCTACTCCTCTGCTGGCATTGTGCCTGTTTCTCACACCCGGGATACGCCAGGCTTTATTGCACCCGGCGTCTCCGATATCGTGCTGCTTGATGCCGCCCTTATGGACGAAACGCCGGTTGAGCCGGTGATGCCGCGCCGCGTGGGTATTCCTGCAGGCTTTTTATGGCAGGGGCTGGATAGCGCGGTAGAGAAGCGGTGCAGGGAAGCTGTCGCCAGGCTTGAGGAGCAGGGGGTGGAAGTCGTCACCATTGATGACAGCCATCTTGGCGAATTGAATGCGTCAGTGCAGTTTGCCGTTCCGTTTTATGAATTTTTTATCGATTTCCCGCGCTTTCTGCTCGGTGAAGGGCTCGAATGGCGATTCCAGTCGATTCTGGACCAGCTGAGCGATGCCCAAGTACGTAATCTTCTTCAACGGCAGCTGCAGCAGTGCAGCGTTTCCTGGGATGACTATCTGGCCGGCCTGTGCACCACAGGCGATGTGCGCACCGCCTGGCAAGAGATGTTTTCTGAACATCAGCTTGATGTTTTACTTTACCCAACCGTGAGCTGTGCCGTGCCGCGCCTGACGGAAGCGCTTAATCCTGTTGTTTTTGAAAAACTGGTGCGCAATACGGATCTCGCCAGCAGTGCCGGCGCGCCCAGCCTGACTTTACCGGTGGGCAGAGCAGGTGAACTCTCTATTGGTCTTTCTGTGGATGGTCTGCCAGGAGAGAATCGCCAGCTAATGCGTTATGCTCTGGCGGTCGCTCGCCTGGTGCAGGCTTAATATTTTTTTATCGGAACATGTAATGACAGAAATAGCATTAACCCAGCGTCAGCCTTCAGTATGGTGGGGCGCGATGATTATCTGCGGGACGGTGGTAGGCGCAGGGATGTTTACGCTGCCTGTGGTGATGGCCGGCGCCTGGTTCGGCTGGTCGCTGCTGATACTGCTGGTTAGCTGGGGATGTATGCTGCTGTCGGGGCTGATGTTCCAGCAGGCAAGCCGCTATTTTCCGCTCGGTGCCGGCTACGATACCTTAACCCGCTCGCTGTTAGGGCGCCGGTGGGCTGCGCTAAACGGCCTGAGCATCCTTTTTGTACTGGGCATTCTGACCTACGCCTATATTTCGGCCAGCGGGCCGGTCTATCAGCACTCGCTCAATAGCGCCGGTTTGCCTGTCTCTACCGCGGGCGCGAAGGTGCTGCTGACGCTGTGCGTCGCCATCGTCGTCTGGCTGGGGACAAAGGGGGTCAGCAGGATCATGACCTTTTGCGTGCTGGCCAAACTTTTGCTGCTGGTGACGGTCTTTGGTGGCCTGCTCACGCAGGTCAATCTGCTTACGCTTGCCGACGCGGGAAGCGGCGAGGGCGGCTACTGGCCCTATGCGTTTGGCGTCCTGCCATTCTGCCTCGCCTCGTTCGGCTATCACGGCAATATTACCGGCCTGATAAGCTACTATGGCGGCGAGCAGAAGCAGGTCAGGCGCGCGCTGGTGGTTGGCACGCTGATGTCACTGGTTATCTATCTGTTCTGGATTACCGGTACCATGGGCAATCTGCCGCGCGCCTCGTTTCCCGCCGTGGTGGCAGCTGGCGGGGATATCGCCGCGCTGCTCGCCGCCTTACGCGATCGGCTGCATGTCGGCGCGCTGAACTTTATGATGACGCTGTTTTCCCATTTCGCGGTGATCGCCTCGTTTTTAGGGGTAACGGCTGGTCTGTTTGACTTTATCGCTGACCGCCTGAAGCTGGGCGATACGCCGCTGGCGCGCTTTAAGGTGGCTTTGCTGACCTTTTTACCCGCCCTGGCCGCCTCACTATGGTTTCCCGACGGCTTCCTCGCCGCTATCGGCTTTGCCGGTCTTTTCGCTACGCTCTGGGCGGTCATTGTCCCCGCCTTACTCTATATCAAAGCGCGGAGACGCTTCGCTAAACAGGAAAGAGCAGGGGCGCGAGGATCCCTTGCGGCGATGGCAGTTATAACCTTTGGCGTACTGAATATTCTGGCCTGGACGCTGAGCTGGCTCGATATGTTGCCAACGTTCAGCGGATAGCGCGGGCTATTGTAGCGACAGGCCTGCTGCAGAGCGTCTTCAGTCAGGCCAGTAACCCTTATTATCGGCTGCATATCCATGCGGCTTTGCAGCAGGTGGCGGGCGAATCCTGTGCTCGCTTCCTGCTCGTCCTGGCCTGACTCCTCAGGTTATTTCTATAGCCGCTCTCTTTTGTCATCTTTCGCGAACCGGACTTGCCGGACTTTGAACCTTGCCTGATAGCGTGCAAAAGCAGAAACCTGAACGCAAAGGACTGAAGCGCGATTTAACATGTGGCTCAATTCTGGCGCGTATAAATCAGCCAGCGGTTTGCCGCACCCGCAGCGCAGCGCAGCGATATAGTTTGGCTGCGTTAATGACATAAGGATATGAAAATGAAACTATTCAGATGGTATTTTTGCACCATGCTTGCCGCTTCGCTGCTGCTGACGGCCTGTGCCGGACAGCAAAGCAGCGCCGAACGCAACGCCAGCCATGCCGTTGCGAAACTCTCCAGCATTCACTTCGATCCCAATACGCGTCCGCTCCGGGCGGATAATTACCGCTGGATGACGACGTTTCTGCGGCAGTTTTACGATCAGGGTAAAAAAGACCGGGCAAACAGCCTGACGCAGGTGCAGGCTGAACAGCGCGTTAAAGCATTTAGCGAATGTCCGACGGGACCTTTCAGACCAGAGGCGCAGACCAGCCACATAGTTTCGCAGGTTTACAGCGCTGACCGTCCGAAGGAACAGAGTCAGATTTTGCTGGAGAGCGCCACCGCGACATACTGGGATGGTTATTACGGACGGCCGTAACGGGCACGGCGAAGGTTGATATCTGATCAAGCGCCGACCGCGGTCGGCGCTTTTACTGACAGAGAGCACGGCAGACAGAAAGGTTCGAGTCACCAGAGAAGAGGAGGGAGAAAAAGGCTGTCTGAGAGATCTCTGTTTGCTGCGGCTGATATTCTATTTAACATAAGATGTATTATGCGTAGTTGCGTTGGCTGTGATTATTCGCCATTAAATTACTATTTAATGTAAATGGCAACGCTAAAGAATTTATTAGACAGGAAATCAATAAAAAGTTAATCATTTGATTTGAAAATATTATAATTCAACGGCAAACTCTTATAAAACTCCGATCTGATTCACATTAATAAATTAACCTGTTAATTCCTGTTGCCAGCGCAGCAGGATTTAACAATGATTGGCCCGTAAAGGATTGCTACTTTTAAAAAGGCAAAACCTAAACCTTCTCGCTTTCTTAACCTGAAGCAAGAAGGTTTAGGTTTTTTTGTTTTTAATTTAACGCGTCACTGCGTTAGCCAGAGGAAATGTTAGTCGGTTATATAACTTAACGATGAGATAAAAAATGAAGAAAAGACTCTCTTTGCGCGTTACCTTTCTTGCCGCGCTCTTTATACCGGGCGCACAGCTTCACGCGGAAAATAGCGAATGGAATGGCATCGTATTAGGTTTTGAGCCCCCGGGAGCGGGTTTAGCCGGCGACATGGCAGGCATTCGTCCGTTACTTCAGGAACTTGGGTTTAATTATAACCTCAATTACCTGAATGAATTCGCCTATAATGTTGCTGGCGGTTACGATCGGCGTGAGCATCTGGCTTATATCGACCAGTTTGCGCTAACCTTTGTTCAGGATCTGGAACAATTTACGGGGATTCCTGATGCCAAAATAGAAGGCAATATTGTTAACCGAAACCACGATGATAATTTAACAACCAGACGTATTCAGGATATGAGAGTCAATATGGTTGACTCCGCTCAGGAAAGCCATGGCACAGGATCAGTTACGCGTCTTGGCTGGCTTACCTTTAGCCGCTCTTTTGACGATCGCCGTCTGCAATGGCGAATCGGCATGATGAATAAGGTGCAGACATTCGATCAGACCACACCCTGCGATTTTCAGTTGTTGACGCTATGCGGAGGAAAATCAGCTAACTCTTTTTTCTGGAGCAACTGGAACATCCATACGTGGGGCACCACGCTGGATTATAAAATTACGCCAGACGTTACCTTCAAAACCGGTATTTTCGAGCAAAATCCTCGTGCCACCGAGCGCAGCCATGCATGGAGCGGTTCAACAAAAGGCAGCAAAGGTTTTATACTGCCGATAGAGCTGGAATGGAAGACCACTATCAACGCCCTGCCCGGCATTTATAGTGTCGGGACGCAATTCACAAATGCTGTCCAGTACGACCTCTATAGTGGAAAGTCGAAAAAGGAAGGATTAACCGATCCTGAAGGCTATAAGCCCTATAATCGCACCTGGTTTATGTGGGCAAGCGCCAACCAGCAAATCACCCGTAAAGAGAATGATGCCAGCCGCGGCATGAGCCTGGGCTGGAATATTGGCGTAAGCGATCGTCGCAGCAACTTTTTACATCTGGTCACCGCAGCCTCTTTACGCTACCGGGGACTATTTGATGCCAGACCGGAAGACTGGATTGGGCTTGGCGTCAGTTATACCGATATCAGCCATCATTACAGCCGTAATCAACGCGCCAAAAACGTGCTTTCCGGGATTAATGAATACAGCCATGCCTTTTATCATCCCATTCCAGGGCATGCTGTTAATGCAGAGCTTTATTATCGTTTCCGTCCGGTAAGCTGGCTTGAGCTTCAGCCAGGCATTCAATACTGGCACCGCCCAGGAGGATTAAGGGAAACGCAGGATGCATGGGTTGGAGAGTTTAAGACCAGCGTGACCTTTTAAACAAATATCGCCCCAGGCTAATAACGGGCTACGGCCCGCATCGACGGTAGCTCTTCTCACCTTGCCTGCACGCCAGTCAGCCAGTCGTCACGGCCGCTGTCAGGTCAGGATAGTTGCCCGCATTCAGGGTGGGGTCAGTATGGGTGAGGCCGTGAGAGGAGGAAGAATGCGTTCTTTTGGCAGAGAGCATCCGTTCAGCCATATGATCGACCTGCAGTGGCTTTCGCAGGCGTGCGCCTTAGCTGACGGGATAAGCCGGACGCGACACGCAACCGCCCCTTATACTTAGCGCAGGTCATCGGGCCGCCCGCCCTGACCTGCTGCCCCTTAATCCCGCCGTTTTCGTAAAATAGCTGCTTAGAACCAGCGCCCTGTTCGCCGACAGAAATGCGCTAATAGTGTGATGCGCTTAACAAATAGCCTTCAATCTTCTTTGCATCTCTTCATTCCCAAAAGGAGTATGGGTCTCTCCGCTGGGACAGAAGCAAAAAGAAGCCAGCGAACCGCAGCTGAACATGACACGGCTGCGCCCCACTCTTTATTCATCAAAAAGGAGATACCCGCATGCCTGAGATTGTGGTTTATGCCGTAGAAGGCCGCTCAGCCGAGCAAAAAAAGAACCTGATGGTCAAGATCACCGACGCCGTAGTAGAGAGTTTCGGCGTGGAGCGCGATCTGGTGGTGGTGTCGGTCGTCGAAACCAAAGCCAGCGATAAAGCGCGCGGCGGTGTGCCCTACAGCGAACGCGGCAAATAGCGCGCCCCAACGCTCTGCCACAGGATCTCTCCCTGCGCGACTGTCAATTACCGGCTAACCAGGATATAAATGAAACGCTGTTTTATTTTTATATCCTTTATCCACTGACAGATGCAAGGAGAGACGATGTCAAAGAAAGCTGCACTTTTGCTGGCCACCGGTTTTGAAGAAGCCGAAGCATTTATTACCCTCGATATCCTTAGCCGACTGGGGATAAAGGTCACTACCCTCGCCTGTCATCCCCACAATCAGGTTGTCAGCTATCACGGCGTGGTGACGCTGGCTGATCGGCTACTGGAAGAGAGCCAGCATGAAATGTTCGATGCGGTGATCATTCCCGGCGGCCCGGAGGGCACGATGAATCTGGCCGCCAGCCCGGCGGTCAGCGCCTTTATCCGCCGCCACGACGAGGCGGAGAAGATCATTGCGCCCCTCTGTTCTGCGGCGGCGCGCGTGCTGGCGGGCAACGGTCTGCTGAAAGGACGCCGCTACACCTGCTCGGGCGAACTCTGGATGCACTATGAGGATGGCGAGTATGTTATGGCGGATGTGGTGGAGGATGGCAATCTGCTCAGCGGCAGAGGGCTGGGCGTCGCTTTTGACTTCGCGCTGCAGCTGGCGCTGCGACTGACCGGCAAGGCGGGCGCAGCGGATTTCCAGGCAGAACATATCTACTATGACCGCTGGCGCAGCGATCGGCTGTGCAACTGACAGCGGGCCAGCCAGGCTGGCCCGTTTCACAATTACAGGCTCGGGAAGGTGATATTGTTGCCCGGCGCTTCACGGTGCAGATGGATAAAGTTCAGGTGACGCTCGTACTGATCGAGAATGTCGATAATCACCTGCTCTTTGCTGTAGTCCGTCAGGTCGTTGCCCTGGCTACCCTCCAGCAGAAAGGTTTCCAGCCGGTAGTAGGTCGATTTGCCGCTGCGCGCGCGGTAGGTAAAGCCCGGCACCGAGTACTGCTGCGGCCAAACCTGATAGACAAAGTCCTGCTCCTCACCCAGGTTGACGCGCAAATCGATATACCCCAGGGCGCTCTCTTCTGCCTCATGGCGCGCCAGCGTCACGCGGCCGCCGCGCAGCTCCAGCTCTTTCGCCACCTCCTGCATCGCCGGGAAGATCACGCTATCCATCATCTGCTGGGTGTAGCGCGAGCCGGGATAGTTCATCAGCCGCGACAGACGTTTCTTCCAGCTCAGCCGGTCGCTGCTGGTCGCCAGATAGGGCGCGGTATCGCGGCTGGCGCTGGCGCGGCGGTAATCTTCCACCTTCAGGGATTTATAAAGCCCTGCCATTACAAAGAAGATTACAAAGCTGAACGGCAGACCCATGATCACCGTGGTGTTTTGCAGCGCGGAGATACCGTTGGTCATCAGCATGCTCAGCGTCAGCACGCCAATCGCTACCGACCAGAAGATGCGCAGCCAGTTCGGCGCATCGCTGTTGATATCCTTGAGTTTTGAGGTGAAGTTGCCCAGCACCAGCGAGCCGGAGTCCGCCGACGTGACGTAGAACAGCATACCGGTAATGGTGGCGACCGAGGCGCTCAGCTTAAAGGCGGGATACTGCTCCAGCAGCAGATAGAAGCCGCGCTCCGCGTGAGCCATCACCTCCTGCGCAAAGCCGCTGTTGCCGTGCAGGATCTCATAGAGCGCGGCGTTGCCGAATATCGACAGCCACAGCAGCGTAAAGGTAAAGGGAATAATCAGCGTGCCCAGCACAAACTCGCGGATAGTACGGCCACGGGAAATACGCGCGAGGAAGAGACCCACGAACGGCGACCAGGCGACCCACCAGGCCCAGAAGAACAGCGTCCAGCTGTTCATCCACTGCGTCGGACGGTCGAAGGCGAAAGTGTTAAGCGTCATGCCCATAAAGCGGTTGATATAGTCCCCGACGTTCAGCACCAGCGCGTTAAGCAGGAAATCGGTTTTGCCGAAAAAGAGCACAAACAGGATCAGGCCAAGCGCCAGCGCCACGTTTAGCTCGGAAAGGATACGGATCCCCTTGTCGACGCCGGACGTTACCGAAATCGTGGCGATCACCACCGACAGCACGATAAGCGCGGTCTGCGCCGCCAGCCCTTCCGGAATATCAAACAGCACGTTCAGCCCGTAGTTCAGCTGTACTACGCCGATGCCGAGCGTAGTGGCGATGCCGAAAATGGTGCCTACCACCGCCGCGATATCAACGGTATGGCCGATGGGGCCGTTAATACGCTTGCCGAAGATAGGATAGAGCGCCGAGCGGATGGTGAGCGGCAGGTTGTAGCGGTAGCTGAAGTAGCCCAGCGCAATGCCCATCAGCGCATACATCGACCAGCCGGTCAGGCCATAGTGGAATAGCGTCCAGACCATCGCCTGTCGCGCCGCTTCCAGGGTCTGACCCGCGCCTTCCGGCGGCTGCATATACTGCGTCACCGGCTCCGCCACCGAGAAAAACATCAGGTCGATGCCGATACCGGCGGCAAACAGCATCGCCGACCAGCTCAGCAGGCTGAACTCCGGCTTGGACTGCTCCGGCCCCAGCTTAATCGCGCCAAAGCGGGAACAGGCCATAAACAGCACGAATACGATGTAAAGCGTCGCGGCCAGCATGTAATACCAGCCAAACGTAGACGATACCCAGTTCACTGCCGCCTGAATCCATGCCCCGGCCTGCTCGCTGAAGAGAATCGTCACCAGTGAAAATGTCAGAATCAGTCCGGCTGAGGTGTAGAACACCACAGGATTGATTCTGTCTTTTTCACTTGCAGGTGGATTAATCATCAATTACCTCTGTTTTAGTATCTATTTCAGTACGTTATACAAACCCCTGATTGCGATGGACGTCCTTTATTTTTATTCCCTGACGGCTAAGCGCAGCGGTGCTTAGCAACAATCAAGGCACAACATCCTAACAACTTTCTTTTTTATATTGAACGTTCAATCAATAAAAGTTCTAATAGTGGACTTGTTTAGGGGCGGAGCGCTTGTCATGCCAAAGGTAGGAATGCAGCCGATACGACGTCGGCAGCTGATTGATGCAACTCTGGAAACCATTAACGAAGTCGGGATTAACGACGCCACCATCGCGCAGATTGCGCGGCGCGCAGGCGTCTCGACCGGCATCATCAGCCACTACTTCAAAGACAAGAACGGCCTGCTGGAAGCCACCATGCGCGACATCACGCGACAGCTGCGCGACGCGGTGGCGATCAGGCTCAGGCCGCTGGCGGACGCCAGTACCGAGGCGCGTCTCTGTGCCATCGTCGAGGGCAACTTCGATGAGAGCCAGCTGCATAAGGCGGCGATGAAGGCCTGGCTCGATTTCTGGTCGAGCAGCATGCATCAGCCCCAGCTCAACCGGCTGGAGCGCGTCAGCAGCAGCCGCCTCTTCTCCGCGCTGGCCGCAGAGTTCCGCCGCGAGCTGCCGCGCGAGGCGGCGCGCACCGCCGCTTACGGGCTGGCGGCGCTGATCGACGGCCTCTGGCTGCGCGCGGCGCTGGGCGGCAAACCCTTTGATTTTCAGCTGGCTCGCTCGTTAACGACCCAGTTCATACGCCAGCAGCTCGCTGGCAACACCCATCCCTGATAAAGGAGGAACCATGTCCCGATTCGCAGAGCAGCACCTCTATATTGATGGCGCTTACGTCCCGGCAGCGGCTGGCGACACCTTTGACACCATCAATCCCGCTAACGGCGACGTGCTGGCGAAGGTGCATGAGGCGGGCCGCGCTGACGTTGACCGCGCCGTTGCTGCCGCGCGCAAAGGCCAGAAGGTCTGGGCGGCAATGACCGCGATGCAGCGCTCGCGCATTCTGCGCCGCGCGGTAGATATCTTGCGCGAGCGCAACGACGAACTGGCCGCGCTGGAAACGCTGGACACCGGCAAACCGCTGAGCGAAACCGCCAGCGTGGATATCGTCACCGGCGCGGACGTGCTGGAGTACTATGCGGGCCTGATCCCGGCGCTGGAGGGCCAGCAGATCCCGCTGCGCGATACCTCTTTTGTCTACACGCGCCGCGAGCCGCTCGGTGTGGTAGCGGGTATCGGCGCGTGGAACTACCCGATTCAAATCGCCCTGTGGAAATCTGCCCCGGCGCTGGCGGCGGGCAATGCGATGATCTTCAAGCCGAGTGAAGTTACGCCGCTTACCGCGCTGAAGCTGGCGGAGATCTATAGCGAAGCGGGCGTGCCGGACGGCGTGTTTAATGTGCTGCCGGGCAGCGGCGCGGTAACCGGCCAGCTGCTGACCGAGCATCCCGGCATCGATAAAGTCTCTTTCACCGGTGGCGTCGCCAGCGGTAAAAAAGTGATGGCCAACGCGGCGGGTTCGACCCTGAAAGAGGTCACCATGGAGCTGGGCGGTAAGTCGCCGCTGATTGTCTTTGACGATGCCGATCTCGACCTCGCCGCAGATATCGCCATGATGGCCAACTTCTACAGTTCCGGTCAGGTCTGCACCAACGGCACCCGCGTCTTTGTTCCGGCCAGCCTGAAGGCTGCGTTTGAAGAAAAAATTGTGGCGCGCGTCGCCCGCATTCGCGCCGGCGACCTCAACGATCCCGCTACCAACTTCGGCCCGCTGGTGAGCTTTGCCCACCGCGACAACGTGATGCGCTATATCGAAACCGGTATCGCCGAAGGCGCGCGCCTGCTGTGCGGCGGCAAGCGGATGCAGGGGGACGCGTTTGATAAGGGCGCCTGGGTAGAGCCGACGGTGTTCACCGACTGCCGCGATGAGATGACTCTCGTACGCGAAGAGATCTTCGGGCCGGTGATGTCGATTCTGAGCTATGAGAGCGAAGACGAAGTGGTACGCCGCGCCAACGCCACAGAATATGGCCTGGCCGCGGGTCTGGTCACGCAGGATCTTAACCGCGCGCATCGCGTTATCCACCAGATTGAAGCCGGTATTTGCTGGATTAACACCTGGGGTGAATCGGCGGCGGAGATGCCTGTCGGGGGTTACAAGCACTCGGGCATTGGCCGCGAAAATGGCCTGATGACCCTGCAAAATTATACCCAGGTGAAATCCGTACAGGTCGAGCTCGACCGTTTTCAGTCGGTATTTTAATTAATGCATCAACCTGAGGAGCGACTAATGGAATTTGATTACATCATTATCGGAGCCGGATCCGCAGGGAACGTTTTGGCTACCCGACTGACCGAAGACAGCGACGTCAACGTTCTGCTGCTGGAAGCGGGCGGCCCAGATTACCGTATGGATTTTCGCACGCAGATGCCTGCGGCGCTTGCCTACCCTTTGCAGGGAAAACGCTATAACTGGGCGTATGAAACCGAGCCAGAACCCCATATGAACAACCGCCGCATGGAGTGCGGACGCGGTAAAGGACTGGGCGGCTCATCGCTGATCAACGGCATGTGCTATATCCGCGCCAACGCGATGGATCTCGACGGCTGGGCGCAGGCGCCGGGCCTGGAGTCCTGGTCCTATCTCAACTGCCTGCCCTACTACCGTAAGGCGGAAACGCGCGACATCGGGCCGAATGAGTATCACGGCGGCGACGGTCCGGTCTGCGTGGCGACGCCGAAGGCAGGCAATAATCCGCTGTTCGCCGCAATGATTGAGGCAGGCGTCGAGGCGGGCTATCCGCGCACCGAGGATTTGAACGGTTATCAGCAGGAGGGCTTCGGCCCGATGGATCGCACCGTCACGCCGCAGGGACGCCGCTCCAGCACCGCGCGGGGCTATCTCGATCGGGCGAAAAACCGTCCGAACCTGAAAATTATTACCCATGCCATTACCGATCGCATTCTGTTCGACGGCAAGCGCGCCGTCGGCGTGCAGTATCTGCTCGGTGCCAGCAACACGTCGCACAAGGTGCATGCGCGGCGCGAAGTGCTGCTCTGCGCGGGCGCCATCGCCTCGCCGCAGATTCTGCAGCGCTCCGGCGTCGGCGCGGCCAGCCTGCTGAAGTCATTCGATATTCCCGTGGTGCATGACCTGCCGGGCGTCGGCGAGAACCTTCAGGATCATCTGGAGATGTATCTGCAGTACGAGTGCAAAGAGCCGGTGTCGCTCTACCCGGCCCTGAAATGGTGGAACCAGCCGAAGATTGGCGCGGAGTGGATGTTTAACGGCACCGGTATCGGCGCCAGCAACCACTTTGAGGCGGGCGGCTTTATCCGCAGCCGCGAAGAGTTCGCCTGGCCGAATATTCAGTATCACTTCCTGCCGGTGGCGATTAACTACAACGGTTCAAACGCGGTCAACGCGCACGGCTTCCAGTGTCACGTTGGCTCGATGCGTTCGCCGAGCCGCGGCCATGTGCGCATTAAATCGCGCGATCCGCGCCGCCATCCGGCGATCCTGTTTAACTATATGGCCAGCGAGCAGGACTGGCACGAGTTCCGCGACGCTATCCGCATTACGCGCCAGATAATTAACCAGCCGGCGCTGGACAAGTTCCGCGGTCGCGAAATCAGCCCCGGCGTAGAGTGCGAAACCGACGAGCAGCTGGATGAGTTCGTGCGCAACCACGCCGAAACGGCCTACCATCCGTGCGGCACCTGTAAAATGGGCAGCGACGAGATGGCGGTGGTCGATGGTGAAGGCCGCGTGCATGGCATGCAGGGACTGCGCGTGGTGGATGCGTCGATTATGCCGCTGATTATTACCGGCAACCTGAATGCGACCACTATTATGATCGGCGAGAAAATTGCCGACAATATTCGCGGTCGCCAGCCGCTTCCCGCCTCGACGGCAAGCTACTTTGTCGCGGGCGAAACGCCGGTGCGCGGCGAACCGCGACGGGCTTAAACGTAAAAGCCCGCTTCGGCGGGCTTTTGCCGTTACATCATCTGCGGCTCGCGGATCGCATTGCCTTTATCGAAGCGCGCCAGGCGGTACGGCGCGATATCGGTAAAGCGCTGACGATTTGTCATCAGCTGCGCGCAGAGCAGGCCCGCGCCAGGGCCGATACCGAAACCATGTCCGCTAAAGCCTGATGCGACAAACAGGCCGGGCACGCGCGTCATCTCATCGATAACCGGCACCAGATCTGGCGTGGTATCAATCCAGCCGCCCCAGGCGTGATCGATTTTAATCCCCTCCAGCGCAGGAAAGGCCTTCACCAGAATGCCCAGCGCTTCGTTCAGAATCTGCCGATCGGGCTTCGGGTCCAGCACGCGGATCTTCTCAAACGGCGACACCCCATTGTTCGACCAGGATCCCGCCGCCTCCGGCCCGTTAAAAAAGGAGCCGTTCAGCCTCAGCTTGAGCTTTTTGGCGATCTTACTGCGGTACATCGGATAGAACTTCGTCGCATAGCGGATATTCTGCGGCGCGAGATCGAGCTGGCCGCGGCCGGGGATCGCCACGGTGTAGCTGCCGTCCAGCCGGCGGCGGATACAAAGCTCGGGCATGCTCAGACAGCCCTGAATCACTTCCGGCGCCGCCGTGGTTTTAAACGCGGTGCCGAGAATATTGGCGCTGGGCAGGTCGATACCGTACTGCTTGCAGAAGCGCGAGCTCCATGCGCCGCCGCAGCAGATCACCTGGCTGGCGCGCACGCGGCCGCGTTCTGTCCAGACGCCGGAGACGCGGCCCGCGCTGATATCCAGCCCGCGTACCGCGCAGCGCTGGTGAAGCGAGGCGCCCAGCTTTTGTGCGCCGACGGCGATAGCGGCCGCCGCCAGCGACGGCTCGGCTCGACCGTCGGTCGGTGACCAGATGCCGCCGGCCCAGCGCGCCTGCTCTCCCAGCCGCTCGTATACCTCTTTCGGCGACAGCAGATGGCTGACGAAACCGATCTGCTTCGCCTGTTTGCCCCACTTCTCCCAGCGCGCCACGTCCGCCTCGTTCTGCGTGCCGTAGAGGATACCGCTGCGGCGAAAGCCGAGATCCAGGCCGATTTCGTTGCCCAGCTCTTCCCAGCGCTGCAGGCTGCGCATCGCCAGCGGCAGTTCGTAGAGGTCGCGGTTTTGTTGTCTCACCCAGCCCCAGTTGCGCCCCGACTGCTCGCCGCCGATAACACCTTTTTCAAACAGCGCGACCGAAACGCCCTGCTTCGCCAGCTCATAGGCGACGGAGGTGCCGATAATGCCGCCGCCGATCACCACCACATCGACCTGCTCGGGAAAGGTCGGGCTGTCTGTGACAGCATTGATTTTGATGCGCATAGAGAAACCTTATTAATTCAGGGCGTTCAGAGATGCTTTTCAGGCGGAATATGCATGATCCACAACACTCTGGCGTCGCGCTCCGTATGGTTGAAAATGTTATGCGGCAGATGGCTCTTAAACTGAAAGCTGTCGCCGGTCATCAGGCGCGCGGCATCGCCATTGATCTCCAGCGTCAGCTCGCCTTCGACCACCAGCCCCGCCTTTTCGCCCTGGCCAATCAGCATTTCGTCGGAGCGCACGCCGGGAGGAATGTCGATGAGCATAAACTGCATATCGTGATCGCCCGAAGGCGACAGCATCTCTTTGGCGATGCCGCGTTTGCCGACGTTAAAGCGCGGCCGCTCCGCGCTGCGGCGCACATAGTGCTCGGCGCCGCGCAGCGATGCGGCGCTCTCCTCCAGAAAAGCCGTCAGCGGCACTTTCAGCACCAGCCGGAGCTGTTCAAGCACCCGCACGGTAGGGTTTGTCAGGTTGCGTTCAATCTGGCTGATGGCCCCGGCTGACACGTTCGCCAGCAGCGCCAGTTCGGTAATGGTCAGATTGCGCGCCTTACGCAGGCTTTTCAGCCGCGATCCAATATCCGTTTCGGCGGCCCCTGGCTCCGCTCTGGGTTGCGATGCGTTTTTCATCTCATGCTCTTTTATGCCGCCGCGCCTGCAGGTCGGCCTGGATTAAGTCAGGGCATGCCCCATTTGTCCTTGATGGTCTGAAGCGTGCCGTCCTGTTTCATGGCGGTTAAGGCGCTGTCGATCTCCGCCAGCAGTTTATCGTTACCTTTCTTCACGCCGAACGCCATCGGAGAAACATGCTCAGGCTGATAGCCTTCCACAACGTGCATGCCTTTCAGCCCGCCCGCTTTAGCCTGCGCTTTTAAAATGGGATAGTCATTCATCCCGGCCGCAATGCGGCCTAGCGAGAGATCGCGCGTCATATCCGCCGGGCTGTCATAGACTTTCACCTCTTTGGCGATGCCGCTCTGCATCAGGCTTTGGGTATAATCGGTGCCGGCCATGGTGCCCACCACGTCGCCTTTTAAATCCTGCCAGGAGTGATATTTTTTCTGGTTGTCGTCGCGCACCACCAGCCCCGCGCCAAAGGCTGTGACCGGCTGCGAAAACCCGATTCGCTTCGCGCGCTCCGGTGTCGGCGTCATACCGGCGACGATCATATCGATCTTACCGGCGATAACCGACTGGATCAGCGTTGAGAAAGGCACGGCGGTAAAATTGACCTCCAGATGCTGACGCCTGGCCACCTCCGCCGCGACGTCCGGCATAAAGCCTTCGATTTTCCCACTTTGGGTGTTCAGGAAGGTGGTTGGTGCGCTGGAGGGCGGCGATCCCGCCGTTAAGGCGGCGGCCTGGGCATTCAGGCTGACCAGGGCGGTCACGCCCATGGCTATAGAGAGATTCAGCAGGCTTATTTTGCGGACGACAGACATAACTCACTCCTGGTTCAGTAGCGAAAGGGCGAACGTCTTTTTCACTATAATGAAATTTATGCTGCCGCTGTCAACGTTTTATTTTGTGAAAACGTGGCGCCTCACACATTGTCAAAAAAGCCGTTGATTTAATTTATTCCCCTATCTATAGCTGTTTCTTATCGCGGTAATAACAATTCGCTATCTTACAGAAGCGGGTAATTATTGACAGCGCCTGGTGGGTAAAGATATTCATTATAATGAATTGCCGTTGCCCCGATACCCGTGTGCAGCACGTTCAGGAGCCTGATATGGACTGGAGCAGCATTCATACCTACCTGCCCTTTTTGCTAAAAGGGGCTGAAATGACGATATCCATTACGCTGCTGTCGCTGGCGATCAGTACGCCGCTGGGGCTGATATTTGCCGCGGCAAAGATGTGCCCGTGGAAAATTATTTCCTGGCCGGTGGCGACGGTGATAAATATTACCCGCGGCCTGCCGATGATTGTGGTGCTGTTTTATATCTATTTTGTCTTTCCCGATATTGGTATCACCCTGACTTCTTTTCAGGCCAGCGTGATCGGTATCGCTTTTTGCTTCTCCACCTATATCGCCGAAATATTTCGTGCCGGTATTGAGTCCGTCGATCGCGGTCAGCTTGAAGCGGCGCGCTCAATGGGAATGGGCTTTCTCAAAGCGATGCGCCGCGTCATCCTGCCGCAGGCGTTTCACGTCGCGCTGCCGCCCTACAGCAATACGCTGGTGATGATGCTAAAAGATTCCGCCCTCGCCTCGACCATTGCCGTAACGGAAATGACCCGGCAGGGCCAGCTGATCGCCGCGTCGACCTTTGACAACACCACGGTCTATACGCTGGTGGCGGTGCTGTATCTGCTGCTGTGCATGCCGCTGATGGCCCTGACCAAACGGCTGGAGAAACGCCAGATTAAAGGAGCCTGAGATGATTGAGATCGATGAGGTACATAAAAAATTTGGCCGCGTGGAGGTGCTGAAAGGCGTCAGTTTTTCCGTGAGCGCCGGCGAAGTGGTCTGCCTGATCGGCCCGTCCGGCTCCGGTAAGTCGACCATTTTGCGCTGCATTAACGGGCTGGAGAGCTATGAAGGCGGCGAAATACGCGTACTGGACCAGCGGGTAGACAGCCGACATAAAAGCATTAACGATCTTCGTCGCCAGATCGGCATGGTGTTTCAGCGTTTCAACCTTTTCCCACACCGCAGCGTGCTGGAAAACGTGATGGAAGGCCCCGTTCACGTTAACGGCGAGTCGCGCGCCCAGGCGGAAAAGCGCGCCAAATCCCTGCTGGCGCTGGTTGGGCTGGCAGACAAAATTAACGCCTGGCCTGGACAGCTTTCCGGCGGTCAGCAGCAGCGCGTGGCGATCGCGCGCACGCTGGCACTGCAGCCGAAAGCGATTCTGTTCGACGAGCCCACTTCCGCGCTCGATCCCGAACTGGTTGGTGAAGTGCTGCAGGTGATGCGCAATCTGGCGCAGGAAGGCATGACGATGATTGTGGTTACCCATGAGATGCAGTTCGCCCGTGAGGTAGCCGATCGCGTCTGTTTTCTCCACAGCGGGCAGATTGTTGAGCAGGGACCGGCGCAGGAAATTCTGCTGCGGCCGCAGGAGGCACGCACGCAGGATTTCCTGCGTCGCGTACTCGGCAACAGCGACCACCATTTTTGCCGCCAGTGTCAGTCGGTGGTTTAGCGCCTGCGGCTCTGCAGATGCCTGGCGCTAAACCGCAGGCACCGAGGCAGAGCCGACGCGGCGCGGGCCTTTTCGCGCAGGTCCTCCTTTGCCAGACGCTTCTGCCGCTTTTTCTCTTCTCGCTGACTCACCGCTCTACCGCTTGGCTTTTTTCTTTTCCTTCAGATAGTTGTGAGAAAGCCGAGTGAGGTTATACTTCGATCAGCAGTGATTGCTCACTGAAACTAATAATGTTTATCGACTCTTCTCTGCGTGCGGGATAACGCTTTTACTTCGGCCAGGTGTGGCCGGTCGCGCACCGTCTCTCTTTTCCGGACACGGAATTCACGACAGCAACGCTGTTTTCTTTAGCTTTTCCATCCTGATTGCTATGCCGGGGATCGATCTGCGCAAGCAATAGCAGGGGTCTTTTTTAATCCTGATAATTTACGGGAGGGATTGATGCTGCCTTTTTCTGGCTTCTGGCAGGCGGGGTACGAAGGTGCCGATCATATCAATACGGCAGGCCAGCGCCTGGTCATGGATGCTCTGACCGACCATCAGACGCAGTTTCGCAGCGACTATCTCGCTCTACAGCATTTTGGCATCCGCACGGTGCGCGAGAGCATCGGCTGGCGCCAGGCGGAAGCGGATCCGGAACGAACTTTCGCTACGCTGCGGGCCAAAATGCAGGCGGCGCATGAGCTGGGCATTCAGATTAACTGGACCTTCTGTCACTACGGCTGGCCAGAAGATATCGATCTCTTTTCAGAGACCTTTGTCCCGCGCTTTGCCGCCTTTTGCCAGCGCATCGCCGCTTTCCTGGCGCCCTGGTATCGCAGCTCTCCGATCTATTCGCCGATGAATGAGATCTCTTTTTTTAGCTGGGGCCTTTCGGTTGGGCTATTCGGCAACCACCGCGAGGCGGACCCTGACGCCATCAAGCGCCAGCTGGTGCGCGCGACCATCGCGGGGTGCGACGCCATCTGGCTGGCCGATCCCAGGGCGCGTTTTCTTCATTGCGATCCCCTTATTCACCTGGTTCCCGATGAAGAGAGCGAGGCCTGTTACCAGCGCACCGCCGAACTTAACGACGCGCAGTTTCACGCCTGGGATATGCTGGCCGGCGCGCGTGAGCCGGAACTGGGGGGCGCGGCGCGCTATCTCGACATTATTGGCGCCAACTACTATCACGCCAATCAGTGGGAGACTAACTCCAACCAGCGCCTTGACTGGCATCTGGGCGACAGGCGAAGGATGCCGCTGCATAAGATGCTGCTCAATTTAGCGCAGCGCTATCAGCGTCCGATACTGCTGGCGGAAACCAGCCATGTCGGCAGCGGGCGGCCTGCCTGGATGAAGCATATCACCGCACAGATTGCGCAGGCGCAGCTGGACGGCTGCGAAATCCTGGGCGTCTGTATTTACCCCATTATAGAAAGCCCGCTCTGGGAAGAGACAGATCACTGGCCGCGCAGCGGACTCTGGGATGTCGCCCCTGATTTTACCCGTCAGCTACATCAGCCTACCGCCGCAGCATTGCGGCAATCACAACGTTCGCTGCACCGGTTTCACGCGCTATTGTCGCCGGCCAGCGAGCTACAGGAGTCCTCTATGAAACAGTCCGTTTTGGTGGTTTTTAGTCATCTTCGCTGGGGTTTCGTCTTTCAACGTCCGCAGCATTTACTGTCGCGTCTGGCCCAGCACCATCGCGTGCTGTTCATTGAGGAACCGGTTTACCAGCCCGGCGAGGCGGGTTTGCGACAGCATTCCCCCGCACCCAACGTCACCGTAATCGAGCCGCATACCGACGTCGATGCGCCGGGCTTCCATGACAGCCAGATTGCGGTGCTCCAGCCCCTGCTCGCCACGCTGCTGGATAGCGACGAGCAGCCGCTGGTGTGGTTCTATACCCCGATGGCGCTGCCGCTGCTGGCCAGCTTCAACCCCAGCGCAATTATCTATGACTGTATGGATGAGCTATCCGCCTTTCAGATGGCGCCGCGCCAGCTGCAGCAGCGCGAGTCCGCCCTGCTGACCCGTGCCGATGTGGTCTTTACCGGCGGCACCAGCCTCTATGAAGCGAAAAAGTCTCGCCACCAGAACGTACACTGTTTTGCCAGCAGCGTTGACGCCGCGCACTTCGAGCAGGCGCTCGATCGCAGCAACGGTCATCCGCTGCAGGAAAATCTTCCTGGCCCGCGTCTGGGCTACTACGGCGTGATTGACGAGCGAATGGATATCGCGCTGATCGCTGCGCTCGCCGATGCGCATCCCGACTGGCAAATCGTTATGGTCGGCCCGGTAGTGAAGATCGATCCGCTCACCCTGCCGCAGCGGCCCAATCTGCACTGGTTTGGTCAGCAGCCCTATGAAGCGCTGCCCCATTTCCTGGCCGGATGGGACGTCTGTTTGATGCCGTTCGCGCTGAACGCCTCGACCCGCTTTATCAGCCCGACCAAGGTGCTGGAGTATATGGCGGCGCAGCTGCCGATCGTCAGCACCGCGGTGCCGGATGTGGTGCGCCACTATAGCGAGGTGGTGAGCATCGCCGATACCCCGCAGGGCTTTATCCTTGCCTGCGAAGCCGCGTTGGGGCTGAGCGATGAGGCGCGCCGCCAGCAGGCGGCGCAGATGGCGGCGATCATCGCCGAAACCTCGTGGGATCGCACCGCTGAGCAGATGCAGGCGCAGATTGTCAGGCTGCGCGATAACGTGGTTCAGCCGGTTGCTGCCGCGCAGGTGCCGGAAACCACCGACGGCGTGCATGCGGTCACCTTGCGTCCGGTCGAGTGCCTGATTCTGGGCGCGGGACCGACCGGCCTGAGTGCAGGCTACCACTATGGTGAAGGTGCAGTGGTGCTGGAGAAAAACGAGACGCCCGGCGGCTGGTGCCGCTCTATTACAGATAAAGGATTCACCTTCGACTATGCCGGCCACATTATGTTCTCTAACGATCCCTACGTGCTTCAGCTTTACGACAAACTGCTGGGGGATAATCTGCACTGGCAGAACCGCGAAGCCTGGGTCTACAGCCACGACGTTTTTACCCGCTATCCTTTCCAGTCGGCGCTGCATGGACTTCCGGCTGAGGTGATTGGCGAATGCGTGCTGGGCGCCATCGAGGCCCGTTACGGTGTCACGGGTGCCCAGGAGGCGGCGCCGCTGAGCGCGGTGCGTTCGGCAGCGAATACCGAGTGCCGCGACTGCTGCGCCGATGGCGTGCTGGGCGCCGAGGCGACGGAACCTGCCGGCGCGGATGAGGCGGAAGAGGATTTTGAAAACTTTATCTTCCGCACCTGGGGTCGCGGCATCGCGCATCATTTTGCCGTTCCCTATAATCGCAAACTGTGGAAAACGCCGCTCGCCGATATGGAAACCTCCTGGCTTGGCGGGCGCGTTCCGCTGCCCGATCTTCAGCAGATCATCTCCGGCGCGCTGGCACCGCTGGATAAGCCGGTCGGCCCTAACGCCCGCTTCGGCTACCCTAAGCGCGGTGGTTTTCAGGCGCTGATGAATGGCTTCCTGCCGCATCTTAACTGCGTGCTGGAGACCGAGTCGGAGATCGTTGATATCCAGCCGCAAAGCCGCAGCGTGATCCTTAAAGATGGCCGTCATTACCAATACGATCAGATGATCAGCACCCTGCCGCTGCCCGAGCTGGTGCGTCTGATGGGTAACCGCGCGCCGCAGGCGGTGCAGAAAGCCGCCTCGATGCTGCGTCACGTTTCGGTGCGCTGCGTCAACCTCGGCATCGGCCGCGCTAATCTCAGCGACAAGCACTGGATCTACTATCCTGGCGATACCCTGTTCCACCGCATTTTCCTGCAGGGCAACGCCAGCCCGGAGTGCAATCCCCCAGGCGGTTTTGGCCTGACCTGCGAGATCACCTGGCGGGCCGATCAGCCGCTGCCGTATGAAGGCGACGCGCTAATCCAGCGCTGCATTGATGACTGTATTCGCGTCGGCATTATTCGTGAGGATGACGTTATCCTGACCGCCAGCGAGGTGGATATGCCCTATGCCTATGTGGTTTACGATCATCAGCGCAAAGCGAACGTTGCGCTGATTCGCAACTGGCTGGCGGCGCAGGGTATTCATCTGTCCGGGCGCTACAGCGAATGGGAGTATTACAATTCGGATCACGCTTTCCTGGCAGGCAAGCGCGCGGCCGAAACGGTAAAAGCCCTGTTGACCAACCGTAAGACAACGGCGTAACCAAACCGGACGCCGGACGCGTTGCGTCTGGCGTCCGCCAGCGATCCTTTCAGTAAAACGATTCTTTAGCATGCTGGCTTTCTATAATGGGCATTATATAAAGCCAACTGCGGCCAGGTGGTTGTTTTCTGTACGCTAAAATGACAACGCTACGCTGATTCTGCAGCACTCTTCCCCTGCATTTTCTGCAGAATTCACGTAGCGCGATCGGTTTTAATAATGCTTAACTTTTGTGCGCAATCAGGTTGCTTATTGTCCATGCTGACGCTTATTCGCCTGATGCCCCTGCTCACAGCCCTAAAGGTAAACTTCTGCCGTCAGGCTTTATGCTATTTTTTTGCATTAAGCCAATGATCCGCCTGTCGTCTATTACACTTTCTGTTTCGAGGCAGTCATTACAAGGAAATGAGGTATTCATGAGTCAACTCTTTAGCGCAACGCATATTGGCAAGCTGGCACTGGAAAACCGTATTGTTATTGCGCCTATGTGTCAGTATTCCGCGAATGAAGGCAAAGCCACTTCATGGCATCGCATCCACCTTGGCCAGCTGGCGCTCTCCGGCGCGGGCCTGCTGATTATTGAAGCCACCGCGGTTGAGGCGATTGGCCGCATCACGCCGGGCGACCTTGGCCTGTGGGACGACGAAACCGAAGCCGCCTTACGCACCGTGCTGGAGGATATTCGCACCTGGTCGCCGATCCCGCTCGGCATCCAGCTGGGTCACGCCGGGCGCAAAGCCTCGTGCGCCGCGCCCTGGGAGGGCGGCCACCAGCTGGCGCTTGATAACGGCGGCTGGGAAACGGTCGCGCCTTCAGCTGAAGGTTTCCATGAAGAAGACCGCCCGCCGCTGGCGCTGAGCCGCGACGATCTCGCTCGTATCAAGCAGAAGTTTGTTGAGAGTGCGAAGCGTGCTGAAAAGCTGGGGATTGAACTTATCGAGCTGCACGCCGCGCACGGCTATCTGCTGCATCAGTTCCTGTCGCCGCTCAGCAACCACCGTGAAGATGAATATGGCGGCTCGCTGGAAAACCGCATGCGCTTCCCGCTGGAAATTTTCCGCGCCGTGCGCGACGCGGTCTCAGATAATATCGCGGTCGGCGTGCGCATTTCCGCTACCGACTGGGTAGAGGGCGGCTGGGACAACGCGCAGTCGATTGAATTCAGCAAACAGTTTGAGGCGGCTGGCGGCGACTACGTGCACGTGTCGAGCGGCGGCCTTGCGCCTCAGCAGTCAATTACGGTGGGTCCGGGCTACCAGCTGCCGTTTGCGCGCGACATTCGCAAAGAGGTGAAGATCCCGGTTATCGCCGTGGGCCTGATTACCGAGCCGAAACACGCCGAAGCGGTGCTGCAGGAAGGCACCGCCGATCTGGTGGCGCTGGCGCGCGCGGTGCTTTACGATCCGCGCTGGCCGTGGCACGCCGCCGCTGAGCTGGGTGCACAGGCGAGCGCGCCGCCGCAGTACTTGCGTTCGGAGCCGCATGGCCTTAAAGGCACGCTAAAAGCCAACCGCTAACCTTGCCTGCCGGCCCTGCTGTCAGGGCCGGCTTTATTCCCCTTTCTGTGACGCGCAGCATATGCGCTCTCCCGATCTTAAGGTTTCACTAAGCTGCAAAGTGTAAAACTCTACTCAGTTGCTGAGGAGAGTAAAAATGAAATCTGCCCTGAATGCTAAACGTGACGAATACCTGGCGCTGCTTATCGCTTCAGTCAGTATTATTAGCTACCTTGCTATCTGGTTCAGAACCTGAATTTTAAGTGACGTTGTCACCTGTGTGAGCCACGTGTTTTAGCGCGTTAAGCAGGTGCCGTCATACAGGTTCTTATTCGTTCGATATGAAGAGTTAAATACATCATCTCATCTTTTTTCAGGTCGTAGCGGTATTTTTGGTGCAGCATGCTGGCTATTTCTTTTGCACACCGCCATGCGGTAACGTAATTAGCTTTTATCGTATTACAGAGCCTGTCATCTCCAGCGGGTTCACTTGTGCGGCTACGCATACGCTGGGCAAAAAATTTCAAATGGGTAACAAACCGCTGATAGCTTAGCGAGTCCTGTATATAGGTTAGCTGCAGCTGCTTTTCTACGAAATCCAGTATATCCTGCATCACGCGGGTCATTTCCATTACCTCCGGCATCGCGCGGTTAAGCTGCGCTGTAACCAGGTGAAGGGCAATAAACCCCGCTTCATCTTCCGGCAGTTGAATATTGAGACGATGCGCGAGGATCGCGCAGGCCTCCTTTCCCAGCGCGAGCTCGCGCGGATAAAGACGCGCAATATCCCACAGCAGCGCGTTTTTCAGGCTAAGCCCCTGTCTGTGGCGCTCAATGGCGCAGTGGCAATGATCGGTCAGCGTCAGATAGATGCTTTCATGCAGCTCACCCAGCTGCTGCGCTGCCTGCGCGATAATGCGATCGCAGGCGATCATCACCTCGAGCGGAATTTGCCGCAGCAGTTCGCCCAAGCGGCTGGTTAGCTCATCGCTTTGCAAGCAAAAGACTTTTTCGATGCGCGTCGCGTCTAGTACTTCGCCCGGACGCTTTTTATAGGCCAGCCCTGACCCCATTACCACCTCTTCCCGTTGCTGCGCATTTACCACGATCACGGCATTATTGTTGAGTATTTTCGCTATTCTCATGCCTTTCCCCTAAATAAAACAGCTTCACCCTATTCTGGCTTTTGAAAATATTGCGTTCCAGTTACTCATTTTTACGCCTGTTGAGAGTAGCATCTGAGAAGATAAAGAGAATCGTTTTATGCTTACTGAGTAATTAATTGTGAGAGCGCATTCAGACAGGCGCAATTGATTTTAAAATTGCTGCCTTTGTAAATGGGAAGTTAAATTGACCCTGTCGCGCTGGAATAATCCGATATTCACGTTAAGGCTTTGAGTAAATTTTTATTAATTTCGGCGGAAGCAGCAGCCGCGCCCGCACTAATTTCAATTTATTGAGCGACATCACAGTTAATTGCGCGCGATGCGCTGGACTCTTTTTCTCCCGGCTGTTAATTTCTTTTCGCTTCAGGGGTGTTACTGACAACAGGCAAAACCTGAGAGACTTGCTGCCGCCATGCGGTAATAAGTTCTCTCAGGTTTTTTTTTGCGCTTTATTCATCTTGAACCAATGCGGGTATTAACATGAAATATCAGGCACTCGCTCAGGACATCCTCAGGCATGTCGGCGGGAGAGCAAATATTCACAGTCTGGTGCACTGCGCGACCCGGTTGCGCTTTAAGCTTAACGACAGCCAGCAGGCGGACGCGGAAAGTCTGAAAGCTAATCCGGATGTGATTATGGTGGTCGAAAGCGGCGGCCAGTTTCAGGTAGTGATCGGTAGCCATGTAGGGGATGTCTACGCTGCGCTCTGTCAGGAAGCGGACCTGAACGACGTAAAGCCCGCTTCGCCAACGCCGGGCAAAGAACGACCGACGCTGGCGGCGGCCTTTATCGATGTGGTCTCTGGCATATTCACGCCCTTTCTCGGGGTTATGGCGGCGTGCGGGATTTTAAAAGGCGGGCTTGCCCTCTGCCAGGCGGCAGGATGGCTGACGGAAAGCAGCGGCACCTGGCAAATACTCTTCGCTGCGGCTGACGCGCCGTTCTACTTTTTGCCGCTGGCACTCGGCTATACCGCGGGTAAAAAGTTCGGTGGCAACCCTTTTGTCACGATGGTTCTCGGCGGCGCCCTGGTTCATCCCACCATTGTGGCCGCTTTTCAGGCAGCGACAACGGGGCAAACCGCCACTTTCTTCGGCATCCCCATTGTCTTTATCAACTACGCCTCGTCGGTGATCCCCATTATCTGCTCCGCCTGGTTCTGCTGCTGGCTGGAGCGCCAGTGTAATAAGGTCATGCCCTCGGTGGTGAAAACCTTCTTTACGCCGTTGATCTGCCTGCTGGTGACCGTTCCCCTGACCTTTCTGGCAATTGGTCCGCTGGCGACCGCGCTGAGTCATCTGCTGGCGGACGGCTTTCAGCTGGTTAATCAGGCTGCCCCCTGGCTCGCCGGCGGGCTGCTCGGCGCGGCGTGGCAGGTTTGCGTGATTTTCGGCGTACACTGGGGATTGATCCCGCTCATGATGAACAATATGGCGGTGTGGGGCCACGATCCGATGCTGGTTATCCTGCTGCCCGCCGTCTTCGGTCAGGTCGGCGCCACGCTTGGCGTTTTCCTGAAAACCCGCGATGCGCGGCTGAAAACGCTGGCGGGATCGAGCGTCATTTCAGGGGTGTTCGGCATTACCGAACCCGCCGTCTACGGCGTGACGCTGCCCTGCCGTCGCCCCTTTATTTTCGGCTGCGTCGGCGGCGCGCTTGGCGGTGCCATTGTTGCGATGAGCCACAGCCAGGCCTATTCAATCGGGCTGGCGAGCATCTTTACCCTGGCGCAGATCATTCCCCCAGGCGGCATCGATAACGCCTTCTGGGGCGCTGTCGCTGGCACCGCGCTTTCCCTGATTCTTGCCTGCCTGCTGACGGTGATTGCGGGCTTACCACAGCCGCGGCGCGCTGACTAAGCGCTGCAACAAAAGGAGACATCAATGAAGAGTGAGTTCCCACAGGACTTTTTATGGGGAGGTGCGCTGGCAGCGAATCAGGCTGAAGGCGCGTATCGCGAAGACGGCAAGGGATTGACCACCTCTGACATGCAGCCTGAGGGCATTCTCGGGCCGGTGGTGCAGCGCCAGCCCGGCGACGCCAGCATCAAAGATATCGCTATCGATTTTTATCACCGCTATCCCGAGGATATTTCGCTGTTTGCGGAAATGGGCTTTACCTGTCTGCGCGTCTCTATCGCCTGGGCGCGCCTGTTTCCGCAGGGTGATGAACAGGCGCCGAATGAGGCGGGCCTGGCCTGGTACGATAAGCTGTTTGACGAACTGGCGCGTCACGGCATCCAGCCGCTGGTAACCCTGTCGCACTATGAGATGCCCTGGGGGCTGGTGCAGAACTATGGCGGCTGGGGCAACCGTCAGCTCATCACCTTTTTTGAACGCTACGCGCGTACCGTTTTCGCGCGCTATCGCAGCAAGGTTAAGCTATGGCTGACCTTCAATGAAATCAATATGTCGCTGCATGCGCCGCTGACCGGCGTGGGTCTGCAGGGTGATGTGAGTCAGGCGGAGATTTATCAGGCGATCCATCATCAGCTGGTCGCCAGCGCCCTGGCGGTGAAAGCCTGCCACGAGCTGATCCCTGACGCGCGCATCGGCAATATGCTGCTTGGCGGCCTGCTCTATCCGCTGACCTGTAAGCCTGACGACGTGCTCGCCGCGCTGCAGGAAAACCAACGCTGGCAGTTCTTCGGCGACGTGCAGTGCCGCGGCCGTTATCCTGGCTACATAAAACGCTACTTCCGGGAACAGAATATTACGCTTTGCACCGAACCGGCAGACTTTGAGGCGCTGAGCCATACGGTCGATTTCGTCTCGTTCAGCTATTACATGTCCGGCTGCGCCACTGCCGACGCCAGCCAGGCGGCGAAGCTGCGCGGTAATATTCTCGATATGGTGCCTAATCCCCACCTCGACAGCTCGGAATGGGGCTGGCAGATCGATCCCGTCGGGCTGCGCACCCTGCTCAATCTCCTGTGGGATCGCTATCAGAAGCCGCTGTTTATCGTCGAGAACGGGCTTGGCGCGCAGGATAAACCCGATGCCGACGGCCAGATCCACGACGACTACCGCATCCGCTACGTCAACGATCATCTGGTGCAGGTGTGGGAGGCGATTAATGATGGCGTAGAGGTTATGGGCTACACCTACTGGGGCCCCATCGATCTGGTGAGCGCATCAAAGGCGGAGATGACCAAACGCTATGGCTTTATCTATGTGGATCGCCATCAGGACGGCTCCGGCACCCTGAAGCGCAGCCGTAAAAAGAGCTTCTACTGGTATCGTGATGTGATTTGCAGCCGCGGCGCGACGCTCAGCCGCCAGTAAAAAAAAGCCCTGCGCTGGCAGGGCTTCTCGGTTAGCTTTTACGGCAGGAGGTCAGAATATCATCTTCCGCTTTATAGACCTTTGTCGCCGTGCCGGTTAGCCCCAGCATGGTAGAGAAGAGATTATCCTGCGAGAAGTTATCCTGCGCCGCCAGCTTGTCGAGACAACGCTTGTTGACGCCATAGCGTTGCTGGTAGTCCGGCGACAGCCAGATCAGCATCGGCACATGTTTCTGTACCTCCGGTGCGATAGCGTAGGGCATGCCGTGCAGGTAGGTGCCGTTCTCGCCCAGCGATTCGCCATGATCGGAGAGATAGACCAGGCTGGTAGTGAATCTGTCCTGATGCGCCTGCAGCAGCTTAATCGCCTTGTCGACGATAAAATCGACGTACAGCAGGGTGTTGTCATAGGTATTCACCAGCTGCTGCTGCGAACAGTCCTGAATCTGGTTGGTGTCGCAGGTTGGCGTAAAGCGACGGAACTGGGGCGGATAGCGATTATAGTAAGTCGGGCCGTGGCTGCCGATGGTATGCAGCACGATCACGCCGTTGCCCCGTAGCTGTTGAATATAATCCTCCAGCCCGTGAAACAGCACCTCGTCGTAGCATTCGCCCTTAATGCACATCCCCGCCAGATTGAGGCTGGAGAGATCCTGATGCGGCACGCGGTCGCAGGCGCCCTTACAGCCGCCGTCGTTATCATTCCACAGCACCTTAATGCCGGCGCGCTGAATCACATCCAGCAGTCCCTCCTGATGCCCGGCGAGCGCGTCATCGTAGTGAACGCGCGGCATACCGGAAAACATGCAGGGAACCGACACCGCCGTCGCCGTGCCGCAGGAGGCGGTATGCGGAAAATAGGTGATGTTATCGTTCTTCAGCAGCGGGTTGGTCTCGCGCTCGTAGCCCGACAGGGAAAAGTTGGCCGCGCGCGACGTTTCGCCGACGATTAAAATAGTCAGATTCTTTTTGCCCGTCTGCATCGCCGGCTGCAGGCGTGCATCTTCACCGATTTTCACCAGCGGCAGATTTAAATCCCGGTTGTGCTTATACCAGGAGAGCGTGGCGGTAATAGCGTTTGACGGGCTGAGCGACTTCACCAGCTCTTTCTGATTGCGGAACAGCGAAGCGTAATCTTTGTAGAACAGCGAGGCCACCAGCAGAATGCAGATCACCGACGCCGCCACGCTAACAATGCGATAAACCGCGCTTTTCCAGAAGGGGCTGGTGGGACGAACCCGCACCCAGAACGCCACTCCCGCCATTACCACGCCGGAAAGCAGCAGCGTCGCCACCAGCTGCGGCGTCAACAGCGCAAAGCTCTCGGACGGCGTGGTATCGAGGATATTGACCAGCATCGACCGATCAATAATCACCCCGTAATTCCAGATGAAATATTGCGCAGCGGCGGAGACCAGAATAAACAGCGCGATAATCAGGCGATCGAGCCAGATAAAAGAGGCGATGGTCGCAACGATATTAATTACTGAAATCGCCACCAGCGGCATCGAGAGAAAGACCAGCCAGTTGCGCACGCTGTCCAGCGGCATGGCAGCGATGACCTGGCGGTAAAAGGCCAGGTTAAGAAATACCGCGATATAAATCGAAAACAGCAATAAAAAAGAGAGCCGATTCAGCGTCGGTCTTTTATTGAGCGGGAAAAACATGCTTGCAGTCCATCTGTTAACAGGAGCGGACAGCATGCTGCATTAACTTTAGGGAAACCTTAAGCCGCTTTAATCAGAGCACGCGCCATCATGCTGGCGACGTCGAAGCGCGTTAAAATGAATGCCTGCTTTGCTTACTGCCTCTGGAGAAGAGATGACCACGCTGCGCCTGCTGCTTTCAGAATCAAACGATCCCTGGTTTAACCTCGCCGTCGAGACCTGCATTTACCGGCAGATGCCCGCCACGCAGAAGGTGCTGTTTCTGTGGCGCAATGCCGAAACCGTGGTAATCGGCCGGGCACAAAATCCCTGGAAAGAGTGCAATACGCGGCGTATGGCGCAGGACGGCATTAAGTTGGCGCGCCGCAGCAGCGGCGGCGCGGTATTTCACGATCTCGGCAACTGCTGTTTTACCTTTATGGCGGGCAAGCCGGAGTATGACAAGAGCGTTTCGACCGGCATTATTTTACGTGCGCTGAGCGCGCTGGGGATTGAGGCCGAGGCGTCCGGGCGCAACGATCTGGTGGTCAGGCGCGGCGAGGAAAGTCGCAAAATATCCGGCTCCGCCTATCATGAAACTCCCGATCGCGGCTTCCATCATGGTACTTTTTTAATCAATTCTGATCTATCGCGGCTGGCGGATTATCTCAACCCGGACATCAAAAAGCTGCATACCAAAGGCATTACCTCCGTGCGTTCACGCGTGGCGAATTTAACGGAGATTGCGCCGGAGATAAACTACGCGGCAATTTGTGACGCTGTCACAGAATCCTTTTTTGATTACTACCAGGCGCGCTGCCAGCCGGAACGCATCTCGCCAGAGGCACTGCCCGATCTCCCTGGCTTTGCCGAGCAGTTTGCACGCCAGAGCAGCTGGGAGTGGAACTTTGGCCACTCACCCGACTTCTCTCACCTGCTTGATACCCGTTTCGCCTGGGGCGGCGTGGAGATCCATTTCGACGTCGAGCGCGGCGTAATTAGACGCTGCCAGATCTTTAGCGACAGCCTCAATCCCGCGCCGCTGGAGATGCTGGCGACGCAGCTGCAGGGCGTCGACTATCGTCCCGACGCGCTCGCCGCTGCGGTCGCGCGGCTGCAAGTGGCCTTTCCCGCACAGCATGAGGAGCTGGCAGAGCTGAAAAGCTGGCTAACCACCAGCGTCAGCTAGCGCGAAAACGGGCCGGGCGCCACCGATTCGCGCAGCGACAGGCTGGCGGCGAACGCCTCGGCGTCCTGCCACGAGCCGCCGTCGAGCATCGCCAGCAGGCGCGCGATCGCCTCCTGGATCATTTCCGTGACGGGGATTTTAACGCTGGAGAGCGCGGGAACGGTAAAAGGTGCCAGCGGGATATCGTCAAAGCCCAGCACCGACACCTGCTTCGGCACCGCTATCTCTGCCGTGGTCAGCGCTCTGATGGCACCAATCGCCATCTCATCGTTGCTGGCTACCAGCGCGCTAAAGGGGCAGCCGCTGGCGAGCAAGGCAGCCGCTGCCTGCGCCCCGCTCTCTGCATGCCAGTTGCCCTGCACGATAAGCGCCGCGCGCAGCGGAATAGCGCTCTCCTCCAGCGCCGCTTTATAGCCGGCGAGGCGCTCAAGGCCGGTCGGGGAATCAAGCGAGCCGGTGATAAAGCCGATATCCCGATGCCCGAGATCGATAAGCGCTTTCACCGCCATCGCGCTGATCCGCTTCTGGTCGGCGTAGATGCAGAAGCTGTGGTGCTGGCGCAGGCGTCGGTTCACCACCAGCACCGGCTGCTTATGCTGCGCGATAATCTCATCCATTTCGTCAACGCTGAGAAAGCGCGGGTAGATGATAATGCCGTCACAGCGCAGGTCGAGCAGAAAATCGATCGCCGCCCGCTCCTGCGCCGCGCTGTGCTTGCCGTCCGCCAGAATAAGCTGGCGGCCCTGCTGCTCCAGCATGCGCGCGGAGTGCGACATCAGCTCGGAAAAGTAGTTGCCGCTGTAGAGGGTATTGGTCACGACCAGCCCGACTGTCTGGGTCGATTTCACCGACAAATTGCGCGCCAGTAAATTGGGGCGGAACTCCGTTTCGGTCACCGCCTGCATCACCTTTTCCCTCGTCTCCTGACTGACATAGCCATTGCCCGACAGCACTCTGGACACTGTGGCTTTTGACACGCCCGCCCGTTTCGCGACCTCAAGTATGGTGGCCATAATTTTTCCCTTCTCCTTCAGTCAGCTGAGCAGTCTACTTAACCTCAGACCCCGCTCGACAGGCATCAATCCAGTAAGTGACAGTAATCACAGTTTAGAAAATATCCGCTTTTTGCATCTTGTTATCAATTTTGCAACTGTTCATGCTTTTGTGAAACCGGTTTCCTATGGCGCATCATCCCGCTCTGGCGAATCAGCGCACACTCTGTCCCTACAACAGCAGGCCGCCGGTAAAAAACACTCTACTCATAACAACAGAGACGCAAAACTATGCCTAATCCCTACGCAGAAGTCTCTCGCGCCATCGTACAGTCGCTGGGCGGCATGCAAAATATTGAGGCAGTGACCCACTGCATGACCCGCCTGCGGTTCGTGCTGAAAGATCCCGCTCTTATCGACAGCGCCGCGCTTAAAGCGCTGCCCGGCGTAATGGGCGTGGTCCACAAGGAGACCCAGTGTCAGGTCATTATCGGCAACAACGTCGGCAAGGCCTATCAGGCGATCCTTGAACTCGGCACCCCGGCCGCCTCAGGCGGCGCGGCGGTGAAGCGCAAAATTACCCTGAGAGGTATCGGCGCCGGCATTCTTGATGCGCTGGTGGGCACCATGTCGCCGCTGATTCCGGCCATTATCGGCGGCTCAATGGTGAAGCTGCTGGCGATGGTGCTGGAGATGAGCGGCGTGCTGCCGAAAGGCTCTTCGACCCTGACGATCCTGACGGTGATCGGCGACGGCGCATTTTTCTTCCTGCCGGTGATGGTTGCCGCGTCCGCCTCGCTGAAGTTTAAAACCAATATGTCGCTGGCCATCGCTATCGCGGGCGTGCTGCTGCATCCCGGCTTTATCGATCTGATGGCGAAAGCGGCGCAGGGCCAGGCGGTCGATTTCGCCTCGATTCGGCTTTGTTGAATAAATCGAACTTTTGCTGAGTTGAAGGATCAGATCACGCATCCTCCCGACAACACAGACCGTTCCGTGGCAAAGCAAAAATTCAAAATCACCAACTGGCCCACCTACAA